>NZ_JBZYWK010000013.1:0-125846 GCF_059115385.1 Occallatibacter sp. FHG110214_02 | reverse complement strand
CCCAAAACGGCCCCACCCCCCCCCCCCCCGATACTCTCAAAAATCAACACTTAACTAATTAATTTTCAATAATATATGAAAAAATAATAAGACCAGAATCACCTCAATTTCTGCACAGTTAAAAGTGCAATCCGCAGAAAGGACGCTCCCATGCACCGCCAACAGTTCTTCGCAACCCTGTCCGGGCCGGAACCTCCCAGCGCACTCTCGCCGGTCCTGACGGCGCTCTGGTGGGACGCCAAAGGCGACTGGGCACAAGCCCACGCGCAGGTGGACGAGCTGGAAACTCTCGACGCCATGGCCGTCCACGCCTATCTTCACCGCAAAGAGGGCGTAGAGTGGAACGCCGACTACTGGTATCGCCGCGCTGGCCGCAAATTCCACCGCGCCTCTCTACAGGACGAATGGACCGCTCTCGTAGAAGCCTTTACCGAGTCATAAGCGTTCCGAATCAGGAACCCGCACCATTGCGGGAATCCTCTACGCAGAATCGCCCGCATTCCTACTCACGCCGCGCCAAATCTGCGATTCAATGGCGGCATGAAGCGCACAAAAAACATCTTGATGGCGGTTCTTGGAATGGGCTTCGCGCTGCTCTTCATCTGGGGCTGCGCAAGCGCCACCATTGTTGCTGTCGGCACGCAATACCAGGCCTTCGGCGACTTCATTACAAAAGGTGCCACGCTTACAAATCCGGCGAAAGAAGCCTATCCTTCGCTCGTTGCCGGACAGGAAAAGGTCAGCTTCACCAATCACGCCAATACGGGCGATCAGGCCTGCGACATCGCTCCGCGCCAAATCTTCGCGCCCGGCGCGCAGTTGGCGCAGTCCGCGCAAACAACCTATACCGTTCTCATCGGAACAAATGACGTAGACGTACGCAGCTCCGGCGCTTACGAACCAATCTTTACGCAATGCCACCTCGCCGCGCTGGCGTGGCTCGCAATTCCATCAGCAGGAAAAACTCTCGCAGGAGACGCAGGCTTCTCCGCAACCGGCCCTGGAGGCGTCGATAGCTCCAGCGGCTGGACCGCATGGAAGACAGCAGGGCAGGGAGCGACAGTCAGCTTCACCATCACCACCGCCAAAACCGGAGCTATCTACGCATGGGCCGTAATCGACGACGGCTCCTCGGCAACCTACACCTATTCTCTCGATGGCGCAGCAGCCAGCGAAGCCTCAGCACAGATGCAGCCGTTAATCGCCACGCAGAACGGCTCCACGCGTTCGCTGGGCCTTCTACGTTTTCCGAATGTTCCCAGCGGCAAGCACACCATCACCTTTACGCAGACCAACGCTGGAGAAGATGGAGTTTCCGTAGCAGCAATCGGTTCCCCTGCCGCAGCAACCGCGGCACAGTTACCGCAGATACTCGCGGGAACCGTCCCACGCCAGCAGCAAACCAGCGCAGGCACAGGCTGCCAGTCTTCAGACGCGCCATGCCTCGCCTACAACGCGGATATAGCCGCCAATGCCACGCTCTTAGCGAACGACGGCCTCAACGTGCATCTCTTCGACACAAGAAAGTATTTGCAGGGAACCTCAGAGGACATGTCTGACGCCGTGCATCCCAACGCACAAGGCCAGAAAGAGCTGAGCCTGGCCGTAACCGAAGCCTGGAAAACAGGGAACAACTGACACCTGAAACCTGACCGCTGTAACCTGCTATCCCAACGGCGGCAGCTTATCCGAAATCCCAAACAGAAAGATGGTTCCGATAATGCAGCTATAAGCCGCTCCAGTCCACGCAATGAACTGGTAAATCCGCGGATGCCCGCCGCCAGCCTTGAAAGCCCCGCCAAGCGAAGCCGTCATCAGCGCATTCATCGCCACAAGCCCTGCGGAGAAGGCCACAAGCCCAAGAATGCCGCGGGAAGTACCGCCAAGATTTGCTGTAAGGAAAAATAAGGCGAGCTGGCTGGGCGTTTCCGCTCCAATGCCGTGCAACATGCCGATAAGAAAGACCGATTTACCGCTGTACATCCACTGAAAGCGTTCAGGCTTTGGCGCTGCTGGATTCCACAAACATCGAATCTTCCAGCCAAGCCACAGCACGCCGTTAATCGCAATCGCCAGTCGGCTTTCCACGCGCGAATGTGTGTGTCCATGCGCATCCTTACGCAGGATGCCCGCCACCACGCCAAGGCCGAGCAGGATGAGCGTAAGCCCGATGAGCCGTTCCGTCCAGTGATCCAGCCCTTCCGGCAATCCCATGTGCAGTTGCAGCACGGCAACGCCCAGCACGGCCACAGTAAAGGCATGCCCCAGCGCATACGTCATGCCCAGCCGCAGCCCGCTCCGCCAGTTGCGCTGCACGGCGGTAATGTCCGAGATGGCGGCCAGGTGGTCATAATCAAAACCATGCCGCAGCCCCAGCAGAAGGCAGGAGCCAAGCGCAGCGTCGAGTTTCCAGTCGCCCGTGAGAAGTGCCACGGGTGCAGTATAGTCGAGCGCCGTACCGCAAGGCATGGCATGAAGTCGTCATGGCACAGAAAAATGCCCCGGCAATTACACCGGGGCATTTTCACGTTGTATTCCGAAGAGGTTACTGAGCCGCCGCCAATTGGCGTGCCCGGCGAACAGCACGCACAAAGCCCAACCCCGCCGGAGTCGTCTTCACTTTACCGGTCAGGATGCCGCGTTCGTCGTCCGTGCCGTAGACGGCCTTGTTCGCATCGTCATCGGCGCGAACCGCGTTGCCGTTCAAAGTAAGCCCGGCAAAAACGCCCTTGGCACGCGAGTAGGTAAGAATCTGCGCATCCATCTTCCAGTCCGTGTTCGCGGAAGTATGGCGGCCCACCGGGCCGGCAGCAGCCGAAGCGTCTGCACCAATCTGGAACTTGCTGGAGAGCAGCTTCTCCATGCCGGCCTGGTTCTGGATAATCATGACCAGATCCACGCCCTGCACGCCAATCTGCAGGCCCCAGCTTCCGCCCGTAATGGCGAAGAATGCCGGTGCGCTCCAGCCTTTGCCGATGCGGCAGGTAGCCACGCCACGGCCACCCTGTGCGCCAAAGATAAAGCCACCCTTAACCATATGCGGCACCACGGCAATGCACTTCGCATTGTCCAGAACTTCAAGGGGAATGCCCTTGTCGGGTGCGGTAGTGATTTCAGTTAACGTTTGGGCCGCCATTTGCAGACGCTTTGTTGCATCGTCGCGCGTATCGGCCCAGGTCAATGAGGCCGTACACAGTAACGCGCCCAAAATCATGAGTTTCTTTTTCATGCGTTCTTCTCCTCTTTTTGTTGCCACGGGATTACGGATTAGACAAAGGTCGCCGCGGCATCCTTCCGCGGCAAACAACAACTCTTTCCAAGAGGATTAAATGGCTTTTTACGGAAATTGGTTGCCCGCAGGAGAAGCTTTTAACGCGTATTAACCGCCAATGCGGACCAGTTGCTGAGCTTCGTCGCGCGGTCCAAGGATGGAAACACGCGGAATCCGGCCACGTACCATCGCAGTTTCGTCGCAGCGGTGCAGGCGTGGGCAGCTCTGGCAGTCCTTGAAGATTTTGTCCGGCAGCTCGGTCTTATCTTCCACCGTACGAAAGCCGTACTTGAAGAAAAAGTCGGGAATGCGTGTAAAGAGGCAGACCGATTGGATGCCGTGATCTTCCGCCTCATCGATGAGCGCACCAAGGATGCGCCCACCCGCACCCTGGCCCTTCGCTTCCGGACGCACCACGATAGACCGCACTTCGCACAGATGCGGCCCATAGAAGTGCAGCGCACCGCAACCGAGAAAAACGCCTGCGTCGGAGACGGCGACAGTAAAGTCGCGGATATTTTCGCAAACCTCCGCAAACGACCGCCTGAGCAGCGTGCCGTCGTGGGAGAGAGAGTTCACCAGGTCGTAGACGTGCGAGGCGTCCTGCAGCCGTGCTTTACGCACCTGCATAGACGGCCTCCTGTTTCGGAGCCAATGCTGCAATACGTTCTTTGGTCAGCGTCAACGCCTCGCGAACGCGAGCCCGTGCCGTACCGCCAATCACGTTGTGGCAATCAAGCGTGGCATTCAGGTCGATTGCCGGGAAGAAGTCCGCACCAAACTCGTCGCCAAACTGCTTCAATTCATCGAGAGAAAGCGCATTCAGTTCCACGCCCTTCTCTAGCGCATAGCGAACAGCATTGCCAATCTTTTCATGCGCCGTGCGGAACGGAACGCCCTTGTACACGAGGTATGTGGCAGCAGCCATCGCATTCAGATAGCCGTTCTCCGCAGCCTTCTGCATGGCATCATGATTGAACTGGAGCGCAGCCGTAAAGCGCGCAACAAGCGCAATCATTGGCGGAACAAACTCAACGGAAAACGCCGGCTCCTGCGTCTCCTGCATGTCTTTGTTGTAAGCCAGCGGCAGTCCCTTGAGCAGCAGCGTGACGGTTTCCGCAGCACCATGAATGCGTCCCACCTTGGCGCGCAGAAGTTCCGTCAGGTCAGGATTCTTCTTCTGCGGCATAGCGCTCGACCCGGTAGAAAACGCCTCTGGCAGCGAGACAAAACCAAACTCAGCCGTAGCAAAAAGCGTAATCTCTTCCGCAAAGCGGCTTGCATGCAGACCAACAAAGGTTAGAGCATTTAGAAATTCAAGCACGAAGTCGCGGTCGCTTGTCGCGTCCATCGAGTTCGGCGTGGGAGCAGTGAATCCAAGCTCCTTCGCTGCAATCCAGCGATCCACTTCCAGTGTTGCACCTGCAATCGGTCCCGAGCCAAGCGGACAATAGTTGAGCCGCGCCGCAGCATCCTTGAGACGAGAGATATCGCGCAGCAGCATCTCTGCATATGCCAGCAGCCAGTGCGCAATCAGCACAGGCTCTGCACGCTGCAAATGTGTATAGCTGGGCATCGGAGCCTCACCGGCCTTTTCTGCCTGCTCCACAAGCGCACTGGCCCACGCAGTCAACGAATCAATCGCACGCTCAATCTGATCGCGAACATAGAGCCGCAGATCGGTGGCAATCTGCTCATTGCGGCTGCGGCCCGTATGCAGCTTCAGCCCGAGTGAACCAACACGCTGCACCAGCGACATCTCAACAAAGTGATGAATATCTTCCGCCGTCGCGTGATCGCGCACGGCAGCCTTGCCCGCGTCGGTGGCAAAATCAGCAGCAATCGCATCCAGCGCCGCGCGCAGTTCTGCGGTCTCACTGGTTGTCAGAATGCCAGCGGCGCACAGTCCCGAAGCATGTGCCTTGCTTGCCGCGACTTCCTGCGGCAACAGCCGCCAGTCGAAAACAATTGACCGCTGCCACTGCTCAAATTCCGTATCAAGCGGCTCGCGAAAGCGGCCGGACCACATCTTCACGGTTTTTCTCCAAAAACAGGTTACCTGTTACTGAAACTTCGTTACGTTCGACAACCCGCCCAGCAGTAGAAGCAGCAATGCCTTCTGCGCATTCATGCGATTTTCCGCCTGGTCAAAGACAATGGACTGAGGACCGTCGAGCACGGCATCGGTAACCTCAGCATTGCGATGCGCGGGCAGGCAGTGCATAAACACCGCATGCGAAGGAGCTTCCGACATCAACTGCTCGTTTACCTGGAAGGGGCGGAAGATGGGCGCTCGTTTCGTAGACTCGTGCTCCATTCCCATGCTCACGCAAACGTCGGTGTAGATTGCGTCTGTACCTTCCACGGCTGCCTGCGCGTCTTGCAGCAGTTTGATCTCGCAGTTGTTAGCCGCGGCAATCTCACGCGCCTTGGTAACGATCTCAATATCAGGCGAGTAGCCGCGCGGCGTGGCAACTGTGACGTTGACACCAAGCTGTGCGCCCGCCAGCATCAGCGAGTGGCAAACATTGTTGCCATCGCCAACGTAGGTGAAGTTGAGTCCGGGCAGCGAGCCGAAGTGCTCTTCCAGCGTCATGAAATCAGCAAGTGCTTGGCAGGGATGTTCAAAGTCCGAGAGCGCATTGATTACAGGTACGCGCGAATTTGCGGCCATCTCAGTAATTGTGTCATGCGCGTAGGTGCGCAGCACAATCACGTCCACCCAACGCTCCACGTTCTTCGCAACATCGGCAATCGACTCACGTTCGCCGAGCGGGGAGTTGGTCTGGTCAACAAAAATCGCATTACCGCCCATCGTGTTGATGCCGGTCTCAAAGCTCAGGCGCGTGCGCAGGCTGGCCTTCTCAAACATCAGCACCATCTGCTTCGCGTCGAGTGCATGGCGATAGTCGCGCGGATTGCGCTTTACATCATGACCAAGTTTGAGGACTGCGCGAACCTCGGCACTGGACAGGTCCGAAATAGAGCACAGGTCCTCACCAGACATGCGTGCCGCTGCGGCCAGAACGTCAGCGTCTGATGCGACGGGAACTGGTTCGATAAGAGTTTTGCTAGCCACGGTTACCTCCTGCAGCTTGCGCAGCCGCCGTATTGTCGGATACGGCCCCGCTGAACGTGACCGCATACTCGGTGAAAATTTCGTCCAGCGCGGCGATGGCCGTATCCACATGCGCGCGCTCCAGAATGTAAGGCGGAAGAAAACGCAGCGTTGTTTCGCTGGTGCAGTTAATGAGAATGTGCTGCTTGAGCATTTCCTCAACCACCAGCTTTGCCAACTCTGCGGAATCAAGCTCCGCGCCAATCATCAGGCCCTTGCCGCGGACTTCCGTAATCGTTTCGTGCTTCTTTGCCAGCTCGCGCAGTTGCTCCTGGAAGTAGTTGCCCACTTCTTCAGCCTGTGCAAGCAGCCCATCATTTTCAATCGTGTCAATCACGGCAATCGCCACAGCGCAGGCCAGCGGTCCACCGCCGAAAGTTGTTCCGTGCATACCGGGGTGAATCGCGCGAGAGACTTCTTCCGTGCAGAGAACTGCGCCAAGCGGAATGCCGCCTGCAAGCGGCTTCGCCAGCGTGGTGATATCCGGCTGAACACCGTAATGCTGATAGGCAAACCATTTGCCGGTGCGTCCAAGGCCTGCCTGAATCTCATCGACAATCAGCAGCGCTCCAGTCGAAGCTGTCAGCTTGCGCGCTTCTTCAAAGAACTCCTGCGTGAGCGGGTTAATTCCACCCTCACCTTGAATCGCTTCGACGAGAACAGCGCAAATATCGGTAGAAAACTTTTCGCGCAGATCGGCAACGTCGTTGAACTTCACAAACTCAAAGCCAGGAACGACAGGCGCAAAAGGCTCGCGATACTTCGCCTTGTGCGTCGCGGAAACAGATCCATAAGTACGTCCATGGAAGCTTTGCTCCAGTGCCAGCACCTTTGTGCCGATAGTCTTGCCTTCTTCACGTAACAGCCCAGCATGTGCACGCGCCAGCTTCAGCGCTCCTTCAATCGCTTCCGTGCCGGTGTTCGCAAAGAAAGCGCGGTCCATACCAGAGCGCTCTGTGAGCCGTAGCGCCAGCTCGGCCTGGCCTTCATGGAAGAAGAGATTCGAGGTATGAATCAGTGCGCGGCCCTGATTGATAAGCGCCCGTTCAATTGCCGGATGCGCATAACCCAGTGCATTCACGCCGATACCGCTCAGCAAGTCGAGATAGCGCTCGCCCTGCTCGTCAATAATGTGTACGCCCTCGCCACTTACAAAAAAAATCGGATTGCGCGCATACGTCGGAAGCAGCAGCTTCGCTTCTGCGGCCGTTACTTGTTCAAGCTTCGACATTCTCAATCTCCTCTAGGCCACCATTACTTCTGTGCCATAAGCCACGCGTGTACTCGTCAGGTCGGGAAGGGAACTGGCAGCTTCAGCGGGCAGAATTCGTACGCGTTTCACTCCGTTCAAAAGCGCCTCGCGGCAGGCGCCCAGTTTGGGTAGCATGCCACCGGAGATAATCGCGTTCTTTGCCATCTCTGCAATCTGATCGATGCTCAGCCATCGCAACACGTTGCCGTCGCCTCCGCGCACACCCGGTACGTCAGTCAGAAAAACCAGCGCATCGGCGCGGCAGGCAATCGCGCAAGCTGAGGCCATCTCGTCTGCATTGATGTTGTAATACTCGCCATCAAAGCCCAGCGCCATGGAACAAAGCACCGGCACTGCACCAATCTGCCATACAGACTCAAGCAGGCGCGGATCGCTGGCGGCAATCTCGCCGACAAAACCAAGATCAGGCGAAGTGCGCTTCTTCCGCGCTCGGAAAATCAAGCCATCGCCACCAGACAGGCCAACCGCCGGCTGTCCTAGCGCGCCAAGCGCGGCAACCAGCGACTTATTCACGCGGCCGGCAAAGACCATCAGCGCAATGTCGCGCGTCTCTGCATCCGTTACGCGCAGGCCGTTAATAAACTCGCTTTGCTTGCCTAGCGCCTTCAGCGTGTTGGTCAACTGCACACCGCCGCCGTGCACAACCGCAACCTGGCTGCCATCGCGCGCCAGTTCCGCAATTGCTTTCATCGAGCCGGCAAGAAGCTCAGGTGTTTCTAGCCCTGCGCCGCCAAGTTTGACAACGTATTTCATTATTCAAGACCCTCTTGCTCGTCCCAGCCGTGCATTACGTTAAAGTTCTGCACCGCCTGCGATGCCGCGCCTTTCAGCAGATTGTCTAGGCAGCTCACAATTACCGCGCGCCGACCATCCTTCGATAGCTGAAAACCGATATCGGCATAGCTGGTGCGCACCACGTGCAAAATCTGTGGCAAACCATGTTCATGCAGCCTGACCATCGGGCTGCCATTGAAAAAATCCTTGTAGACGTGCATCACATCCGCACGCTTCATAGGCTCCTTGAACCGCACGTAAATGGTGGACAGGATTCCGCGTGGAATCGGAAGCAGATGAGGCGTAAAGACCATCGCGTCGGCCGGAAGTTCGATCTGCTCCAGCAGTTCTCCCATGTGACGATGCGCAAATACGCCGTACGTCGAAAGATTATCTGCCGCATACATAAAGTGTGTTCTTGCCGTAGCAGCCTTTCCCGCACCGCTCACACCGCTCTTGGAGTCGGCAATAATGCCTGCATCCACGTCCACAAGCCCGGCGCCAACAACAGGCTTCAGCGCCAGAATCACGCTTGTCGCATAGCAGCCGGGATTCGCCACCAACTCTGCCTTTGCAATCTCTGCGCGATGCAACTCCGGCATTCCGTAGACAGCTTCTGACTGCAGCTTAAGAGCTTCCGGCGAGCCCTCATCCTCAAAGGCATAAATCTCGCGATTCGCTGCGTCGTTCAGTCTCCACGCGCCGCTCAGGTCAATCACGCGTATCCCGTACTTCAACGCTTCGGGAACCCACTGGCGCGACTGTTCATGCGGCGTGGCCAGAAAAAGAACCTTTACGTCGAGATCGGTTAACAGTTCCCATGAAAAAGCCTGTTGCAGCAAATTTCCATTGCCTCGTGAGTCCACCAGTTCTGGATGAATCTCTGACAAAGGAATTCCGCCGCGCTTGATATCGCGTTCATCCAGCCGCCCCGCAAAAACCGGAGGCTTCCCCTTCAGCCGCGGATGCCGCAGCAAAAGACGCGCCAGCTCCGCGCCAGCATAACCCGTTACTCCAATAACTGCCGTTTGTACTGCGTCGTTCATGACTCCAGCATCGCCCTCAGCCGTGCATCGACCTCTGCGGCACGGCGCGCATCCTTACAAATCACCAGCACTGTGTCGTCGCCAGCAATGGTTCCAGCCACCTCGGGCCAGTCGTCATAATCCAGCGCAGCGGCCACCGGCTGCGCACCGCCCATCATTGTGCGGATGATGACCTGGTTAATCGCCTGCACGGTTTTTATCCCAAAGCTGTCCATCATCGCTTTTACAGAAGGTGGAGAATCATCGAGATCTTCTTCTGCTGAGGCGCTTAATCCATTTCCATTGCCATTAGGAAGCGCATAACCCAAGGGGCCCTTCAAAATATGCAGCTCGTGAATATCGCGTGAAAGCGTAGCTTGCGTGACAGCAAAGCCGCGGCGGCGCAGTTTGCGGCGCAACTCGTCCTGGTTTGTCACCGGGGAGCTGCCCACCAGTTCGCGAATCGCGTTGTGCCGCTGTATCTTCATCTCTACCGTTCCACGCGCCCTGTTGGGCAACTTTAGCCAAAGAGTGAGCGCGGCCCGCTATGCGGGCCGCGCTTGCATAAATATACAACGTGACTGTATAAGTATGCAAAGAGAATTTTTGAAGAATTTGCGGTATTCTATTCCGTTGCAAGCCACGACAATTTCCTCTCTTTAGCTCCGGATGGCCTCCCCGCCGGTCCGGAGCCTTGCAGTCTTTGCAGCGAGCTTGAGCATTTTTATCGAAAAATGCGGCAAAACTGTGCCGTTGACCTCGAAATTTAACAATCGAAGGGCTAGAGTTAGTCATGGAAGTTTCTTCACATTCCGCTTTTTCGGTCTCATCCGAGTCCGCTGGTCAATACCCGGCCCAGTCCTCCTGCTATCTTGAGGGCAGCCTGATCGATCCGCGTTTTGATTCGGATTCGTGCGGTGTCGGTTTCGTGGCCCGTCTTTCGGGTGAGCCTTCGTATGAAATTCTCGGAGCAGCTCTCACGGCACTCTCTCGCCTGGAACATCGCGGAGCCGTAGCGGCGGATGGCAAATCAAGCGATGGCGTTGGTGTTACCGCTGTCGTTCCGCGCGAATGGCTGCTGAAGCAAACTGGAATTTCGCTCGCCGCGGAAAAGCCCTTTGGTGTTGCTGTTATCTTTCTGCCTGCGGATGAGGCTGCGCCTCGCGCTGCGCTTACTGAAGCCCTCGCTGCGCAGAATCTTGAAGAGCTGATCTGGCGCGATGTGCCTGTCCGTCCAGAAGTGCTCGGCGAAATCGCTAACTCCTTGCGTCCGGCTATCTGGCAGGTGTTCATCACCAGCGATGATGCAGCCGATTTTGAGCGTCGCCTCTTCCTTGCGCGTAAGCACTTTGAACGTTTTGCTGCCAGCGCCGGTTTTGATGCCTACATCTGTAGCATCTCTTCGCGCACGCTGGTATATAAGGCACTCTGCGCAGGCCGCCTGCTTGCGGACTTCTACCCCGATCTTGCGGACAAGGAATTCAAGACTCCCATTGCGCTCTTTCACCAGCGCTACGCGACGAACGTGCTGCCATCGTGGGACCGCGCACAGCCTTTTCGTACACTGGCACATAACGGCGAAATCAACACGATCTGGGGTAATCGCGCCCGTATGGAGGCGCGCAGTGCCACGCTGCCGCTCGACCTGCATCCTGTTCTGAGCAAAGGCGGTTCAGATTCCACTTCGCTGGATGAAATTGTGGAACTGTTAGCACATAACGGCCGCACCGTTGGCGAAGCCGTTCGCATGCTGCTGCCCCCGGCCAATCCCGCGATTCATTCGTCCTTCCTGCAGTACAGCGGCGACATCATGGAGCCGTGGGATGGCCCCGCCGCACTTGCCTTCACCGATGGCCGTCAGGCTGGCGCTATTCTCGACCGCAACGGCCTGCGCCCTTGTCGTTATGCAATTGATGACACCGGCCTTGTTGTCGCAGGTTCGGAAATCGGTCTCGTGGATATGGACCCAGAGCATGTTGTGCACAGTGGCCGCCTTGGCCCTGGCCAGATGATTGTGGTCGACCTCGATTTCAACCGCTTCTTCGAGACAGAAGAAATCCTCAATATCTACGACCAGAAGCGTCATTATGACGACCTTATCCAGCAGGATGTGCCGCTGGAAGACTCCGCCAGCGCTCCTGCGCCGCTAGCAGCCGCGGAGCTGAACCGCCTGCAGCACTCCTTTGGCTACACGCGTGAAGATGTGCGCATGATCCTTGCTCCCATGGCTACCGAGAGCAAGGACGCCATATGGTCCATGGGCGACGATACGGCAATCGCGCCGCTCGCCAAGTCGCCGCGTCCGCTCTACGCCTTCTTCCGCCAGCGTTTCGCGCAGGTCACCAACCCGCCGATCGATCCGCTGCGTGAGGCCGTGGTGCTCAAGATGCACACTCGTCTTGGTCCCTGGCCTCATGTGCTCGAACTTCACGAGCCTCTGCCGGGCCTGAGCCTTAAGTCTCCGATTCTTTCTCTGGGCCAGATGCATGCGCTCAAGGAAGGCCATCACGACCAGGCCAGCAAAATGCAGCATGCCATCCTGCACTGCACTTATGCGCCAGATAGCACGCTTGAAGTTGCGGTGGACATTCTCGCCGCTCGTGCCGTGGAACTTGTTGGCACCGGAGCCTCGCTGCTTGTGCTCACCGACCGCGACGCCTCGCCCGATGCGTTGCCCGTTCCCATGGCGCTTGCCACAGGAGCCGTGCATCACGCGCTCATCAAGGCAGGTGTACGTGCGGAAGTCGGCCTTGCGATTGAAGCCGGTGATTGCCGTGAGATTCATCATCTCGCCGTTCTTCTCGGCTTTGGCGCTGGCGCTGTCTGCCCTTGGCTTGCTCTTGAAACCGCAGGCCAGCTTGATTCAGAAAAGGGCCAGGACAACCTCATTCATGCCATGGAGCTTGGCCTTGCCAAGGTCATGTCGAAGATGGGCATCAGCGTAGTGGACAGCTACCGTAGCGCACACCTATTTGACGCCATTGGCATCGCGCACAATGTCGTTGATAAGTGTTTCCCCGGCGTTCCCGCTCCCATTAACGGTATTGGCTTTGAAGAAATCGAAGCCTATGTGCGCCAGAACTGGTCCGGCTTCCACGGCAGCGATGAGCCTGAAGGCGATGCCGCGGTCGTAGCTGCCACGCAGCTCAAGGACCTGCCTGACTATGGCTTCATCCGCTTCCGCAAAGCAGAAGGAGCGGAGTCGCACGGTTGGCAGCCGCAGATTGTTCGCGCTCTGCAGACGGTTGTCGGCTCTACCAGGCAGGGAGCTGCCCTCGCGCTCACTCCCTTCGCCACGTTTGCTGCGCAGGCAACGGAGACCGAGCCGCAGCACCTTCGTGACCTCATCGAGATTCGCCCCGCAGGCCCCGAGCTCGCTCTCGAATCCGTCGAGCCTGCCGGCAACATCACGAAAATTTTCACCGCTTCGGCCATGTCCTTTGGTTCGCTCTCTCCGGAGGCGCACCAGACCATCACCGAAGCCATGAACCTGCTCGGTGCCAAGTCCAACACCGGCGAAGGCGGTGAAGATCCCGCCGTCTACTCGACGATTGATGGTGCCCCCTCGCTGCTCAACAACAAGATTAAGCAGGTAGCCAGCGCCCGCTTCGGCGTCACGGCGGAATACCTTGCCCACGCGGAAGAGCTTGAAATCAAGGTTGCTCAGGGCGCCAAGCCCGGCGAAGGCGGCCAACTTCCCGGCCACAAGGTCACGGAGCTAATCGCTCGTCTGCGCCACGCGCAGCCCGGCATGCAGCTAATCTCACCGCCGCCCCATCACGACATTTATTCCATCGAGGATCTCGCCCAGCTCATCTGGGATCTCAAGCGAATCAACCCTCGTGCAGCTATCGGCGTCAAGCTGGTTTCAAGCTGCGGCATCGGTACTATTGCTGCTGGTGTTGCCAAAGCTTACGCTGACTACATTCATATCGCCGGCAACTCTGGTGGTACGGGTGCTTCGCCGCTTTCCAGCATCAAGTATGCCGGAAACCCATGGGAACTCGGCCTTGCAGAGGCGCAGCAGGTCCTCATTCACAACGGTCTCCGTGGCCGTGTTCGCCTGCGTACGGACGGTGGCATTCGCACTGCCCGTGACATCGTCATCGCTTCGCTGCTCGGAGCAGACGAATTCGCCTTCGGCACCTCGGTCCTCGTCGCGCTCGGTTGCGACATGGCACGTCAGTGCCACCTCAACACCTGTCCCACCGGTATTGCCACGCAACGTCCTGAGTTGCGTGCCAAGTTCCGCGGCAAGCCGGAGCATGTTGTTCGCTTCTTCGACGAGCTCGCTGCGGAAGTCCGCCAGCTTCTCGCCAAGCTCGGCCTCTCGTCACTTTCGGAAGCCACAGGCCGCACCGACCTGCTAGAACAGGTCCGCTGGGATGCTCATCTCGACCTCAAGCCCATGCTTAAAGCCGCGGAAATTGCAGCCGAAACGGGCGGTGCCGTCCGCTGGCAAGGTGGCCGTAACGACCGCCCCGAAGCGCATACCCCTATCGACAACGCCTGGGTAGCCCCCGCGCTCGAAGCGTATAAAGCGCAGCGTCCCTTCAAGCTCGAAACCCGCGTTACCAATGAAGACCGCACTCTCGGCGCGCGTCTTTCCGGTGAGCTGGCTCTCTTCAAAGCGCAGCATCCAGAAGCCACAGGCTCCAGTCTCAACTTCAAGCTGCACGGCGTAGCTGGCCAGTCCTTTGGCGCATTCGTCACCTCCGGCATCACGCTGGAGCTTGATGGCCTTGCCAATGACTTTGTCGGCAAGGGTCTAAGCGGTGGGGAACTAATTCTCCGCGCCGTAGGCCGTGCTGCCGAAAACTCAGCCGCGCATAGCCTCCTCGGTAACGTAGCCCTCTACGGTGCAACCGGCGGCTGGCTCCTAGCGGCAGGCCGTGCCGGCGAGCGCTTCGCTGTTCGCAACTCCGGCGCTCTTGCAATTGTGGAAGGGGTCGGCGATCACGGCTGTGAATACATGACGGGCGGCCTCGTCGTTGTTCTCGGAGAAACCGGCATCAACTTTGGTGCTGGTATGACTGGCGGCCTCGCATGGATTTACGACGAAGAAGGCGACTTCCTCGCGAAGAGCCGCTACCACAAGTCCTTCCTGCAGCCGGAAATATGGAACGAGCTCGACCACGCAGCACGGAAGTCCATCCAGGAACTGGTCGAGATGCACGCCACCAAGGCCAACAGCCACCGTGCCAAGTGGTTGCTTGCCAACTGGGAACGCGAGTCGCAGCGTTTTGTGCGTCTCACGCCCAAGCCACAGGCATAACCGATAGCGACCAAACAGGCCGTGGACTGATACACTCACCAGTGATTCTGGAGTGCATCAGTCCACCGTTTTTTGGCATACGTATGACAGCATCTGCTCCCATTCAGACCATCAATGACCTCTTCTTCCGCGTTGCGAACGCCGCGAATCCTCGCGCCGTTCTGTGGCAAAACGCCGCGGGAGAGTGGCATCCTCTTTCCTCCGACCAGATTTACCAGCGAGTCCGTGCAGTAAGCTCTACGCTGTTGGAGTGGGGTGTAAAAAAAGGTGATCGTGTCGCGCTTATTGCGGAAAATCGCTGGGAATGGGGTGTCACAGATTTCGCCATCCTTGCCATCGGAGCTGCGGACGTGCCGGTGTATCCCACGCTTACAGGCGAGCAGATTGCAACGCTGCTCACAGATGCCGATTGCCGCGTTGCCTTCGTTTCCACCCGCGTACAATTCGACAAGCTTAACGCCGTACGTAGCCAAACGCCGCTTGAGCGCATCATCATGATGGATGCGGACGCGCCGCAGGATGCCATTCCATTCAGCAGGCTCATCGAAGGAGCTGATGCACTTGGCTCCCAGCGCGACGCAGTCTTCGACGCACTCGCGCACTCTGTCGAGCCAAAGGATCTCGCCACACTCATCTACACTTCCGGCACCACAGGCGAGCCCAAGGGCGTCATGCTCACGCATGGCAACATCGCATCGAATCAACAGTACGCTGTTCAGGGCTTTGTAATCGATTCCAGCGATGTCTGCATCTCGTTTCTGCCGCTCTCGCACATCACCGCCCGCGCGCTCGATTACGCCATGTACAGCCACGGCGCGCAGGTCGCGTACTGTTCACAGTTCGATAAGCTCCCGCAATCCATGCGCGAAATCCGGCCCACGTTCTTCGTCGGTGTCCCCCGTGTCTACGAAAAAATCCGCCAGACCGTAGAACAGCGCGCCTCCGCAAGCCCCATCCGTAAACGGCTGCTGTCTTTCGCGGTGAAGCTCGGCGGCAGCCACAGCGATGCCGTCTATAACGGAGCCAAGCCGTCCGCTGCGTCATGGAAGCTCGCCAACAAGCTTGTCTTCAGCAAAGTGCATGAAGCCTTTGGTGGCCGCGTGCGTTATTTCATCTCCGGCGGCGCGCCGCTCGGCGTAGATACGGCAAGATGGTTCGCATCGGTAGGCATTCCTGTGTGGGAAGGCTACGGCCTGACCGAAACTTCTCCCGTTATCGCGCTCAACAATCCTGCGGCACAGCGTATCGGTTCTGTCGGCCCTATCCAGCCCAATATCGAAATCAAATTTGCCCCCGATGGTGAGCTGCTCGTTCGTGGTCCCATCGTCTTTCAGGGCTACTGGAACAAGCCGGAAGCCAACTCCGAGTGCTTCAATTCTGAAGGCTGGTTTCATACCGGCGACATCGGCCATCAGGATTCCGATGGCTTTCTCTACATCACTGACCGCAAGAAGGAACTGCTCAAAACTTCCGGCGGCAAGCTAGTTGCACCGCAGCCCATTGAAAACAAGCTCAAAATCAACATTCTTGTTGGCCAGGCGTGCCTCATCGGAGACAAGCACAAATTCATCTCTGTGCTCATCTCTCCTAACTTCGCTGCGCTGGAAGACTGGGCAAAGCAGCAGGGCATTACCTTCTCCAACCGTGCCGAACTCGTCGCGAACAGCCGTGTACACGCACTCTATGAGGAAGTTATCCGCGAAGCTAACGACGGCCTTGCCAATTTTGAGACATTGAAGCGCTTCCGTCTTGTGCCGGAAGAATGGGCACAGGAGACTGGCGAATTGACGCCTTCCATGAAGCTCAAGCGCCGCGTCATCGCGGAGCGTTACGGCGCTCTGGTCTCCGCAATCTACGCGGACGAAGCAACCGCGCGTGCCGAATAGGGGACACCAGGCCGCGGCCAACCGTGCCGCGCTTGGTCCATAAAATGGAGAGTCCCCGAAAGAACGGCGCACCCCACGCGCCCACGGCGAGAATCCCGCCGAACAGAATTACCGCATCAATGCTGATGCGTCCCTGCCGCGTCCAGTACGCATTAGGCTCCAGGCTTAGCCACAGTGCAAACTCATCCAGAGTCAACGCCGCGCCCACGCCATAGCTAACGCACATCAATCGGCTGAAGAAAATCGAAATCGGCGAGTGAGACCTTCCCAGGTCCAGTAGCCACCCATAGCCCACCAGTAGCAGAATCAAAATCCCCCATACCAGATGGTGGATATGGACGCCCTTGACCATCACCCACTCAAACGGCCCCTGATTACGCACCACCATATCCACCAGCAGGCGAACGCCAAGAAATGTAATCAGGAAAGAAACAGAGGCAATAAACATCCGCCGTCGCGGCCGGTCAGGAATAGTCGTACGAATCAGGTATCCCAGCCGTGTCAGTTGCAGCAACACCAGGAGCAGCACCACCACAAGGCTGGCAAAAACCAGTAATAAAAGTGCTCCGGTTCCGGGCATAGTGTATTGGAACACCTCTGCGTACAAATTTCTAAAGAAAAAGTCAGCCGCATTTCATTCTAATGGTGTTACGGCCATCACTTTCTTGTCTGTTTTACGGAGTACACTGGGTACGGCGTTCGACCGGCCATACGCCCCCCGCGCTGGCTTGGAAATTTCGACGTATGATTGCGGGCCTCAGTGCCCTTCAGATTTCTTAGAGGAGAGCGTTTCGATGCGAGTAGCTTTGTTGACCGGAGGCGGCGACTGCCCCGGCTTGAATGCCGTCATCTATGCGGCCGTGAAGAAGGGAATCAACCACTACGGAGACGAATTCATCGGTTTTCTCGATGGTTGGAAGGGCGTGCTCGAAAACCGTTTCATCCCGTTGACGCTTGAAAAAATTGACGGTATTCAGCTCAAAGGCGGCACCATCCTTCACTCCTCCCGTACTAATGTGAAGAAAATTCCCGGCGGTATCGAGAAGGTGCAGGAAGTCCTCAAGCAGAACAACGTAGATGCTCTCATTGCTCTCGGCGGTGATGACACGCAATCCGTCACGCTTTACCTCAGCGAGCACGGCCTGCCCGCCATCGGCGTTCCTAAGACCATCGACAATGACATCAACGGCACGGATGCCACCTTCGGTTACGACACGGCTGTCTCCATTGCCACGGAAGCCGTTGATCGCATCCATACAACCGCCGATTCGCACAATCGCGTTGTCGTTGTCGAAGTGATGGGCCGCGATGCCGGCTGGATCGCCATGGCTGCGGGTGTAGCTGGTGGTGCGCACGTAACTCTCGTTCCTGAGCAGCCCGTTGATATTGACCACGTCTGCAAGCTGCTCAAGTACAACTACGATCACGGCAAGCATTACGGTGTTGTCGTCGTTGCAGAAGGTGTACATCTGCCTGAAACTGGCCAGATTACCGGCTCTGGCAAGGTTGATTCCTTCGGCCACGCGCAGCTTTCTGGTGTGGGCGAAGCCCTCGCCAAGCTTATCGAAGAGAAGACCGGTTTTGAAACTCGCAGTGTGAATCTCGGTCACACGCAGCGCGGAGGCGTTCCAACCGCATACGACCGCCTGCTTGGCCAGCGCTATGGGTTACATGCCATCGATATGGTACATGAAGGCAAATGGGGCTGTATCGCTGTTCTCAAGGGCACAGACATTACAGACATCACCATCAAGGACGCTATCTCCACTAACCGTCGCCTCGACCAGCGTTTCTTCGACGTCATTTCGGGTCTCGAAGCCAAGGTTTAATAACGAGATGTCCTCTCAAAACAAAAGCCATCCCGTCAGGGATGGCTTTTTGCATGCAAACGAGTAAACATGAACTTAGTGCAATATCGCCTCTACCATCCCGCCGACTTCGAGCAACTTTACGCCATAGAAGAAGCGTGTTTTGATTCCGCATTGCGCTTTGACCGCCGCTACATGAAGCAGCTAACAGAGCGGGCTTCCAGCGTTACATGGACTGCCGAAGAAAACAATCGTCTCGCAGGCTTTGTCATCGTGGAATGGACAAGGATGCAACGTGGAATCGTCGCCTACATTCAAACCATTGAGGTCGATCCCGCATTTCGCCGCCGTGGCATTGCCTGCGAGCTGCTTCGTCGCGCAGAAGAATCAGCCTGCGAAGCCCACGCAACCTATATATGGCTGCATGTAGACGAAAATAATGCACCTGCCATTGCCCTTTATCAAAGCTGCGGCTACCAACGTCATGGCCACTATGAACGTTACTACGAGAATGGGCACAATGCGGAAATCTATGCCAAGGGACTTAGTTTAGAGTGAAGAGTTCCTTGCACAGTTCATCGCGTCATCTTTGAGTTGCATAGTGTGCTACGTGACTCTGATTTTGCGTGTCGCTTGCCAGCGCTACGCAGAAAGCATAACGACGATGTACGCTGTGCTCCCAGCCAATTTAGCCCTGACGACAGAATAGGCACATAGCAGCGTTTTAGTAGTCTGTCCAGACTACTTCTTCTGCAACGGCACAAACCCTTCTAGAAACTCTAATAGGTTATTCCCTTGGAAGAGGTAGCCTTTTAGCCCTGCTGCGGTAGCAGCCTGGATATCGCTTTGCTTGTCTCCAATGAGTACGCTGTATTCCTTGGCAACATCCCATCGGGCAATTAAATCGAGAATCATGCCCGGTGCAGGCTTTCTACAATCCGATATCATCCGGTAGCGTTCAAGCGCTGCATCCGGGTGATAAGGGCAATAGCGAATATCATCAATTGTTCCGCCGGCGCGAAGCGCGTCATTGAGCACAAAATCATGTAGGTTCTCGACGTCTTGCTCAGAGTATAGGCCGCGCGCTATACCTGCCTGGTTGGTGACCAGGAAAGCGTGATATCCCTTGTCTGTGGCAGATTGCAGAGCTTCTTTCGCACCAGGAATCCAACGAAAACGATCTGCGTGGCCAACCCATCCCAAGTCTTCGTTGATGACTCCATCGCGGTCGAAGAAAATAGCCGGGCGATTCAGGCGACCTGGAAGCTCAACGCTGGCGCGGGAATAATCGTCTGGAATACCGATATCGATGAAATATCCGTCGAGTGTTTCGCCCGCAAGAATTCCAGCACTGGCCAGGAGGGGAAGCACATCCTTTTCTAATGAGCAATTGGGCTGAATAAAATCCAGCACCTTACGCTTCAACAGATAAATTCCGCTGTTGATGATTCCGTTGTGAGTCCCGGGCGCTTTCTCGCGAAAGGCAACGATGCTATTCCCTTGCAACTCAACCGTGCCATACCGCCCGCAGTCTTCCATGCGCCGCAAAGCCATGAAACCGGCGGCTTCGGGATTCCGAGCGGCTAAAGCGTAGAGCCTCGCAAGATTGGTATCAAACCACGAATCACCGTTAATCAGAAGAAATTCATCTTGCAGCAAATGACGCGCATGCCATAGAGCTCCGCCTGTTCCAGCTAGTGTAGGTTCCACGGATATCTGAATGGAGAGTTGTTTTGGCAGCCAGGATTGAACCTCTTCGCAGAAGGCTGTGATCTTTTCAGACCTAAAGCCAGCAAGCAGGACAATTTCTGTAATGCCAAAGCGCGATAACTCGCGGAGTATCCACGCCAGGAACGGGCGTCCGTCGCAATCAAGCAAAGGTTTTGGAGTTTCCGCTGTTAAGTTTCCAAGCCGAGTGCCGAGTCCCCCAACTAGAATTGCGCACTGGCGCACACTCATTTGCGCAACTCTCTTTCCGGGCCACCGAAGATGCGCTTTTCTACTAGACCACAGACAATATGAGCTGCCACGATGTGGATCTGCTGAATCACGGAGGTCTTTTGCGAAGGGGCACACAGGATGTGGTCGCAAAGAGAGCCCATTGGCCCAGGGTTCTCCCCTGTAAATCCTAACGTAACGATTCCCTTGGAACGGGCTGCTTCAAAAGCGCGTAATATGTTCTCCGACTTGCCCGAAGTGGAAATCCCAAGGAACACATCTCCCGGCTGGCCAAGCCCCAGCACCTGCCGTTCAAAAACATGTTTATACCCGTAGTCATTGCCAACGGCGGTTAGGACAGATGTATCTGTTGTCAGAGCAATTGCAGGCAGCGGGGCATGATCAAAGAACAAACGCGAAAGAAACTCTCCTGCAATATGCTGCGAGTCGCCTGCGCTGCCGCCGTTCCCAGCGATCATCAACTTTTTCGTGGATGTCAATGCCTTGGTGAGGATGTCAGCAAAATCGCCTAATACAGTCTTCAGGCTATCGGAGTCTATGAACGCAGAAAAAGCCTTTGCGGATTCCTCAAGATACTCAGCTACGAACGTCTGTTCTGTGTGATCCAAAACTCAGCTCCATTGTTCATAAGGTGGATGTCTTCAGCTTGAGTACCAGCCTGTGTCGGCGCATTGACAGCTTGTACCCTGTGCCCCAGGCACGATAAACATGATAAAAACCGATGCCACATTCGCCAGAAGTCTTTCCTGCAAGCATCTTTAACCCTGCGTGTCCTCATGTGTGCTGCCGATCACTGGTGTTGAAATGACTGCGGACGTTTCTTTCTTTGCTGGTCATGAGCGGCAAAAATTCAGCTACCTGCGAGATCTTGCTGTGTAAAAGTACAAGAGTATCTTGTTTCAGAGCAAGATGTGCTTGTTGCAAATGGCAGGTGCGACGGATGCGTTTGTCGGGTATTTTTCTAGTAGCTGTCATCTTCTGGATGAGCCAGTGAATATTCCAGCATATCCTTCAGCGTTTGCTCGATGGAGATATTCTGCTTCCACCCTGTACGTAGTTGCAGTTTCTCGGCACTGCCGAAAATAACCGGTTCATCGCTAGGTCGAATCAACTCAGGTGCAACCACAAGAGAAAGCTCTTTGCCGGTTAGGCGCTCAAAGATAGGAATGAGATCGCCAATCTGATAGGCCTTGCTGCCACAGATGTTATATACCTCACCCGGTTCCCCGTGTTCCGCAAGCAGAATCAGTGCTGAAATCAAGTCACGCACATCTGTAATCGCCCGTTTTGCCTGCAGATTTCCTACGCGCAGACTTCCGCCATGTCGCACAATTTTGGCAATACGCATGGAAAAGTCGGACACGACATCTGCTTTCTTGCGCGTTCCTGTTGTATTGAAGATTCGCGCCCGGATGCACCGAATGCCATAATTTTTCCAATACTGAAACGAAAGCAAATCCTGGGCAACCTTGCTGACGCCGTATGGATGCAGAGGAAGCAGGGGAGCATCTTCTCGAATGGGAACTCTATCCAAAGTAAGGCTTGCGCCATATTCCGCGGATGAGCATGCAACGACAACCATTGGGTTGTAATCAGGAGTGCCGCTAGTGCGGATATGATGTATTGATTCGAATACGTTGACCGTACCTTGAACATTAATGTTCATCGTTTCCCAAGGATTCAGCCAGGAAACTGTTGGCAGGCTTTGCGCAGCCAAGTGATAGATAACGTCAGGACGGAAATCGTCGATGGCCTTGCGCACAGATTCATAATCGCAGACATCTAGCGGAACTAATTGTGCTTTCCCCTGGATTTCATTCACGCGAACAGTGGGACGAAAGATGGAGCCTAAAATTTCCTCTGTCGGGCCAAGGCGATCAATTAAATGGGAGCCGACCATTCCGGCGGCACCCGTAATAAAAATTCGCACAGTTTAATCTCCGTATGCTCGGTAGGTATTTGATTATTACTTATTGGGTGTGTGTATCAACAGAAATCGTAGTCGATTTTGGATTGCCCGTAGCGCTAATTTTCAGGGAAGCATGGATTGTTTGTGTGCGGAGCATCTTTCTCATTCCGTCTGGTACATTAAAGGTCAAGAGGCCGGAGCCTTGGCCTGATTGTAAGTGTATGCTTCGCGCAATTTTTGTTAGCGCTCTTGCAAATGCCAATTTTTTGATAGGAATAATTAGGATGAAAATAAGCGAGACTTCTTTGCCAGGCGTATTTAGTCTCACGCCTGCTATATACAGCGATGACCGTGGCTACTTTTGTGAAACATGGAACCAGAAGCGCTTTGAAGATGCGGGCTTGCCTGTGAACTGGGTGCAGGATAATTTCTCATCTTCGGCAAAAGGTGTTGTTCGCGGCATTCATTATCAGATCATTCAGCCCCAGGCTAAACTCGTGCGCGTCACGCATGGAGCTGTCCTCGATGTAGCCGTGGATCTTCGCCGCAGTTCACCGCACTTTGGCAAGCATGTTGCTGTTGAGCTGAGTGCGGAGAACGGAAACATGCTTTATATCCCGGTCGGTTTCGGTCATGCCTTTGTCGCTCTTACTGATCAGGTAGGTTTCGCATATAAGGTGACGGATTTCTATTGCAAGGAAGGTGAGCGCACTGTCCTGTGGAATGATCCCGAACTTGCAATCCAGTGGCCAGTCACTGAAGCGGAAGCAATTGTGTCAGAGAAAGACCGCCAGGGGAGCAAGCTCAGCGAAGCGGACGTCTTCGCATAAAATGCGGCCGGGGCTGCAACATTAGAACAGGTTGCTTGCCCCGGCATAATCTTAAGAATTTAACTCTACAAGTGATTCTGGGTCTTATAGCGCGATTGGTTCTAAAAAACGCGTTTAATGCCGCTTCACAGACTTTCGCGTTTTCCCATTCGTCCTGTTACGCCATCCCAGATTCCTAGAAGCGTGTTACGGATTTTGCGTCCGCGATGATCCTCGACGATAAAACACTTAATTGTTTCCCGCAGGGAGAGGTAAATGCGCTCCGATACCCAACCGGGAAAACTCCAAAAATATTTGCGAAACACAACAATCTTGTTTCTGGTGATGTAATACCGCCGAAGGGCATTGTGGTGAGTAGACCACATGCTCACGCCAAGTATCTTGCGGCGATGTGGCGCGCCTGCTGCATGCAGAAGCACAGCCTTTTGTGAATCGGCGAGTAGGTAGCTGGCTGCGCGCACCCGCAGGCAATATTCCGTGTCAACCAGATCAATAAACAATTCGGATGCAAACATGCCAACTTTATCGAATATCCAAGCGGGCATCAAAGCTCCGGAGGTCATCGATGTCATCGGACCTCCATCCTTTGCGCGAAAGACCTGCAGTGCTGCATGTGTCTCCGGATCTTCATACCGGGGGTGAACGGCAGCCACGCGCGTGCGTTGCGGGTGTTCACTCCACGTAGCAAGCATCTGCGCAACAAATCCCGGCGTAAGCCGGCTGTCCTGGTCGAAGAGAATAACCCAAGGATAACCGGCGTCCTTTGCCCACTGCACGCCTTGATTCAGTGCCTCCGCGATACCGAGGTTGTCTCTATTTTCAATCAGGTGAAATCCATGTTGAACGCTTATCTGGCGCAAGCCATTCAAGGACTCAGGTTTGGAGCAGTTATCGACGACCACAAGCATCTGCACTTGGCTGAGAACATTAGGAATATTCGCAATATTCTCAGCCGTGGGATGATAAGTAACCATCACAGCACATATGGAGTCCGAAGTCATTCTCTAGTATTCCTCTATATCTCTCTGCAGTCGTTGGAATTCTGATACAAAATCAGTCGAAGTTGGTATCACACATTTGCAGACGCTGAGCGAAAGCTATCAAGTGAGCTGTTGAATACCTTCCGGATTGCCATTCCATAATGCTGCATGGTGAAATGCTCTCGCGCAAACTTTGCGGCGGCTAGTCCCATGGAGACTCGCAGGTTGTCGTTCGCCAGGAGTGTGCAAATAGCTTCTGCCAGGGCTTTCGAGTCGGACGGTGGGAAAAGCAGTCCATTCACTCCGGGCTGAATCAGCTCAACAGTGCCGCCGTGATTACTGCCGATTACAGGCACGCCCTGCATCATCGCTTCGACTGTTACGCGTCCAAATGGTTCCGGATTTTTGGACGCCATAATCAGAATGCTGAGTGCCCCATAGACAGTTGTTACATCGCGCCGGTAATTGGCGATGTGAAAGTTCGCGCCAATTCCGAGCTCCGCAATTTTCGCGTTGAGTGCGTCCAGGTAATGGGATTCATCGCTGAAAACACTGCCTACCGCGACGAAATGAGCGTGAGGAAACTGTTGCAGAACAATAGGCGCAGCCTCTGCCAGAATATCCTGCCCCTTCCAATGAGTAATGCGCCCGACAAGGCCGACCAAGGGAGAATTTTCGGGAACTCCCAGTTCCCGCTTGAATTGCTGAGAAGCGACAGGATCAAGGCTCTCAGCATCGGGTACTGCGTTATAGATAACAACGCTCTTGGAAAGCACTTGTGGCTCATCGTTAGCGAAGCTGTCACGAACAGCCTTGGATATGCAAACCAGTGTCGATGAGCAGGTATAAATAATGCGGTGCATAATCTTGCGAGCCGGACGCGGCAGGCTGATAATCTCGCGAATATGCCAGATCACTGGTATCTTTGCCAGCTTTCCGGCAATGCCGCCGGATATGCAAACTGCGGTGTTCACGTATATCAGGCTGATATTTTCGTCGCGGATCAGTTTGCGCAGACGCGCAATAGCCTGAAACAGGTTCCAGACCATGCGTGAAGCGCTGCGCGGCTTCAGATATTTGCGGCGCAGAATAGCAAGGCGAAAATATACGTAGTCAACATTCAGTCGCTTCAGTTCTGGGAGCAGAGGCCCATCTCCCATATCATCCGGCAGCAAAACCAGCGGCTCAAATTGTGATCGATCTAAAGATGCGATTGTATGTAGCAGGCCAAAGTCGGCGCCGTATAAATCCGTGCTGTGATGGATGAGAAGAATGCGTCGTTTTTGGGTTGTCATAAATTGGTGTCGTGCGTGTATTCAGATTAAAAAGTATAGTGGTGATGTAACGGCTGCGTGCTTGTTGTTTGCTCTTAGCCCGTTCAGGGAGCCTGGCGACTGCACATAATTATTATATAATTAAGCCAGTTCAAGCGTGGATTGAATGCTCTGAGCTAGCCCAAAAACCTTCCATGGTTGGCAGCCTAGCCCTCTTTGAATTGCATCAAAAAATTTATATTCAAGCATACCGGAGCCATAAGGAGCCCGCATTTGACTCCACAAGTTTCAAATACTTCCGAGATATCTCAGCAGAATCCGGACACCCAGAAGAAAGCAAAGATCAAGGGAATGTGGGCGAGGCTTAAATCCAGTCCTATGCTTCGCAATACCGGCCTTATGGTAGTGGGACAGGGGGGGAATTTCTTCCTGCAAGCGGCATATTTCTTCCTTCTTGCACGCCTGCTAGGCGTCTCTGAGTATGGCGTTTATGCCGGCGCGTTTGCGTTGGTGAACACATTTATGCCATATACATCTCTAGGTTCGCAGATGATTTTTATGCGGTATGTTAGCGTGGACCGCAGCCAGGCTACAAAATATTGGGGAAATACACTTGCCATCACCTTGGCATGCAGCCTGTTATGCGCGCTTCTTCTTTCGCTATTTGCGAACAAGGTCCTTGGCGCTGGCAATGTCGGTCTCATCCTGGTGCTGGTAGTTGCAAACTGCTGGGCCGCTCAGATTACGTTGAATGCCAGCGTGGTATTTCAAACATTTGAGCGTTTTCGTATGACTTCTTGGTTGAGTATGATATCGAACTTGTTGCGTACTCTCGCGGTCGGAATTCTTCTGCTCTGGCTGCATCATGTTTCTGCATTTCAGTGTGCGCTTGGTTTGCTCGCAGCGTCGTCCGTTGCTGCGTTGATAGCAAATTCCTATGTGCGGCGCACCATCGGAAAAACACATTTAAGCCTGCAGTTGCTGCGGCGTCGTTTTCTAGAAGGAATTGGTTTTTCTGTTGCTGGTTCGACGCAATCTCTTTATAACGATGCCGACAAGATTATGCTGGCGCATTATGGCGCACACGCAGTAACCGGCATCTATACGCTTGCATATCGCGTCGCTGATTTTTCTACTACTCCGGTGGCAGCGTTCAATTCGGCATCCTTGCCAAAGATGTTTGCCTTAAATCATGCGGGACAGGGCGCCGTTTTTTCGTTCACCAAAAAGGCAATTCCCATTGCTGTTCTAGCTGGATTAGGCGCCGCTGTCTGCACCCTCTGCGCTTCTCCTTACCTTGTCTGGTTTGCGGGCAAAGGATTCGCCGGAGCAATTGAGGCCATTCGCTGGCTTTGCTGGCTTCCAGCGCTCCGCGCAATTCATCAGTTTGCCGGCACCGCGCTCACAACTACGGGCAGGCAGAACTCGCGTACGGTAGCACAGTTAGTAGTGGCGATTCTCAATGTTGTCCTTAACATAATCTGGATTCCGTCGCACGGCTGGCTCGGTGCTGCCTGGGCAAGTCTTATTTCCGACGGCTCTCTCGGAGCTCTGAATCTGGCTCTCATGGTTATATTATTCAAACGAAACCCACCGGCGATGCAATCTGCTTAATCAAAAAACGCACGCTCAATGCGCATTTCATTTGCGTCGTAATTATCACCTACCAGCCCACGTTGTTTTTTAAGCGTAGGCTATTTTCGCTTCCGAGTTTTTCATTGATGATATGGATACGGAACATTCTTTCCGTATCCGCGCCGCGGCGACTAATAGCAGGTTGTCCTCTGTCTATGGCCGAAACTATCCAGCAGCTAAATTGCATGATCAAACCAATTTGCCTAATTACAAGAGGGACATAGTATATATATGGTTGTATACAGGCTTTACCTTCGCACGTGTGGCGACTCTTAAAACTCCGCTTAATTGGATTCAATGGAGATAAATGTTAAATACGGTGGGAGCAGTTGTTGTTACATTCCATCCCAAGGTGCAATACCTGGTTAATCTGGCAGGTGTCCGTGCTCAGGCCGGCTTGTTAGTGGTTGTTGATAATGGTTCCACGGAAGCTGAGCTTGCTATCTTACGCAAGGCCAGTCAGGACCACCAATTTGTTTTGATTGAAAACGGCAGCAACCTTGGTATAGCCAAGGCTTTGAACATCGGCATATCGTACGCACTTAACAAAGGCTGTGAATGGATTGCTCTCTTCGATCAGGACAGCACTTTGACAGATGGCTTTATTGACGCAATGGTCGCAGACTTTCGCGAGATTACGGCTCAGAGGCCCATCCTGCAGATTGTTCCTCGCTACCTCGATCCTGAAACCCAGCAGGAAAGCTCGACTCCATTGGATGAGGATGGAGGGCCGTTTCTGACCATTACTTCCGGCAGCATGTTTCCTGCGCAAGCGTTTGATACATGCGGGTTCTTCTGCGAAGAACTGTTTATCTATTGCGTGGACGATGATTTCAGCCTGCGAATTCGCGCAAAGGGCTTTTCGATTGGGAAAAGCCGGAATGCCGTTTTAGTGCATCATTCCGGCCATCCTACCTATAAAAGAATTCTGGGAAAAACAATCGCCACCAAGAATTACAGACCTGCGGCGCGCTATTACTATGCTCGCAATAAAGTGTGGCTGTTAAAGCACTGGGGCACGCGGTTTCCGCAGTTGATTGTGCCAACTCTGCGAGAGTTTATAACGATTCCTCTCAAAATTACGCTGGCGGAAGAGGCAAGAGCTCCCAAGCTGAAATCATTTTTTCTGGGCTTTCTGCATGGAGTGGTAGGAAGAATGGGACCGTTATAGAGGTTTCCTATTGATGTAGAACGAGGCTCGGAATCCAAGGGGGATTTTCTCAAGAAAAGCCCCTTCACGAAGCTTGGAATGTTCCATTGATACTGGGAAACTGTATTAGGGCAGTAATGTTCAGCGTGGTGTCTGCATTGCCTATTGCAAACAATACACCTAAGCATATATTAGCCCGCTGCTGACTGGAGCGCTGCAATCACCACATCCAGTTCGGCCTGCCACTCGGGAAGGCGCACATCAAACCGCGTATTGAGCTTCGCATTGGAAAGCTGTGAGTTCGATGGACGTTTCGCTGGTGTAGGATAAGCCATCGTAGGAATGGCTGCTACTTCTGGCATCCGTCCGTTCAGCAGCTTGCCGGCGCGAGCAAAGATGGAGCGTGAAAAGCCGCACCATGACGTAGAGCCGGAACATGTCATGTGGTATAGCCCAGACCACTCGCTGGCTTCACCAAACCTGCCCTGCTCAACGCCGCTCAGAATGGCATGGGTGGCATTCGCAATGGCAAGCGAAGAGGTGGGCGCTCCAAACTGGTCATCAACCACGGAGAGTTGGTCCCGTTCTTTGCCCAGCCGAAGCATGGTTAAAAAGAAATTCTTCCCATGCGGTCCATAAACCCAGCTCGTGCGAAAAATAAGATATTTTCCGCTCACCTGCTGAATATTTGTTTCTCCGGCTAATTTACTTGCACCATAGACGCCCAGTGGATGCGTCGAATCCTCTTCGTTCCATGCTCCCTGTTTCGAGCCATCGAAGACGTAATCCGTTGAATAATGCACCAGGGTAGCGCCGAGCCTCAGTGCCTCCTCTGCCAGAACTTTCGGAGCTACGGCATTCACTGCCCACGCTAGCTCGGGTTCCGCTTCTGCTTTGTCGACTTGCGTATAGGCAGCCGGATTGAGAATGACATCAGGAGCAATGGCGCGCACATGCGAGCGAAGGTTTTCAGCAGAGGTTAAGTCCACCGTTTTTCGGTCAATCGCAATAACTTCGCCATCCATCGCAAATGCCCGCTTCAGTTCGGTACCGACCTGGCCATTCGCGCCTGTTATCAATATCCGTCGGCCCACGAAAATAACCTCAAAGCATTCTTATAAGTTGCTGGCATTTTGCCGTTCGTGACAGGAAAAAGACGACCGCCGTCAATCCGCAAGGATTGACGGCACGAACCCATCTTCGTCCGCGAGCGTCAGGAGATATTTCCCATATCCGCTCTTGGAGATTTTGCCGGCAAGCTTTTTCATTTCATCGGTGGTGATATAGCCAAGCCGCCATGCAATTTCTTCAGGGCATGCAATCTTGAGGCCCTGCCGGTGTTCAATGGTCTGAATAAACAAGCCTGCCTCAAAAAGGGAATCGTGGGTTCCAGTGTCCAGCCATGCCATACCCCGGCTCATGATTGAAACATTTAAACGCCCAGCCTCAAGATAAAGGCGATTCAGATCCGTGATCTCAAGCTCACCGCGTGCGGAAGGCTTCAAGTCTGCGGCCATCTGTACCACGTCATTGTCGTAGAAGTAGAGCCCAGTCACTGCATAACGGGACCGGGGCTTGAGCGGCTTTTCTTCAATGCTGATAGCCTGCCCATTACGGTCAAACTCCACTACGCCATACCGCTCCGGGTCTGTTACCGGGTAGGCGAATACCGTCGCTCCACTCTTTAACGTAGCCGCGCTCTGTAACTGGTGAGAAAAGGATTGGCCATAGAAGATGTTGTCTCCTAGAACAAGCGCGCATGTATCATCGCCAATAAATTCACGGCCAATAATGAACGCCTGTGCCAGACCATCCGGGCTGGGTTGGACCGCATAGGTAATATTGATGCCCCAGTTATGTCCATCGTCCAGTAGATCGCGAAATCGGCCAATATCCTGGGGAGTAGAGATAATCAGGATGTCGCGCAATCCAGCCAGCATCAGCGTGGAGAGCGGGTAATAAATCATGGGTTTGTCGTAAACCGGCAATAGTTGCTTGGAGACAACCTGGGTTACGGGGTGAAGCCGGGTACCTGACCCGCCTGCCAGAATAATTCCTTTCATTAGGCCAATCGCTCCGCGTAATTATGCTCAATCCAGTCGAGATAAGCGCCGGTGCGGATGCTCTCTACCCACTGGAGATTATTTAGGTACCACTGAACTGTCTTTCGCAGACCGCCCTCAAACTGCACAGCGGGCTTCCAGCCGAGTTCGTGCTCAATCTTGCTTGCATTGATTGCATACCGCCGATCATGTCCCGGGCGGTCCTGCACAAAGCGGATGAGCGAGCGGCGCGGTCCAATCGCGGTATCGGGCTTGATCTCATCGAGAATGTCGCAGATCGCATGCACGACATCGATATTGGTCTTTTCGCTGTTTCCGCCCACGTTATACGTTTCACCCGGCTGTCCGCTCTCAAGCACCCTGCGAATCGCCGAGCAGTGCTCTTCCACAAATAACCAGTCGCGCACATTCTTGCCGTCGCCGTATACAGGCAGAGGCTTACCGTTCAGAGCGTTCAGAATCACCAGAGGAATCAGCTTTTCGGGGAACTGGAAAGGGCCATAATTGTTCGAGCAGTTTGTCGTCAGCACGGGCATGCCGTAAGTGTGATAGTAAGCACGCGCCAAGTGATCGGATGCTGCCTTAGATGCCGCATAAGGGCTGTTGGGAGCATACGGAGTCGTTTCAGAAAACGCTGGATCATTCGGCCCAAGCGTGCCATAAACTTCATCCGTTGACACATGGAGAAACCGGAAGGCCTTTCGGTCGTCGTCTTCTAGCTCAGACCAGTATTTCTTCGCTTCGCTTAGGAGCGTAAAGGTGCCATTTACGTTCGTGCGTACAAATTCACCTGGCGAAGAGATGGAGCGGTCAACATGGCTCTCCGCGGCGAAGTGAACAATAGCGCGTGGCTGGTGTTCACGTAGCAGGGAACTGACCAGTTCCGCATCGCAGATATCTCCACGCACCAAGGTATGAAGCGGATTGCTGTTGAGCGTAGAGAGGTTTTCCGGATTTCCGGCATAGGTCAACTTGTCCAGATTTACTACGGATTCATTTGTAGCTGCTATCCAGGTCAAGACAAAATTGGAACCAATAAAACCTGCACCACCAGTTACAAGTATCTTGTCGTTCACTCCACAACTCCTAAGCTAGATATCAGAAATTATATCTACCACTATGAAACAATTTTCGCACAGATGACGAAGGAATGAGCTTTGAATAGACGGCCGGAAGAGCCTTCAGATGGCCCCTGAAATTTATGTTTGCGCGACCGTAGCTGCTCCGCATGAGCTATGCAGTGAGCAGTCGTTCTCAAGATACCATGTTTATGCCGTGCTCCGATGAAATTCATCATCCACGGTCCCAGGAGCGCAGTACCTCTTCGTACTGTGCCAAAACATCATGCAGCATGAAGGAGTCATGGTGGCGCTTGCGGCTTCCTTGTTCCATGGTCTGGAGCTGCTCTGGGTTTTGCGTTAACGAATCAAGGATTGCCTCAAGCTCATCTTCATTTTTGAAAAAACGCGCGGAATCTCCCGCGACCCAGCGATTGAACAGATTGTCATGAGCGATGACCGCATTCCCTGCCCCCAAAGACTCCACCAGGGAGGGATTCGTTCCTCCTACCTGGTGCCCGTGGATATATGCAATCGCATAGTAGCGCAATGCCTGGACCACTTTCGTGTCATAGATTGCTCCAAGGAAATGAACCTCTGGACTTGCCGCCTCAAGCACCTTCCGGTGAAAAGCATTCAGCTCCGGTTCATATTTCCCCAGGATTACCAGCGGAATTCCGCGTTGGCGCCGCGAGTAGGCGCGCACTACTTCAAGCAGGGAGTTTTCCGGCTCAGGGCGGGCGATTACAAGGTAGTAGTTTTTCGGAGTCAGCTCAAACGAACGAACAACTTCCTGATCGACAGATTCAACCACGTGAGCGCCGTAAGGAATGGTGGAAATTTTCTTACCCGGAGTGTGCCTTTCCAGGTGTCTGCGAATCTCCGGATGATCGGCAACAAGATGGTTAGCCAGTCGGGCGCCGAACCATTCATTCATCCATAGCCATGCCCGATGGAGTGGAGGCCACTTAGCTCGTTTCCACTCTATCCCATCCATATTCATCAGGTTGGGCACACCCCGCAAACGATAGAGCGCGCTAAGCACTGCCGTGTTATATCCAAGTGTCAATACTACCCCGTTGCTTTGAGACGCATGCCATGCCGCCTTCGCATCGAAAATTGCTGTTCCGAGTGCGCCTTCGCCTCCCGGAACAAGAACGCGATTCACACCGCGCCACTTATCTGTTGTAATGTTTCCTTCAGGCTCAACCTGGCAGTAGACGGTTACTTCATGGCCGCATCCAACAAGGAACAGGGCAAGGTCTTCTGCAAAAGTTTCAAAACCGCCATGTTTCGCAGGGATTCCCCGTGTTCCCAGAATAAGAATATGCATTCATTAGCTCCAAAGCATGGTCCACGCAATTAAAGATGCGTTGTATGGTTGTATGTATGTCGTACGCCCGTGATGGTCAGGGAATTTATTTTTACGTGAACAAGATTTTCCTCAGGTGCAGCGGTTATTCTTAGGTGACAGATTGTAAGAGTAGTCCTCGAAATTTTGATCGAGACCGGGGTAGAAAACAACTGAAATGTGGGTAAGTCAAACCTAATCAGAATCTATAGAGTAGTCTACTTGATAGTCGAAATCAAAACAGTTGAAATATAAAGAGTTGTCTATCTCCTATGTTATGCTATGACTCAACCGGAAACTAAGCTATAGTGAGGTCCGCAATTAGGTGAGTAACGCCGAAAATTCCCAACCCTCTCTTCAAGAAATAATTCGTATATTTCAACGTAGAAGACGCGTCGGATTCATCACTTTTTTTGTAGTACTGGCGTTGGCCGTTCTTGCGTGCATTTTTATGACGCGGAGATACCAGGCTTCCGGTGTTATTGAATTACAGAAGTCTAGTTCGGATGCGCTTGATCTCCAAAGTATGATGGGTGATGGTGGCGGCGGCGCAGGGGATTCGCTTTCGGCCAACCTTGATCTCCAGACACAGGCAGATATCCTTAAGTCCGATACGCTGGCTCTTAAAGTAATTAAGGATATGAATCTGGAGGACAATAAGGATTTTAAGTCTAGGTTTAATCCTTTGCATTGGGTGTTTGCGGCCATAACTCCGAAAGGGACTGCCGATCCGGTTGGCGTGCCCATTGAGTACGCACCGCACCGGCGCGTTGCTGCCCTCAAAGCGTTTGCAGGCCACTTGGCTGTGAGAGTGCACTCCGGTACAAGGCTGATTGATGTCAGTTTCAGCAATCGTGACCCGAAGGTTGCCGCGGCCGTTGTTAACCATCTCTTTCAAGGGTTGATCGATTTTACCTTCCAGACGAAATTCAATGCGACAACCTCGGTATCGCAGTGGCTGGAAGGGCAGCTTTCTGATTTGAGAAAGCAGAGTGCCGATCTTGAAAGCAAGGTCGTGCAAATGCAGAAGGATACCGGCTTGTTTGGCGTTGGCGCCACCGACATGCAGGGCAAGCCTGTAATTTTTAGTCCTGTCCTTGACCGGTTGCAAGCCTCAACCACGCAGTATTCCGGGGCGGAGTTAAACAGAATTGTCAAGCAGTCTGTGTATCAGGTTGCCAGTTCAGGCGATCCGGAATTAATTTCGCAGTTGGTCGGTACCACCATGGCAAGCTCCTCTGGGCAAGGAGTTCAGAACTCTCTGACCCTAATCCAGAACTTGCGCCAGCAGGAAGCAACGCTGGATACGCAAGTCAAACAGGACGCAGCCGTATACGGGAGCGCCTATCCGAAGCTCGTTGAAGAGCGCGCATCGTTGGATCGCGTGCACCAGTTGCTTCAGGAAGAAGTTAAACGTATCGGAGAGCGTGCGCGGACCGACTATGAGGTTGCTCTCAAAGCAGAGCAGGGCCTGAAGTCGGTTTATCAGGCTAATCGCAGCGAGGCAGAGAAGCTCAACGATAAGACGATTGAGTACACCATTGCGGCAAAAGAAGCGGATCAGAGTCAAGAGCTCTATCAAGACCTGCTGAAGCGTCTGAAGGAAGCGGGCATTGTAGAAGGACTGAAGTCCTCGAATATTTCCGTTGTGGTGCCTGCCAGCGAGCCGGACAGCCCGCACACACCCAATGTTCCGGTGATCTTGGCGTTGGGAGTCTTTTTTGGCGGCGCTCTTGCAGGAGGCGCTTGCCTGCTTGCGGATGCGCTGGACAACAAGGTGCAGGGTGTCGAAGAGGTGGAAGCGATTGGTGCTCCCTTGCTAGGCATTCTGCCTCAACTGGAGGAAAAGAAAAACGCTCTTCTCGTTTGGCAGGATGCAGAGAAGGACTATTCTCCATTTGTGGAAGCCATACGCAACTTACGTTCCACTGTTCTGCTTTCAACCTCGGGAGATGGAAAGCCTCCTAAGGTGATCCTGGTTACAAGCGGTAGCCCTGCCGAAGGAAAATCGACAATTTCTTTTCACTTGGCCGTCGTGCTGAGTCAGATGGGCAAAAGTGTTCTCCTCATTGAAGGTGACTTGCGCAGACCTGGCTTGAGTGGAAGATTAGGGATACATCCGACTGCAGGCTTAGGCCAGTTGCTTGCTGCTTCTGCCACGGTTGTTACGCCGCTGTCGCTTCCTGGTCATGACAGGGTTAAATTCCTTGCCGCTGGCCCTGTGTCCCCATATCCAGCGGAGCTATTAGCCTCTCAACGCATGATGACCTTGTTAGATGAGTGGAAATCTGAGTATGACTTTATTGTGATCGATTCGGCGCCGGTGCTCGCCGTGTCTGATGCTCTTGCAATTGAGAAATTGGCGGATACCACTGTGCTTGTGGCGCGGTCCGGACAGACCACGCGAATCGGTTTGAAGCGGTCGCTACAGCTTCTTGTTCCTCATGCTGCCAATCCGGCATTTCCGGCGATTGGCGTACTTCTCAACGGTGTTCCCGTCAGATCTGCTGCCTACTATGGTTATTACGGATATTACGGAAGTACCAAGTACGGTTATGAAGAAAAGAAGTCGGAGAAGCGCAATGAAGATGCTTAGTATTCTGCTGGCATTTGTGTTTGCTGGCACCGTGCTCCACGGCCAGTTGGAGAGTTATGTCATCGGCCCAGGCGATCTCCTGCATGTGAAGGTATTGGAATCTCCGGAACTGGAGCAGTCTGCGCGTGTCACGGATGCAGGGACGCTACCTCTTATCTTTGGAGGGAGTGTGAAGCTTGTTGGCTTGACTCCTGCCCAGGCTGCGGAAGTAGTCCGTGAGGCACTTATTAATAGCCACTATCTGTTAGCTCCGCACGTTAGCATAACGATCGATCAGCCGGCCACTCAAACTGTAACTGTGCTAGGGTATGTGCGTGCTCCGGGAGCCTATCCAATCACAACGCCACGCTCTTTACTGGATGTGGTTGCGCTTGCGGGTGGACTGTTGGACAATGCGAACCGCAAGGTTACCATCGAGAGGCACGCCTCGGGCGCGAGAGAGGATGTTTTTATTTCCAACATCGCCAAGACGGCTCTCGACTCGAATTTAAAGGTTTATCCCGGCGATATTGTGATGGTTCCCAAGGTTGAGGTCGTATATATGCTTGGGGATGTAGTGCGCCCTGGCGGTTATCCGATGGCTACGAATGATTCGAAGCTTTCGGTGCTGCAGGCTGTTTCTTTAGCTGGTGGAACGCCTCCCACTGCGGTGCCGTCGAAGGCTCGGTTGGTGCGAAAGCAGCCGGATGGTTCCTACGTGGAAATACCTTTGCCGCTCAGTGCCATGCAGAAAGGCAAAAGGACGGATATCGCTCTCCAAGCGGACGACATCGTATATGTCCCGTTCAGCTATCTGCGTAACGCGTTTATGGGCATAACAACTCTGCTCGCAGCAGCATCTTCCGCAGCTATCTACCAGTTCTAGATACTGGCCGTGGCGGTGCAGAAACTGCAAAGTTTACTGACTGTGCCGCCTGGCGCGGGTTGCAGATCATGATCTCCGCCTTGTCGGCATATGCGTAGAATGTCATTAGCGGGAAGATTGCGCGAAAGGAATTGGATAATTGAGCAGCTTTCAACAAGCCCCTAATATGGCACAGTTTCCTGGGGCAACTACACCAATCCTTTCGCCGATGCTCTTTGTGCGTTTTTCCATGGCTCTATGCCTCTTATTGTTAATGATGGATGGAACTCTTCCGGAACTTGAAATAGCAATTTTTGGGGGACGTTTACTAATTCCCATCGTCATTGTTCCTCTCTATCTTATAGGCTGCGTATTTTTTACAAGCTTGATCCGGGTGAGGTTCACTCCTTCTCCTCTGCTTGTACCCGTGTTAATGCTATTGACATTTCTTGTTCTCGATTCAGCCAGTTTGCACTTCATAGAAGAGTTGGGCGCTAAAGAGATTTTTGATACATATTTCGCCTATTTTTGGGCGCTCACGCTGGCCGCTGTGTGTTCGGCATGTCCGATTGAGATAAGCGAAGACACATTTACCACGCTTATTCTGATCTGCTTCTGGGTGAATTTCATCATTGCACTCATGCAGTATGTTACCAATACCCCAATACTTGCTACGGCAAGCGATGATCAGACCTATGTAGCCCCAGCCACAATTTTTAGTGGAGGGCTTCAGCGAGCCTTCGGCTTGTTTAACAATGGTCTTAATCTGGGACTGTTTTGTTCATTTGTCGCGGCGCTTGGCGCGCGATTTTGCCGCAGTTTTTACGGAACAGTACACGGAATTCTCATCATAGCGGCGGCCGCTTTTATATGCTATGCCACTTACACGCGACTGACGTTTGTTTGTTTCGTATGCTGCCTGTGTTCTATTTTCGTGTTCTCGAATCGAATGCTGCAGCGCTTTGGAGTGTGGCTGCCTTTATTGTGGTTTATAGTTGGGCTTGGTGTGCTGGTGACGGCTCTGAGCAGCAATGTCACCCAGGCAAGTCTTTCCAGTACGGATTCTATGAATTCGCGTTATGCCGGATGGATGGAGGCCTATGGCCACTTTACTGCAGCTGATCTGCAGGGAAAATTGTTTGGCATTGGCATGGTTCCCAATCCTGAACGAAATGTCTCCAATGCACCTACAAAAATTGCCAACTATCCTATAGATAGTGTCTTCTTCATATTATTGATTTACATTGGGATAGTAGGGATTATCTTCGTGGCCTATTTTCTCTTGCGAGCTTGGCTTTATATGTATCGCACCAATCTGCAAGAGGATTCGGATTTGAGATCTGCAATTACTGCATTTTGGTCGACCATACTTCTTATTTCCCTTTTTAACTGGACACTTGGCACTCTTAGCTACTACCTGCTAATGTTCGCGCTGCTTAAAAGAAAGCCGCAGGTTCCCAATGACATCCCCAGGCCTTTGCCCCTTGCCGGGCAAAGCGCTTTGGCCGTGCGTTTTGGCGGGCGAGCGGGCAGCCTCGGTAGCTTGCCCCAGCCGCATATCCGGTAGGGCGATAGCTCAGAGTTTTGCTCTGTCGCGTGCTTTCGTAGACTGTCGCTGAAAATTGGCCATGGTCCAGAGTGCCGCTTTGCGCAACGCAGCCTAGGCCAGTCATCCAGCGTTAAATCAAGTCTCTTGCTGCTAGCTGTTAATTCCGCAAGTTTCCAACAAGCAGTTAGCGTAAATGCATTCTCAACCGCAGACTGCATAGTGATCTGTGGAGTGCCCGGCTTGAAATGTGCCAGTGGATAAGAGAGAACTGGACAAGTGAAGGGCCCGGAAAAACAGTACCACTTAGATGGTTAGTCTTTGGCCTGTTTTTGTTTCAGTCATATCGCGTCTAGCCGCGATATGACTGGCGAACTCTGTCGGCGTGCGATCGGCCAGAGCTCTGTGAGGACGACTCACATTGTATTCCTGCCGCCAGGCCTCGATCACTTGTCTGGCTTCGGCGAGGGACTGGAACCAGTTTGTATCCAGGCATTCGGATCGGAAGGTTCCATTGAACGATTCGCAGAAGGCGTTGTCGGTGGGCTTTCCGGGACGAGAGAAGTCGATCTTCACACCATTGCGATAAGCCCACAGGTCCATCATCTGACCGGTGAACTCGGACCCATTGTCACAGAACAGCAGCTGCGGAAGACCCCGCTGTTCTTTTAGTCGATTGAGAACTCGCACCACGTCTTCTCCTCGCAGGCTTTGCCCGGATTCGATAGCCAGGCTTTCCCGCGTATAGATATCTACTACCGTCAGCGAGCGGAAACGCCTCCCATCGCTGAGCTGATCGGCCACGAAATCCATAGCCCATACCTGGTTCGGACCTGTCGGGCGGAACCGCTCTTGACGATGCACCACGGCGCGCCGCCGTCCAGCAGGTCTTTTACGCAGCCCGAGTCCCTCTTCCTTGTACAACTGGTAGACAAGGTCTTTACCAACCTTCCAGCCCTCGCGGTTTAACAGCACGCGGATCTTCCGGTATCCGTAGCGCACACGGATCTGAGCAATCTCCCGCATCCGCATGCGAAGTTCCACCCACTGCTCCTGGCGGCCTGCGTAGCGGTATGTTGTCCGTCCGATCTCCAGAACCGTGCATACATGCCGTTCGCTCACCCGATAGCAGGCTTTCAAGTGCTCCACCAGCGGGCGGCGCCGCGAGGGCTTTACAACTTTTTTCTTAGAACGTCCTGCAGCATCGTCTTATCCAGTGTCAGTTCAGCCACCAGTTGCTTCAGCTTCGTGTTCTCTTCCTTGAGTTGCTTGATCTGCCGAACCTGATCTACCTCCAGCCCCGCATACTTCGCCTTCCACCGATAGAACGTCTGCTCCGTGATCCCAACCTTCCGGATCAATTCCGCCACAGGTACTCCCACCTCAGCTTGCTTCAGAACTGACACAATCTGCTCCACAGAAAACTTCTTCTTCATTGGCAAAATCCTTCCGCCCTCTTCAGGCGGGTTTTGCCAAAATACTAACTCTCAATTTGGTACCGTTTTCGCCAAGCCCATCACATTGCTACTGGAAATATCAACGCATGCGCCATGTTTTTGTGGGGAAGTCTTATAAAAATCAGGGCCGGGGAAACACCCGCTCCAGCCGCTCTTTTTATTTTCTAAGTATGGCGGAGAGGGCGAGATTCGAACTCGCGATACGCTTTCACGTATGACCGCTTTCGAGGCGGTTCCATTCAACCGGGCTCTGGCACCTCTCCAAGACTCTTTATATGATACCAAGACAGCTAGCATGAGTCCACTGCCGCACATCCTGTTACAGGTGCCAGAAATTAGAGGGAAATAGTGCACAGCCATCTAGAGTTCTCGGCTTCTTCTGTTGTTGCATCTTGCGTCGTTCGGAATCCAGATATACATGCGCCGCGCCAACAATCTCACTGCTACAAAAGATCGGTCCGTCCGCTCAGCCACGAGATTAGCGAATCGATTGAGGGAAGTGTTGTGCGGAGGGATACAGAATCAGTGCGATTTATTTTGTCTAGCTTTGCGGATAAAACGTGTGAAATATTTTGCGAACGCCATGTTTACCAAACAAGCGAAATGGACGCAGCATGAGCATGAGACCTGCCGGGATGTGGTGGTTACGCGCCCATTGGCGATCCTCGGCTGTTGGTGAAAAATAGCTTAGGCTATAGCGCAGCCGCTTCCATATGCTTGGCTCAATTTGCAGATAAAGCAAGCGGTAGTCATTGAGTCCTTTTTGAAAGTTGTCGGAGAGCATCCGCGTTACTGTGCGTTCCATGCGCTTGTTAAGCGGAGATGAGGAAAATAGTTTCTCCATTGTTTTGGGAAAGCGATGGGGAAATGCTGTGCGAAGGACCGCAGATGCGAAAAGTAACCAGGGAGTTAGATTGCGTTGTTGCGCCAGCTTCAGGAGGGACTCATACTCCCAGTTGTGCCATCCTTGTAGCGATTGCACACTATCGAGAATCCAGATGAGCCGCGAAAATCCATGCTTGGCTCCATGGCAGCAGAGATAGAGTGCCAGGTCTATCTTCGACATGGAGAAAGCAGGAACCTCATGGAATGTAATGGCATGGGCACGGCTCCATGCTCCCTCTGTGTCCAATGGTAGATATCTCTTATCGCCGAGTTCGAAGTGCAACTCAACCAAAAGGCCATTACGAAAAAATTTCCTGTCATAGCCGGAGAGTTGATTGTGAGGAAAGAATCCAAGGCTAATCAGCAGTGACTCTGCATTTAAAAAATCCTTGCGTCGTACTAACAGGTCAAGGTCACTCGAAGTACGCAAAGATGCGTCACCATAAAGCCTCAGGCTCAAAGCAGGGCCCTTCAGTGGGAGAAGGTCAATTTGCTGGTTCGCAAACGCTTCCAAAAGACGGCGCAACTCCTCGGCGCGGCTCGTTGCCGCAGATTGGCTCTCTCTGGCCGACTCTGCAAAGAAATCGGGAACTTGTGTGTCTGTTTTTTCGAATATGTCAAAGACATAATTGAGAACACCATTTCTCGCTGCCATATTATGGAAGACATGCCAATCAATATCCGGAGTGAGAACTGGCGTGGTGCCTCCAAGAAGGTCCATCAGCAGAGCCGCTTCGTACAAGGGACTTTGTACCGCGATCTGTGATTTCGCGATAGTTCCATCGGAGAGATGGCCGAGCGGCTCTTCAAATGCAATCATGAACGACATTGTACCTTTACGGATTTCATCGTCATAAATGCTAGGTCGAAGAGGGAAGTAAGAGCGATTGGCATCCCTCGTTATGGTGGATTTCGTTGTTGACGAAGAGCCATGGCTGCTTCTCTTCGTTTTGCCAACATCTGGCGAGCTTTTTAGAAGGCATGTCCGTAAATGCGTAAATAGAAATGGATATTCGGTGCCCTATGGTGCAGTTACCCGGGAGGAAATGTGTTCATGAGCAGTAAAAATGAGCGGAAGATGGATGCTTGGTATCGGTGCAACGAAATGCAGTCTGAAAAAGAAGCCCCCGTTGCATTTCGAGGCAGACGTATTCAACTCCGCCTCCATCTCTCTGCATCAAGGGGAAGGTATGAGATTACGGGAGCAGGGTTCATGTCGCCTATAGTCGCCTATCTCGCTGCGCCCCGTAGTGCCGGGATGATACTGTACCCTTTACCGTGTTTAGAGTGCCTATCGGCATTCCAGGCGCCCAAAATTTACGTGTGCAGAGCATCCCGGAGCAAGTCATCCTTATGATGGAATTCCACATCGCGCTTGCGGCACGTGAGCGCTACCAGTTCGACGCAACGCTCTTTGCCTACAATGGTAATGTCGTCTTTGCCTCCCTTGCTGCCTGCCGGGCCTTCGCGCACCGCATAAACCAAGTGCGCAACGTAGAAAAGCATCCTGAACAAGCCGTTCACGCTGGTCAACTCTACGCCATGGGTCTCATCGACGAGGCCAGCCACGCCCTCATCGCTCGCTACCGCGAGCAATTCGACCCAGAAGTCCTCACCCGCGCTCTTGACTGGTTCTCCGCGCAATCTAGCCCCGCTGAAGTGGACAAGCTGCTCCTCACCTTCGTCGAACAATTCCCCGGCTCTACCATCTTGGGCGGCGAGCAGACCCCGCAGCAGTGGCTTGCCGCATCCACCAGCGGCCGCCCTCACCGCGAAGTCGCTCTGGAAGAACTCCTCCTCCTCTGGATCGCCAACCACAACCCCGCCTTCAAGCCTTTTGAAGAGCTATTCAACGACACCCCTTTCGCCCAATCTACCGCCTATCAAGAAGTGGCCCGCGAACTCCCCACCTACTTCGCCACGCGTCCGCTCATCCCGATTGAAGGTGCCAAGCCGCTGAATCTCCTCTCGCTGCTCACCGCCCCCGCGCAGGCCGCTCCCACATCCCTCCGCAGCCAGCTAGACCTCCTCCGCCAGCTCTGGCGTCCCCTCTTAGGCGACACGCTAGATCGCTACCTCCTCACAGCCGGCGAAATCCTTCACGAAGAAGAACTCGCCATCTGGATGCAGTTCAACCCGCCCGCCGTGCAAGCTCGGGCTGCTGCTGCACAGGCTGCCGCAGAATGCCAACGCACCGGCCAGCACTTCAGTCCTTCCATCGAGGCTCACGCACAGGTCCCCACCTTCGGAGACCCCACCCACGAGTACGAAAAATTCTCGCCAGATACCGCATGGATGCCCGAAACGGTCATGATCGCCAAAAGCACCTACGTCTGGCTCGCGCAGCTCTCCAAGCGCCTCAACCGCGAGATCACCCGCCTCGACGACATCCCCGACGAAGAACTCGCCACGCTGGCCAACCGTGGCATTAACACCCTCTGGCTCATCGGCATCTGGGAGCGCAGCCGCGCCTCGCGCACCATCAAGCTCCTCACAGGCAATTCCGACGCAGTAGCCTCTGCTTACTCCCTCTTCGACTACCGCATTGCCGACGACCTCGGCGGCGAACCAGCCTACACCCGCCTCCGAGACCGCGCCTTCCACCACGGTATCCGCCTCGCCAGCGACATGGTTCCCAACCACATGGGCATTGATTCCCCCTGGGTAGTCGAACACCCCGACTGGTTTCTCTCCCGCAACGATTCGCCCTACCCGGCATACTCCTTCAACGGCCCCGACCTCTCTGCCGATTCGCGAGTAGAAATCAAAATTGACGACAAATATTACTCGCAGCAGGACGCCGCTGTAGTCTTCCGCCGCCGCGATAACCAATCTGGAGAAACCCGCTACATCTATCACGGCAACGACGGCACCAGCTTCCCCTGGAATGACACCGCGCAGCTCGACTACATGAATCCCGCCGTCCGCGAGCAGGTCATCCAGACCATCCTCCACGTAGCGCGCCTTTTTCCTGTCATTCGCTTCGATGCCGCAATGACGCTAGCCAAGCGCCACTACCATCGCCTATGGTTCCCCGGCCCCGGTGCCAGCGGAGCCATTCCCTCCCGCTCCGAATACTCGATGTCACAAGCCGAATTCGACCGCCACATGCCCCACGAGTTCTGGCGAGAAGTAGTAGACCGTGTAGCCGCCGAAGTTCCGGGCACGCTCCTCCTCGCCGAAGCCTTCTGGCTAATGGAAGGCTACTTCGTCCGCACCCTCGGCATGCACCGCGTCTACAACTCGGCCTTCATGGTCATGCTCCGCGATGAAGACAACGCTAACTACCGCAGTGTCCTCAAAAACACCATCGAGTTCGACCCCGACATCCTTAAGCGCTACGTCAACTTCATGTCCAACCCTGACGAGCGCACCGCCATCGACCAGTTCGGCAAAGGCGACAAGTGTTTCGGAGTTGCCGCGCTCATGGCCACCCTCCCCGGCCTCCCCATGTTCGGCCACGGCCAGATTGAAGGCTTCACCGAAAAGTACGGCATGGAGTACCGTCGCCCACGCCTCGACGAGACTCCCGACCACTGGCTCATCGAGCGCCACCAGCGCGAAATCGCCCCGCTTCTCAAGCTCCGCTGGCTCTTCGCGGAGAGCACCAACTTTCTCCTATACGACTTCGCACACGCCAACGGCCACACCGACGAAAATGTCTTCGCCTACTCCAACCGCGTAGGCCCCCACGCCGCGCTTGTCATCTACAACAACGTCTACGCGGAAACCAGCGGCCGTCTCCGCCACTCCGTCCTCTATGCCGACAAGTCCAGCGGCAGCCTTGCTCAGCGCACACTCGCGGAAGGCCTCGGCTTCGCCCACACCAACCATGAGCCGCATCACATCATCGCCTATAAAGATTCCCTCATCGGCCTCGAATACCTCATCCGTGCTGCAGACCTTGCTCGCAACGGTCTCTTCTTCTCGCTCCGCGCCTACGAGTGCCGCGTCCTCCTCAACTGGCGCGTGCTCCACGCTACAGAAGCCGCACCATGGGACACGCTCTGCAGCCATCTCTCAAGCCGCGGCGTGCCCAGCCTCGACGACGCGCTCGCCAACCTCGAACTAAGCGCCGCGCATCAGGCTCTTCTCAAAGCGCTCGATCCCGAACTCATCCTGGATCTCATCGCAGCACCTAAAGCAGAGCAGGAGAGCGTAGAGCCAACTCCCTGCAACACCCTCTGGAAACTCAGTGAAGATTTCTTCACAGAGGCCCACGCCGCCTACGAGCGATTCGCAGAAACCAAACCCGAATCCTTCACCGAACCCGCCTCCCTCGAATCCGGTTTTCGTGAAATCGTTTACGCTATCCGCAACCTGCCCACGCTAGCCTCCGAGCTTCCGGCGCCGGCCCACAGCATCTTGGCCACGGAAACCCCGCAATCATGGGTGCCGCTTCTCGTACTCGGTATCCTCGGAGCGCTCGCCTCATCCGTGCATCCCGAACAGCCCGGGCAAACCGCGCTCGACCTCTTCGACCGCCTGCGCCTCCGCGAGCCGTTAGCCAAAGCCTTCCAAGCTCTCGGTATCGAAGGCGAAGAAGCATGGCGCACCGCCGCCCGCATCAAAGTTTTGCTGTTAACGGAATCCCACTCCGAACAAGCCACAGAACCCGCAGCAACCGAAGCGGGCGAGCCTGAGCTCGCACCAATCCTGAGTCCAGCGCTCTGGCAAGACCCCGATGTTCGCTGGCTAACCGGTGTCCACGTCTCCGGAGATCACGAATATATAATCCGCGAGCCTTACGAGCAGCTATTGTGGTTCCTCCAACTTCCCACGCTGCTCCATTTGGCCGCCGAACCCAAGTTCAACGAGACCATAGCCTCAGCCATCACGGAAGAAATCGAAGAATCCCTGTCGGAGTTGGAATCCGCAGGTTATCGTCTTGACAAACTTATAGCCGGAGAAGAAATCCCGGCCACGGAAGCGACACCCGAAAGCGAGCCAGCTACTGAGATTGAATTGGAAGAGCAGGAGGGTGACAACCGCAAGCCGTAACAGTGCGGTGCGTGTCAAAGTCCCTTTCTGGCACGAAACTCCCGCACCACTTGGGCCGGATCGCGGTGCTCTCCATCTACAGCTTCATTCATCGCCCGCATATCTTCAGCCGTTATATGCCCCGCCAGCGCATTGAGGGCATCCTGAATCTGTGGCCACTTCTGCAGCGCATCTTCGCGCACCAGCGGCACAGCCTCATAAGGCGGAAAGTAGTGCTTATTGTCCGCAAGCGCAACCAGCCCCATCGCGGCAATCGGCCCATCGGTGGAATTTGTCGCAATCATATCTACTTGCCGCGCCTGCAACGCCCGGTACAGCAATCCCAAATCCATCGTTCGCGGCGCGGAAGCAAACTTCAACCCATAAGCCGCGCTCAATCCCGGTAACCCATCCGGCCTCTGCTCAAACTCATACCCCACGCCCAGCCGCCACTGCGGCGTATACCGCGCAGCATCACTCAACGTAGCCAGATGTAACCTCCGCGCATCCTCTCCGCGAATCACCATCACAAACGTATTCTCAAATCCTAATCCCGGCTCCGCACGAACGTTATAGCGTTGCGTATATAGTCCTTGTACAGCTTCACGAACCTGTCCGGTGTTGCGATTTAACGGCTGTTTCAATATTGCCGTCAGCGCTGTTCCTGTGTACTCCACATACGCATCAATGCGCCCCGACACCAGAGCCTGGTGGCAAATGTAGCTGCCAGCTAAATAAAAGCGGCGCTCTACTTTCAGGTGAGATTTCGCCTCAATCTCCTGCGCCAATAACTCTCCGAGAACTACCTGTTCTGTGAAATTCTTTGCTCCAATCACCGGATGATCTGCTCGCGGTGGCGCGCAACTTACCATTGCTACGCAGAGCAGCGCGGCAACCCCCTGCAAGAACAGGCGATGCATCATGCTGAAGGCGCCTTCAAGCGATGTTCCAGCAAGCCAAGCACCCCATCCGCAGCTAGCGCCAGCAGTGCCGCTGGAATTGCTCCCCCCAGCACGAGCCGGTTATCCACGGAAGTTACTCCGCGAAAGATAAGTTCGCCCAAACCACCTGCGCCTACTGCTGCGGCAATTGTTGCGATGCCAACACAAGTTACAGCGGCAGTACGCAGGCCGGCAAGAATAAACGAAGCGGCCAGAGGCAGCTCCACCATTCGCAGCCGCTGCCATCCTGTCAGTCCCAGTGCCCGAGCCGTTTCCAGCACAGCTGCATCAATTCCGCGAATCCCCGCATAGGTGTTGCGCAAAATCGGCAGTAGCGCATACGCCGTTAGCGCCACAATCGCAATCCGCGCCGCGCGTTCGCCAAGCCACGGCAGTGGCAACAGAAATCCAAACATAGCCAGTGAGGGAATAGTCTGCAACACATTCGCCACACCCATCACCGGCCTTGCCCATCCCGGTTTTCGCGTCAGCAAAATCCCTAGCGGAATCGCAATCGCCGCGGCAAACAGCATCGCGGCCCCCGTGAGCCACAAGTGCTCTACGGTCAACGTCAAAATCTGCCCGCCATACTGCGCAAGAAATTCGCTCAACCTCGCGCCTCCTGACTCGGCAACCCTTGCCTCTGCAGCCCACGCTGAAACGCCCGCACATACTCCGCAACCTCGGTTTGGGAAGACCGCAGAAACTCCCCCGCAGCCAAATCCGCAGCAATCCGCCCCTCGTGTAGCAACACAATCCGGTTCGCCAACACCAGCGCCTCATTCAAATCATGCGTCACCAGCAGTACCGTTTTCTTCAGCCGCGTTAGTAGCCCGCGCAACATCTCGTGCATCTCCGCCCGCGTCACCGGATCGAGCGCCCCAAACGGCTCATCCATCAGCAGAATCTCCGCCTCGGCAGCCAGTGCCCGCGCCAATCCCACGCGCTGCCTCTGCCCTCCAGACAACTGATGAGGCAATCGTTTTGCATACACAGCAGGCTCCAACCCCACAGCCCGCAGTAGTTCCTCACATCGCCGCGCGCGTTCATCACGCGAGCGGCCCATCACCTCCAGCACCACACCCACATTCCGCTCCACGGAGTAATGCGGAAACAGCCCCGTCTCCTGGATCACGTACCCAATCCCGCGCCGCAGCGCAATCACATCCGCATCATGAACCGCTGTGCCACGCACCAGCACCTCGCCGGAGCTCACTTCCACCATCCGGTTTACAGTTCGCAGCAGCGTAGTCTTCCCTGACCCGCTCCGTCCCAGCACCGCCGTAACCGAGCCTTCTTCCAACGCAAGCGAGACCCCGTCCAGCAGCCGTCGCCCCTCGTGCGTCGCAACCACCAAATCCCGAAACTCAACCGCTGCCGCCATGCACCCCAGTGTACGGGCAACCAGCCATTTCTCCGCCACTCCACCTCCTGTCATGTTTTTGTTTCTCTCGTCTCTCGTCCTTCGTCATTCGTCCCTAGTAGAATCACCAGAGAGGTTTCGCGGCAATGCCGTAAACTCCTCAAAGGATTAAATGAGCCAAGAGCAGGCAGCACAAACCCATTCCGCCGCAGTAGCCGCGGCTTGGGAGAGAGTAGAGAAGGCGCGGCATCCTCAGCGGCCTTACCCCATGGACCTGATCGACCGGATCTTCACGGATTTCAGCGAGATTCACGGGGATCGCCGCTTCGGCGACGACGAAGCCGTCGCCTGCGGAATGGCACGTCTCGACACCCAGGAAGTCCTCGTCATCGGCATCCGCAAAGGCGGAACAACCAAGGAGCGCATCAAGCGCAACTTCGGCATGCCCAACCCCGAGGGCTACCGCAAAGCTCTCCGAGCCATGAAGCTCGCCGAAAAATTCAACCGCCCCGTCATCATCATCGTGGACGTAACCGCCGCCTACCCCGGCCTCGGCGCCGAAGAGCGCGGCCAGGGCGAAGCCATTGCGCGCAATCTTCTGGAAATGGCCCGCCTCAAAGTTCCCACCATCTCCATCATCACCGGCGAGGGTGGCTCCGGCGGCGCGCTTGCACTCGCAGTCGCAGATCGCGTGCTCATGCTCGAAACCGCCGTCTACTCCGTCATCCCGCCCGAAGGAGCAGCGGCCATCATCTGGCGCGACGCCAACCTGAAGCAGACCGCCGCCGAAGCCCTCAAAATCACCGCCCCGGAAGTCGCCAGCCTCGGCTGCGTAGACGCCATCATCTCCGAGCCTGGAGAGGGAATCATCGGCAACCCCGAAGCCGCCTCCACCGTCCTCGGCGAAACCCTCCGCAAGCACCTCGCCGAACTCACAGGACTCTCGCTCAACGAATTGCTTGCAGCCCGCCGCAAGAAGCTCCGCAACCTCGCCCAGTTCTACACCGAGTCCAAAATAACTGGGTCAGAAACGGCAGGAGCATAGGAGCGTGTTGCCATGAGCACACCCGGCGCAGCTCCTACGTCCAGCATCGCCTTCGGCAATGGCCGGGGCGATAGCCGCATCCGCGCCTACATGCAGTTCGTAGCCGCGCTCTTCTATTTCATCCTGGTCCGGCTGCTTGCTGACCGCGCCTCGCTCGGCCTCACAGGGCAGGGAATCATCTCCTACCAGTGGCAGCCGCTCATTGAGCAGGCGATGCTTGTTTTTCTGCTGCTGCTTGGCTTTTCCGGTATGGGGTTCTCGCTCAATCGTCAGCCTGAGCCTATCTCTGCGCAGGGGTTCCCATTCCGCCAGGCCTTCGTCGGAGAAATCGGCCTCGGTCTCGCTACCGGGTGGGCTATTGCGCTTATCGGCGTTGCTGCCATGACTGTCTTTGGCGGCATTGCTGTGCAGTTTCTTGCTACGCCGGCTGCGTGGTTGTGGCTGCTTGCAGACATCGCGTACTTCCTGCTTCTTACACTTGCTGAAGAGATTGCATTCCGTGGTTATGCCTTCCAGCGTCTCTCGCGTTCTCTCGGAACCACCATTGCTGTGCTGGCCTTCTCGCTGCTCTACGCCGTCCTGGCAGACCTGCAAACCGGCTCCAACCACGCCAGCGTCTTTGTAGCCTTCGTCTTCAGCTTTTTGCTCTACACGGCCTATCTCCGCACTCGCGCCTTGTGGCTAAGCTGGGGCCTCAACTTCGGCTGGAAGGCCACCCGCGCCCTGCTCTTCGGCCTGACCGTTGCCGGCAACAGCCAGCACTCACCCATTGTCGAAGGCAATCCCATGGGTAGCTTCTGGCTCACCGGCGGAGGCTACGGCCTCGACGGCAGTTGGTTTATTTTTCTGCTCCTGCTGATATTTCTGCCCATCCTCTACCGCCTCACCCGCGACCTCGACTTCCGCTATAACACGCCCGAAATCATCCCCGGCGGCATCCCCGTGGACATTGATGCAGCCGCCCGCCGTCAGCATGAAGCCGCCATGGGCCAGCAAGTCCCAGCGGCGCCTGTGCTGGTTCAGATTGCACCTGCATCCACGCCTCCGCCTGTGGACGAGAATATTCCCGATTCTCAGACTAATCAGCCCGGTTAGAGGAAGTGGCGTGTGGAGAGATGCACAGGTCGTGTGCGACTCCGTGTGTATGCGCACAGCGGGGTGCTTTTTCAGTTCGTTTGTTTTGTATGAGTTGCGGGGGGATTGCACAGGGACTGTGCAGTTTCTTTATTCCGGAACTGTGCAAAAGGCGGGGGACAGGGTGCAGGGTACAGGGGATTGTGCTTGTCGATGAGCGCATGAGGACTCCTTTCTTTTGAGTTAGCGAGTTAGCGGAATGACGAACGGCCCGATTCCAAAGGAATCGGGCCGTTTTTCTGCTTGATTGTTAGTGTGGCACAAAAGGGTTTAATTGAGCGCAAGAGTTATCCACAGATTTGGGATTTATTTTGCATTGCATGCAGCGGCTGCGCGCTTGGCGCGCCACGAGACTTTTGTGACCCTCTCGGTGGTCGGGAATTGGGGTTATGTGGAAGGCAGCGAAAGGCAACCGCAGATCCTTCGCTCCGCCTACCCCACGAACGATAAAACTGTGCGCGGAACTCCAATGCGCTTCGTTCAGGATAACAACCGATGATTTATTGGGAGAATAGAAGGCACTGCTTTGTTTTGTGGGAGAGCTGAGATGGGGAGAACTGGCGGTTTAGGTGCCCCATCATTTGTGGGATTGCATTCGATGCTTTGTCCCTGCATTTAACACCCCATCAAACCAAATTTGACCTTTTTGCTTGTTTCGTCCTAAAGTGTGCGCGATGCTGGTAGCAGGAGCGGTCCCTATGTCTCCGACCCGCTTTGGCAATTCGAGCAATTCGGCCTGCCGCCGTGCAGCGTTCTTCATCGCTGCAGCCATAGCTCTGCTCGTTCCCGCCGCACTCCACTCGCAAGCCGTCACCATCGGCAAAGATGGCCGCATCGTCGATACCAACCATCCGGCAGGCGAAAGCACGGTGGACCGCCGTTTTGCGCAAATTACGCCTACCCATGTTGCCCTTGGCAACAGCGCTCTCGACGCCAAGACCCGTCTCGAACTCATCCGCGTCCTCGATTCCGAACAGGGCTTCGCCATGCGCCCCATCCCTCGCGGTCATAAGGGACTCATCCTCGTAGCCAACGGCAAAGTAGAGCCTGCCGGAGAAGCCTGGCTCAACATGGTCACGACAAGTGGTCTCAGCGCCAAGCCCGGCGATCGCGTTGTCCTCAGCGATATCAAGGTGGATAAAAACCGCATCATCTTCCTCATCAACGGCGGCCCGGACGCCAAGCACCGCTTCCTGCGCCACATCCAGATCGGCGGGGGCCTCGGCACGTCTCCCATCGTGCAGGACGACGGACAGGAACCTGTGGGAGCCCGCCTCACGCTCGTTTTCGACAAGGCCATCCCCGAACTGACCGGCTCGGACGTCAAAGCCCTCTTGTCTCCGTTAATCTCCTTCGACGTAAAAACGCCCGTACAGGCCTTCACCGACACCCTTCCGCCGACTCTTAAAGACGCCATCCTCAACCATCATGTGCTTGTCGGCATGAGCACCGAGATGGTTCTCTACGCCATCGGCCAGCCCCAGTCCAAGCAGCGCGAGGTGGAGGGGCAGATGCCGTTTGAAGAGTGGATCTACGGCGCGCCTCCCAAGCCTGTCGAATTCGTCCGCATCAACGGCAACCGCGTTATTCGCCTCGAAATCGCCAAGGTTGGTGAGCCGCCCCAGATCTTCGAGAAGGACGAAGTCTCCAGCCTCATGCGCACGGACGGCACCTCTGTCGTGCCCTCGACTACGCGCACCATCTCGATGGGGGATGCTGGCTACAATCCTGACACACAGGCTGCGCCCGCTCCGCCCAGCCTCAAAAAGCCCGGCGAAAAGCTCCCCGATGAACCCACCAACGCAAAGGACCGTGAAGACGAGATGGGCCCGGTGCAGTTCCCCAAGCCCAACCCAGACAACGCGCCTCCGGTAGCCCACCACACCCCTGCGCCCGCCTCACCACCGCCGGCAGATCAACCTGCTCAGACTCCGGCACCGCAGCCAGCGCCGCCGCCATCTACGCCGCAGCTAAACTAAATCTCATGTAAAATAGCAGCAGCGAGTTCCGCTCCCTCCCGCCACAAGCCGAGAGAAGCAACCGCGCCGTTGAAGCCGCGGCCATCAGGCACGCGTGAGCAGAGACAATCACCAAGGAGAGAAATCCCAGCATGGCAAAGATTGCAAAAACAGGCGACCGTAAGAAGGTCATGGATACCACCAAGTCGACGGATTGCCCCAAGTGCGGCAAGCCCACGCGCATTGTGAAGCGCGTGAAGGACCGCGAGCGCAACGTCCCCGGCGGCATCTTCATTTCCTGCTCGGCCTGCGAGTTTTTTGAAAAGCTTTAAAGCTTTTCAACCTGAATCAGGAAAAGTTGTAACCCAGGTTTTCCGTTCCAAACAAAAGCCCGGCCTTGTGCCGGGCTTTACAATTTTTTACTCTGCTTCTCTTGCCAATTCTGGCCACTTCCCCAATAGAATTCTTCGAGCACACAAGAACCACTCTCTGCCGTCCCGAAACAAGCAAATAAAACCTTTGACCAGCTATTTGAGTCCTGGGAAACGAGAAAGAAATTGCTCAAGAAAGCGTTCTCACCATCGCGCCGCACTGCTGTACTCTCTGCCATTGCCTCCACGCTCCTGCTTGCACTTGCTCCTCTCCATGCGCAACAGGCGCTCATCCAATGGACCGGCCTCCTCACCACTCCCGCAAACCAGCCCGTTGCAGACGCAAAAATTCGCATCTCCGGCCAAAAAGCCGAAGCCACAACAAGCTCCACCGGCTCTTTTTCCCTCGCCGCGGAACCGGGCCCGCACACCATCACCGTTGAGGCTCCCGACCAGCCCCGCACTGCGCCTTTCGCACTCGAAATCACCACCGCCCCAACCTCCCTCATCCTCTCGGCGGATAACACGCTCGCGCAGGCCGCAGCGACAAAGGAAAAACTCTCCAGCGAAAAGGTAAACGATCTTCCGCTCAATGGTCGCGACTTCAGCACGCTTCTCCTGCTGGCTGCGGGGACGATGACGGATTCCAACGGCGCCACCAATTTCACGCAGCAGTTTGCCATTAACGGCCAGCGCGGCGTAGAAGCGGTCTTCGCCATGGACGGTGCGGACATCAGCGACCCGGAGATGGGTGGCAGTACCTTCACCAACTTCAATGTCGATGCAATTCAGGGAATCGATTCCAGCTCCGGCGTCATGCCTGCCGAGTTCGGGCGCGGGGCTGCGGGTTTTACGAATATTCTTACGCGGTCCGGCAGGAGCGGATTTCACGGCTCATTCTTTGAGTTTCTGCGTAACTCCGCGCTGGATGCGCGTAACTACTTTGACCATCCGTCGATAGCGGAGTCGGGACGCATTCCGCCGTTTCGCCGCAATGAGTTTGGGTTTACGAATGGCGGCCCGGTTTATCTGCCGCACATCTACGATGGGCGCGGGAAGACGTATTACTTCGGGCAGTACCAGGGGTTTCGGCAGGTTCTGGGAACTACGCAGGTGCTGGCTGTGCCTACGGAAGCGGAGCGGGCTGGCCACGATACTGTTACTTATCCTGACGGTACTACGGATACGCTTAACATTGCGGTCAACTCGGACATTGCAGCGAATCTGGCGCGCTATCCGTTGCCTAATAATCCCACGGGTGCTTATGGTGACCGCACTTATGCTGCGCCGTCGAGTGTTGCTACGGATGCTGACCAGTTCTCCATCCGCATCGACCAGAAGCTAGGCGAAAAAGGCCAGTTCTTCGCCCGCTTGAATTACGACAACCTCACCGGCCCCGTTACCAATCCCAGCCAGGTACTGCTCGACCCCAGCTTTGGCATTACTTATGTAGACCGCCAGCGCAATGTGGCGTTTTCTTACACGCGCACGGCGACGCCGCGCTTTGTGTGGACGGCAAGGTTGAGCATTATTCGCACTACGCCGGACTTTGTTACGCCGAACCACACGGATGCTGCGCTGAAGTTTAATGATGGTCTCTTTGAGCCATTTAATGGAGCAGCCGGTTCTGTTGCGTCTGCCTTTGGGAACCTCTTTCATGGGCAGCTCGACTTTGCTTATACGACGAGCCGACACGCCTTCAAGTGGGGCGGGGAAGTCCGTCTGAATCGCGATTCCACCTTCTTCGGCACCAGCCCCAACGGCGAATACGACTTCGGCGGCGGTACTGTTTACTCGCCTGTTTTTATTGCGTCGGAGAGTGGGCGGCACAATATTAACCCCGGTGACCCGCTACCCGATACGCTCAGCAGCTTTCTTATTGGTTATCCGTATAGCTACACCGTAGCCGTTGCGCCGCCGTGGATGTCCAGCGGGTCGCATACAGGGCCTGCTGCCATCAGCCGCAATGATACGAATGTGTATGCGCAGGATACGTGGAAGCTCAATGACCGCTTTACGCTTGAGTACGGGCTGCGGTATGAGGTTTACACGCCTATTACGGAGCGTGCTCATCGCACGTCGAGTTTTCTTGAGCCGTTTCCGGCGGCGGGTGTTGCGCAGCAGTACCTGATAAATCCGCAGCCGGGATATCAGATGGGGTGGAATGGCTGGAGTCCGCGCGTGCAGATTGACTGGAATGCTCCGCGTGGTTTGCGAGTGCATGCCGGGGGCGGGATTACGATTATTCCGCCGAACATCTGGCAGGATAACTTCCTTACTGGCTCTACGCCTTATGCGGTTTATCCGCGTGTTAACGCTTCCAAGGCTGGGGAGGTTGCTTATGGCTTCCGCATCACGCCAGACGAGTTGCCGCAGGCTTATAACACGCAGGGCGAAGATGTAATTGCCAAGGCTAATGGCAATCCTAAGAATGTTCCCGCGAATACAGTGATGGATGTGGACCGCTATCAGCGTGACCTTGCCGCGTTAGCTCCAGGGCATCAGCTTTCGCTTCTCAGCCTTTCGGCGATTGACCGCAAATTTGGCGATGCGTATTTGCAGACGTGGACTGTTGGAGTCGAGCGAGCTTTTGGCGGGCTTACCGCGGATGCTGCTTACGTTGGCACGGCTGCTTATCGTCTTCCGCGCAGCTCTTACCCCAACGGCTACCCCGGCGCGGAGCCGGAGTTTGCGCCTTACACGGACTTTGATGCAAGCGGCAATATCACTGGGGGATTTGGCTTCGAGTCCATCATCACGCCAACTGCGCACTCGTCCTACCACGCGCTGCAAACGTCGCTCTCCGGAAGCGTCGGCCACGGAGGCCCCGGCATCCAGGTCGGATACACATGGGGCAAGGCCATTGACGACGTTAGCGGAGTCATCGGAGGCACGGGCAACACCGGCGCTGTTGCCACCTTTATCCCGCAAGACCCCTTCGATAACCACCCGGAAAAAGGGCCTTCCAATTTTGATGTAACGCACGCATTTACGCTGAGCGTTGCGCAAGACCTGCACCTGCAACACCTCATTACGCAGGCGAGACTTCGCCCGCTGACCAAGGGGTGGGAGCTGCTAAGCATCTCCAGCATCAACAGCGGTGCGCCTTTCACCATCCTGTCAGGAATCCAGCAAACCGGAGCCGGCACCAACGGAGCAGATCGCCCTGACCAGGTAGGCAAGCCCATCCTCTCCACGGCTCACAGTAAAACGCGCCGCCGCGAAGATTACTTCGGGCTGGGAAACAACAACGCTTCTTATTTTTCGATTCCCATAGGAGTTGCAGGAGGCACCGGGCCGAACACTGGGCGGTTCGGTACGCTGGGGCGCAATACGTTTCGCGGTCCGGCGTACTATGACTTTGATTTTTCGCTGATGAAGACTACGGCTATTGCTCATCGCGCGAACGGAGCTGACCGTGCCGCGCTGCAATTTCGCGGCGAGTTTTTTAATGTCTTCAATATTGTGAACATGGGGTTGCCGGCGAATACCATCAAGGGGTCCGGCTTTGGGGTCATTGCCAAAACCGCTGGGACCAGCAGGCAGATTCAGTTTTCGCTCAAGCTGATTTATTAAGCAGGCAAGGGAAGCCGGGTACCCCACATCTCTCGCAGTTGGAGATGTGGGCACCTCGACCGTTCGTTCTCCTAACTCATCGAATTCCTACCTGTCCCCGCACACTCTCAATCAGCTTGTGCGAGTCATATCCCACGCCGTTCTTAAATACGGTTTCTACTTTCTCCAAATCCTCAATCTTCTTTGAGGGGTCGCCTTTGATGAGCACCAAGTCCGCCTGCTTGCCTGCGGCGAGCGTGCCAATCGTATCCTGCCGCCCAAGGTAAACTGCGCCGTTCTGTGTGGCTACTTGAATTGCCTGCTCTGGTGTGAGGCCTGCTTCCACTAGAAGCTCTACGCCGCGTTGGTCGCCAAAGCCTGGCAGCACGCCGCCGTTGCCTGTCGGGTCCGGGCCTGTCAAAAGCAGCCCGCCAGCCTTTACGAATGCGATTTCAAAATCCATCTCCTTGCGGAGCAGCGCTGCCGTGGGCGAGTTCATGGGAACCCGTGCGCGCAGCGTCAGGTAGCTTTGCAAGGCCGCTGGAGTCAGCGCCTGCATCGTCCGTTCCGCCAGTACGGGCCGCCCCGGAGCCATGGCTTCAAAGACGGGCAGAGTGGAGGTCACGGCTACGTGATGTTCTACGAGGTCCTGAATCAGCTTCTGCACTTCAGGGCTGTGGATGTCCTTATCTGCCCAGCTTCGTGAGCCGCCGCCGGGGCACTCGTCCGGCTTTTTGCCGGTGACAAACTCCGTATCCGCAAATACCGGCCCGTGCTCCAGATTGTCGATGCCCAGCGCAATCGCCTCCGGCCACGTTACGGAGCACAGGTGGCCTGTGAGCTTCATGTGATGCGCGTGCGCTTCCTGAACCGCCGCTCCAAGCTCGTCGCGCGTGATGTGCATGTACGCCTTGAACGAAGTCATGCCCTCGCTGGCCCAGTAGTCCACCAGATGTCGCGCATCGTCAGGCCCAGTCAGCTCGTGCATCTGCGCAAACTGCGTCGGTCCACCCTCAAGGTATGGAGCCGTAGCGTCAACCGCAGGCCCCGGCATCAACCCCGCATCGATGCGGTTCTTTACCTTCAGGTCCGCGTAGGGCTCCAGGCTTCCTGTTGTGCGCATGGTGGTGACGCCTGAGGCAAGGTACAGCCTTGGTGCGGTGAAGGGGACTTCGGCCACTACCAGCCCCGGCTCGCTGCCTTCTTCGCGTGTCTGCGAGGCTGCGGAGTCCGTGTAGTAGAGATGGTCGTGCATTCCTACCAACCCCGGAATTACGGTGTAGCCGCTCTTATCCAGCTTCTCCGCGCCTGCGGGGGCGGAAAGGGAATCCTCCGCCCCAATCCACTGAATCTTCCCATTTTCAACTACGATGGCCTGATTCTCCCGCGCTGCCGCGCCGGTGCCGTCTACGACGCGCACATGTTCCAGCACAAAGCTGGGCGCGTGAACGGAAACAAATCGAGCCGCATCTCCCGCTGGCTGCTTTTGCGCATATACCCCGGCAGAAAACGAAGCCAAACACACTACCGCTCCAACGAACGCCACTCGCATCCCTGCACCTCGCTTAATTCTGGAAGAGAAATTTTTTTGTGAATTTCAATTCTATGCGAGCAGGCAGCGGAGGCATAGCCGGGCGTCCCGAGCCCATACATAAATACCAGCTCAGAACTCCGAACCCCGCCCTGTTGAAGCCGCATATTCCCGTGGAGACGCGCCCAGAATGCGCTTGAACAAAGTAGTAAATGCCGCCGGATTCTCATACCCAAGTTCCAGAGCCGTGTTTGTCACAGATTCCCCCGCAGCCAGCTTCGGCAGAGCCGTCAGAATGCAGGCCTGCTGTCTCCATGCCACAAAGCTCAAGCCCGTCTCCCGCCGAAACAGCCGCGTAAACGTGCGCCTGCTCAAATGCAGCGCATTCGCCCAATCCTCAATATTGTCCGTTGCTACAGGGCGCAGCAAAAACCGTCTGCAAAGCCGCGCCAGTGCTTTATCCGTAGGCAGAGGCAAAGAGAGCGGCAGCTCCGGCAGCCTCGTAATCTCATACTGAATCAGCCGCATCAGCGTTCCAGACCGGCCTTCGCGCTCGTACCGGACAGGCAATGCCACAGCTTCCATCATAAGGCTGCGCATCAGCGGAGAAATCCCCACCACCTCGCAATGGTCCGGCATATCCGCAAGCACGCTCGGCTCAAAGTAGAGGCTCTGCATCTCCACCACGCCCTGCATTTGCAGTTCATGCCTTACACCTGCCGGAATCCAAAGCCCTCGCTTCGCAGGCACAGCCCACGCGCCCTGCGAAGTAGATGCCATCACCACGCCCGACAGCGGACAGAACAACTGGCTGCGCCGGTGGTAATGCATCCCCACGCGATGCGAAGCTGGATACGTTCCCCCAAGCGCCAGCACCGGACGCGTGGCATCGGAAAAATATTTCTCGATATTTGCGCTGAATCGATGGCCCAATCGCATAAAAGTTTGTCCCATCCAAGGTGGTGGGCCGCTTTCCACTGATTGTATCGTTCAAGAAGAAGCTGCATAAGCATGGGAAAGCAAACAACGCTATGAGCAACGTCACACTCTCTACGAAAGAGAACTCCGCAACCTATCGCGTTCTGGGTACAGCAAGCCTTTGCCACATGCTGAACGACATGTTGCAGTCGCTCTTCATCGCCTCCTATCCTCTCTTCAAAGGAAACTTCCATCTCTCCTTTGCCCAGATTGGCGCCCTCACGCTCGTCTTTCAAATCACGGCGTCCCTGCTTCAGCCGCTTGTTGGTCTCTACACTGACCGCAAACCTATGCCATATTCCCTGCCATTTGGCATGGCGGTTTCCATGAGTGGCCTTCTAACGCTCGCCTTCGCGCAGCATTACGCAATGCTGCTCGTCGGTGGGGCGCTTCTCGGAATCGGTTCCTCCATCTTCCATCCCGAAACATCCCGTCTTGCGCGCCTGGCCTCAGGCGGAGCACACGGCATGGCGCAGTCCGTCTTCCAGGTCGGAGGCAACTTCGGACAATCCATTGGTCCACTGCTTATCGCGTTTGTCGTTCTTCCGCGCGGCCAGCAAAGCCTCGCTTGGTTCTCTCTCGCCGCGCTTTTCGGCATCACCCTGCTCACCGGTCTCGGCCACTGGTACAAGAGCCACGGCCACGCCATTCAAAAGAGGCATTCCACCACAACCGCCCTGCCTCTCAGCCGCAAGCGCGTCGGCGGAGCGCTGGCTGTGCTCATCCTGCTTACGCTGTCGAAGTACTTCTACCTCGCCAGCATCACCAGCTATTACGTCTTCTACCTGATGCAGCATTTCCACACGGCGCAACGCAACGCGCAACTTTACCTCTTCTTTTTCCTTGCCGCAGTCGCCGCAGGCACAGTCATCGGCGGCCCCGTCGGAGACCGCATCGGACGCAAGAAGGTCATCTGGATATCCATTCTCGGTGTACTGCCGCTGACACTCCTGCTGCCCTATGTGTCGCTCCCTACCACCATTGTCCTCAGCATTGTGATTGGCCTCATCATCGCATCCGCCTTCTCCGCAATTCTTGTGTACGCGCAGGAGCTTATGCCTGGCCGCGTCGGCATGGTTTCAGGCTTGTTCTTCGGTCTCGCGTTCGGTCTTGGAGGACTCGGCGCCGCAGTGCTCGGCACCCTGGCAGACCACACCAGCATCGACTTCGTCTACAAGGTGTGCTCGTTCCTGCCCGCGCTCGGTTTGCTTACGGGCCTCCTGCCAGATACCAGCAAGCGCACCACATCCAGCGAAGTGGTGGCACAACCAGGCTCAGACGAACAACCTGCCTGAGCCTAGTATCCCTGAGCCTGTTGAAGGGGTTCTGCAGGCGTTTTTCTATAGCTACTGCGCCGCCATTTCGTCCAGAATGGCCTTGGCGGCCTGTACGGGGTTTTCTGCCTGCGTGATGGGCCTGCCGACGACGAGGTAGCTGGCTCCTGCTTTCAGAGCGTCTGCGGGAGTGGCTATGCGCTTCTGGTCGCCCACGGCGCTGGATGCTGGCCGGATTCCGGGAATGACCAGCACACCCTCCGGGCCGGTCAGGCTGCGCAGCGTGGCTACTTCGAGAGGCGAGCAGACGAATCCGCGAATTCCCGAGGCGAGCCCCATTTTGGCCAGTAGCTCAACCTGTGCGGCGGGCTCGTGTGCCACGCCAATTGCGCCGAGTTGTGTTGCATCCATGGAAGTCAACACCGTAACCGCCAGCAGCTCGGGTGGCGTTGCTGCCCCGGCTAGTGCTTCACGTGCTGCCGTCAGCATTGCCGGGCCACCTGCTGCGTGGATTGTGAGCAACTGTACCCCGAGCCGGGAGACGGACTTTACGGCGCTGGCCACGGTGTTTGGAATGTCATGCAGCTTGAGGTCGAGGAAGACCTTGTGCCCGCGCTTCAAAATCGGCTCCAGAACGGCAGGGCCTTCGGCTACAAACAGCTCCAACCCGACTTTGAACCAGTCCACGGTCCCTTCCAGACGCTCCACCATCGCGGTAGCCCCGGCAGCGTTCGGCACGTCGAGCGCCACAATCAGCTTCTGCCGCGCGCGCTCATGGGCGTCAACTGGCAAATCCGTTCTATGCAGATACGAGTGAACTCCGGGAACCGTCATGCCTTCATCCTACTCCGAATACAATCGAAACGAGGCGGCATCCTGAAGCCGCTCCGCCAAAGCCGTACCCAAGGAGAAGCCCGTTGGCCTCGAAAGCATTGCGCTCTGCAGCAGTAGCCGTTCTTTTTATCCTTTGCAGCATTTCGCAACCCGCCAAAGCCGAACCCGCCACCGCTCCCAACGGCGTCCATACCAACCCGCTTAACCTCGATCCGCTGGTTCGCGAAGCCTTCGAGCGCTTCTACCTCCTCGACTACCCCGGCTCGGTGGCGCGCTTTGAAAAGGTGAAGGAGCAGCACCCCGGCGATCCGCAGGCCACTGCGTTGCTGCTGGATGCGGTTATCTTTCAGGAGCTCTACCGGCAAGACCTTCTGGACACTACTTTTTATGCCAATGACGGCTTTTTGAGCGGGCATCACGCCACGCAGGAAGACCCCAAGGTTCGCGACCGTATCTTTGCGCTTTCAGATGAAGCGGTACATGAAGCTGATGTTCGTATCCAGCAGAATCCAAATGATATTGACTCGCTTTATGCGCGGGGGTGGGCGAGGGCATTGCGCGTTGCTTACATGGCGATGGTGGAGCGCTCTTTCCGCGCAGGCTTTGGGTTGGCGATGAAGGCCAAGGACGACCACGAAAAAGTCCTACAGCTCGACCCGAACTACATCGACGCCAAGCTGGTTGTGGGTGTTTATGTGTACACCGTTGGGGCTCTACCGCTACCCTTCAAGATCATCATTGGGTTTGCCGGTATAACTGGCTCAAAATCAAAGGGGTTAGCTGATTTGCATATCGCAGGTGACCGAGGCGTCATCACCAGCGTCGAAGCCCGCACCGTCATCGCCCTTTTCCTCCGCCGCGAGTCCCGTTATCAGGAGGCCATCCAGGTTGTCCGCAGCCTCAAAGCTCAATATCCCCGCGACTTCCTCTTCTGCCTCGAAGAAGCCAACCTCCGCAAAGACAATGGCGAAGGCATGGCCGCCGTGGAAGCCTACCGTAGTCTCCTTGCTGATGCGCAGAAGCCTAATTACTTCGCTTCCGCCCGGCTTGAGCTGGCGTATTTTGGGCTGGGCGATGCACTGCGCGGGCAGCGGCATTACCAGGAAGCTGCTGAAGTTTACGAGAAGGCGGCCTTCACAGAAGGAGTTAGTCCTGAGCTGAAAATCCGCAGCCTCCTCGACGCAGGCCAGTCCCGCGACCTGAACAACGAGCGCCAGAAGGCCGTGCAGGATTACCAGATGGCTGTGGATGCCGGTCCCGGAACTACCCGAGGCGAGCAGGCTCGCAAATACCTGAAGTCGCCCTACCACGGGAACTAGGCGCTTGCTCTGGGAACCACTCTGTCTTTGAGAACGTATGCTTCAATGAACCTTCGGAGGCATCAAATGGCACTCTTTTGCACGCGCTGCGGAACCGGACTTCCCGACACCGCGCGTTTCTGTTCCACCTGCGGCAACGCCGTCCTTGGCTCCGTTATGCCGCGTCCCACCGTCCGCCCCCGCATTGGCCGCGTTATCGCAGGTGTCTGCATCGGCCTCTCGCAGACCTACGGGTGGGACGTAGCTACCGTCCGCATCCTTGCTGTGCTAGCCCTCTGCTTCTCCGGCGGATTGGTCTTCGTGGCATATCTTGCTTGCTGGGTAGGCATCCCGGACGAGCAATTTGCAATCCCAATGACAGGCACAGTACCTCCGCCGCCCCCGACTGCATGAACCACGAATACGTCGCATCCAATACGCACCTCAGTTACCACATCCGCGGAGCCGGAGAGACAGTCGTCTTCCTTCATCCCACCCCGCTCGACCACGATTATTGGGTGCCCCTCGTCGAACGGCTGCCCGGCATCTATGCTGTCGCTCCTGATTTGCGCGGCCACGGGATCTCCGAGCTGGGAGCCGACCTGCCAACAGGCGCATTCGCCCAGGTCCCCAACGCCCCCGTACTCTCCATGCAACAGTACGCCTCCGACGTCATTGAGCTGCTTGACCACCTAGACCTGCCGAAAGTCATCTTCGCCGGGTGCTCGATTGGTGGCTATATTCTTCTTGAGCTATGGCGTCGTATTCCGCACAGGATAAACGGCTTGGCTTTCGTATGCTCCAAGACGCAGCCTGACACGGAAGCTGGTCGCGGAAAACGTGTGGAAAACATTGCCAAGGCTCGCTCCGGGGGCCTGCCGGGCATCTATGACGCCATGTCCCTCTCGCTAGTCGGCCAAACCGCTCGCACCCGCCACCCCGAGTTGGCCAAGCAGGCCCGTGCCCACATGACTCCTCCCGTGGAGTCCTTCGTCGCTACCCAAGCCGGTCTGGCCACCCGTCCCGACTCCGTCCCAACCGTCGCCACCATTACTGTTCCTATTCTGGCGATTGCCGGTGGAGAAGACCCCGCTGTTACCCCGGTTGAGATGGAGGCTTTCAAGGCTGCACCCGGCGGTTGCGACTACCGTCTTCTCGAACACGCAGGCCACTTCGCCGCCATTGAGCAGCCGGGACAAGTTGCCGAAATCTTCTCTGACTGGCTCCACAGCGACGCGCTCGAATAAGTTTTTCTCGTCCTTCGTCGCTCGTCACTCGTCCCTAGCTCTTATGCTGTAGGCTCAAAGTTGATACTTCATCCGGGAATCAAACTTTGACCGTCGTAAGCAAGCCATCCGCTCGTCCGTTTCATCATCCGCAGGCCGGCAGTGCGCTGCATGCCGGAGCCGTCTCCCTCGAAGCCCTCGCAAAAAAGTTCGGTACGCCGCTCTACGTCTACTCCGCTGACCAGATTCTGGAGCGTCTTGCGCTCTTTCAGGAGGCCTTTGCGGAGCGCGATCACCTCGTCTGCTATGCCGTAAAAGCCAACTCCGCGCTGGCAATTCTCAAGCTGCTGGCAAGTCGTGGCGCAGGCTTCGACATCGTCTCCGGCGGGGAGTTGGAGCGTGTTTTGGTTGCTGCTCCCGCAGCCGCTGGCCGCGTTGTCTTCTCCGGCGTTGGTAAGACAGCCGCGGAAATCGATCTCGCCCTTAACGCAGAAATCCTCTCCTTCAACGTGGAGAGCGAAGGCGAACTAACCCTCCTCGCCGCTCGCGCCGCTAAGCTCAAAAAGTGCGCTCGCTTCTCCATTCGCGTTAATCCGGATGTTTTTGCGGAGACGCACCCCTACATCTCCACCGGGTTGCATGAGCACAAGTTTGGCGTCTCTATCCTCAAGGCCCTCTCGATGTACAAGTCGGTAGCGAAGAACAAGTGGCTCCAGCCCCACGGCATCAGCGTCCACATCGGCTCGCAAATCGCCTCCGCCGAGCCCTTCGGCTCCGCTCTTGAGCGCGTCCACAAGCTGGTGCGCAGCCTCGCCAAAGCTGGAATCGAAATCCGCGCCATCGACGCGGGCGGCGGCCTCGGCATCGACTACCACTCTGCCAATTTCGACCCGGCGAAGCGCGTTCGTGCCTATGCGAAGGCTGTTATCGCCGCGCTCGACGGCTTCCAGGGCAAGCTTGTCATTGAGCCGGGCCGCTTCCTCGTCGCGCAGGCTGGAGCACTCGCTACCCGCGTCGTCAACGTCAAGCAGAACGGCAAAAAGACCTTCGTTATCACTGACGCGGCGATGAATGACCTTATCCGTCCGGCGCTTTACCAGGCGCACCATGAGATTGTTCCGGTGAAGCCGCGCCCCGGCCGTCCTCGTGCCGTTGATATCGTAGGCCCCGTCTGCGAAACCGGCGATTTCTTTGCCCGCGACCGCGTGCTTGCTCCAGTCCGGCCCGGCGACCTTGTTGCGCTGCTTGATGCTGGTGCCTATGGCATGGCGCAAAGCTCGAATTACAACACGCGGCTGCGTCCTGCCGAAGTTCTGGTTGAAGGCAAGAGGGCGCGGCTGATTCGCCGCCGCGAAACCACAGCCGACCTCTTTGCGCCGGAGTTGTTTTAATCGCAAGTCATTAAGCCACAAATATCGGGTGCCCCCGGTCCCTCGCATTTGGGGACCGGGGATGCCCATACCGCAGTTCTCCCCACCTCTGTTCTCCCACAAAAAACGCAGTGTCATTCCGAATGAGCCGTGTTTCTCCGAGATAGAGAAGCAGGGGAGGCCTTTCGCCAGCAGGCCACTATCTCCTCTTCCTGACCACCGGGAGGACCACGAAAGCCTCATGGCGGTCGAAGACCGCAGTGGCTGCATGCAATGCCAACCTGATACAAAGTTTCGGGAGGAGTTTCCATGCAATTTGGTTCGCGAACGCTGGCGGCCTCGCTCGCTGCGGTGTTTCTCGCATTCTCTGCCTTAGCTCACGCCGATTCACTCACCGTAAAGACACAACAGGGCAAAGCCCACGGCAAGACCATCAACGACGGTAAGGTAAAAGCCTGGCTCGGCCTGCCTTATGCCGCTCCGCCTGTCGGTGACCTTCGCTGGAAGGCTCCGCAGCCCGCAGCGAAGTGGTCCGGCGAGCGCGACGCCACAAAATACGGCACCCACTGCGCGCAGAACCATGTCTATGAAGACATGGTCTTCCTGGACGACGCTCCCGCCGGAAGCGAAGACTGCCTTTTTCTCAATGTTTACGTGCCTGCCACGGCATCGAAGAAGACAAAGCTGCCTGTCATGTTCTGGATTCACGGCGGAGGTTTCAACGGTGGCGCCAGCAATGAGCCACGCCACAATGGCGACTTCCTTCCGCTCAAAGGCGTGGTGCTTGTCACTATCAACTACCGCCTCGGCGTCTTCGGGTTCCTTGCCACCAGCGACCTGGCCAAAGAGCAGAACGGCACGGCAGGGAACTACGGCTTCATGGACATGATCGCCGCGCTCCGCTGGGTCAACAGCAATATCAAGGAATTCGGCGGCGACCCCGGCAATGTCACTATCTTCGGCGAAAGCGCAGGTTCCTTCGCCGTCAGCACGCTCATGGCTGCAGCCGACGCCAAGCCGCTCTTTCAGAAAGTCATCGGCGAAAGCGGCGGAGCCCTTGGCCGCAGCGCCCTCGGCTATGCCACGCTGGACAAGCGCACTCCCAAGGACGACAAGTGGGAGGACAGCCTTAACGTTCACTCTCTCGCCGAACTGCGCGCGCTTCCCACGGCAACCATCCTCGCCTCCATCAAGCAGGGCATCAACTTCCCGCCCGACATTGACGGCAAAGTTCTCACCGAGCCCGTCGAAGCCACCTTCACCGCTGGCAAGCAGTCGCACATCCCGCTCCTCGCCGGATGGAACAACGACGAAAACCCAGCCCTGCTTTCTCGCATTCACAGTGTTGCCGACTGGAAAGACTTCGCCGCAACCACCTACAAAGACAAGGCCGACGATTTCCTCAAGGCATATCCGGCGGATACCGACGCAGAAGCTCAGCGTTCCGCCATCGACTTCGGCAGCGACCAGTTCATCGCCTACAGTACCTGGGCATGGCTCGACGCGCACCGCAAAACCGGCAACGCTTCCATCTACCGCTACCACTTTGAGCTGGCTGCTACGCCGAGCAAGTTCCACACAGGCACTTTTGCCTTCCATTCTGACGATATTGAGTACGTCTTCGGCACGCTCGACACCCGTCCCGGCTGGAACGTCCGCCCCGAAGACCGCACCCTCAGCGACCAGATGATGACCTACTGGACCAGCTTCGCGAAGACCGGCGACCCTAACGGCTCCGGCCTGCCTGTATGGCCCAAATACACCGACGAGGGCTACCCCCTCCTCCACCTGGACACCACCATCACCAGCGCTCCAGATAAACTCCGCGACCGCTACGAATTCCTGACCAACAACCCGCCGCCGAGGCCTTAAGTAGGCGTCCGGTTTCAGCCCAAAACAAAAAGCCCGACATAAGCCGGGCTTTTTGTTGATGTCACGGAGTTTTTTCGTACCCTGTTTTTACTGCTTCACCCCAGAAGCCGCCGCAAACCCGGCAGTCTGTGATGACGGAGTAGTATTCGCCGAAATCGGCCCGCCAAATGAGCCCGTCTTCGCGTTAATCGCATTCGAGTAATCCGCGCCGAGTCCCAGCTTCTTCAGCGCGCGCGAGTCCGGCATCAGCTTTGTCTGCCAGCCCTGGTCGGACTGGTACTTCTGCATGGCCGCAACCGTGCTGTCGTCCCACTCACCTGTCGCCGGGCCGGGAAGATAGTGCTCGCGAATCAACGCCTCTTGAATCTCCGAAGCGCGCTCCGGAGCAATCTCCTGCTGCCCGTGCAGCTTGTGCGTCACAACAGCCACGCGTTTCACGCTGCCCTTGCGCCCACCCCTTGTAGTGCGAACGCTGCGCGCAGAACTCGCAGCCGCCCGCGCATGCGAACTGGTATGCGCACTTGCTTTAGCAGCGCGATGAGCATGAGAAGCGGTTGCCGGCGCAATTGCCAGCGAAGCCGCCAAAACAAATAAACCTGTACGAACCATAAACACGTTGAATACTACCTCCGCCTGACTGGGATGCAACTTCAGGGGATCAATCGGGCCCAGTTTACTGGAATCCCGACTCCATGCACCACAAAAGTTTCTCTGAATTCTTACAATGTACCAAAACAGAACAGACGCTGCGTGACCTGCATCACGCAGCGTCTGCCCCACGACTCTATAGTGTTCCGGCAACCAGAATAATTCCATCATTCGGGCGCTTCGGGTCAATCACTTCAAAGACCACGTCGTCACCCGACTTCAGCTTGCTGACAATCGCGTTGAACTGGTCGCGAGTGCCCGTAGCCTGGCGGTTGATGCGCACAATCACCAGTCCTGGTTCCATGCCCTGCAGGTCGGCAAACGAGCCCGTCCGCACCGACTGCACAACCACGCCCGGATGCTTGATCTTTGCCACCATATCCGGCGTTGCCTCGCGCACCACGATACCCAGCTTGCTTTCGCCGGGGTTCGTGCCCTCATCGGGAGCCGTCGCATCCGGAGCCTGAGCTTGTTCCGCAAAGACCTTGTCGCGATCGCCAATCGTCACCGTCGCATCGGCAGGCTTGCCTTCGCGAATGTAACCAATCCGCGCATTCGAGCCTGGCCTCCGCGCTGCAATATCGCTCACCAGGTCGTCGCCGTCCTTCACGCTGCGGCCATCAATCGTGGTGATAATGTCGCCCTGCTTCAGGCCGGCCTTGTCCGCCGGACCGCCAGGCTGCACACTCTGCACCAGCACGCCGTTCTTGAAGCCGTAGACGCGGTTTACCGCGCCCGACAGGCCCTGGTGGAAGCTGATGCCGATGGAGCCGCGAACAACTTTGTGGCTCGGAGAAATCAGGTCGTTGTAAATATCAACAACGGTATTCGAGGGCATCGCAAAACCGATGCCCTGGTAACCCGCGCTCTGGGTGTAAATGGCGGTGTTGATGCCGATTACTTCGCCGTTCATGTTCAGCAGCGGCCCGCCGGAGTTGCCGGGGTTGATGGCTGCGTCGGTCTGGATGAAGTGCTGGAACTGGCCCTTCTGGCCCGGCTCAATGGTGCGGTTTTTCGCGGAGATAATGCCCGCCGTCACCGTCTGCGCCAGGGCAAACGGGCTGCCGATGGCTTCCACCCAGTCGCCTACCTGCGTGTTGTCGCTGTTGCCCAGCTTGACTGTCGGCAGCGGGGAATTTGTATCAATCTTGATGACCGCGATATCCGTCGCCGGGTCCGTGCCGATCACGCGTGCCGGACGGCCAAGGTCCTGCGTGTCGGGGTCTGTCGAAAGCTTCACGAAAATCTTGTCGGCCTTCTCGACTACGTGGTTGTTGGTGATGATGTAACCCTTCGGGTCCACGATGAAGCCCGAACCAAGCGACTCGCGCACCTGCCCGTCGTCGCTGCCGTCATCCTGTCCCTGTCCGCCGAAGAAATGGTTGAAGAAATCCTGAAAACCGCCCTGTCCGCTGTCGCCCTGGTCGTCGTCATCGCCATCGGGGTTCTGCGGATTCTGCTGTTGCGGCATGCGGCGCTGCTGTGGGCGGCGTGGTGCGCGGCTCGTAGACTGCTTGGGAATCGTTTGCGTGTTGATGTTGACAACCGCCGGCTCAACTGCCTTGGCGATCTTTACAAACTCATTGGGGGCAACAGGCGAGTTAATCACCTTCAGCGGAGTCGCATCCGCGCTCGCATTCTGTTTTTCCTGCCCACTTACGCCGTGCGCGGCAAACGACATGCCAAGAATTGCGGCCGAAAGGGTGGCCAGAAGAACAAACGCCGTAGCCAGGCGCCGTGCACGCAGTCTTTCCAGAAGGGATTTCATCGAGATTTTGTCCTCATTCCGTGCGCCGGCGTCCAGCCGGCCAGTTCAAAAACGAACAACTAAAATTATAGTCGTTGCGGACATTTCTGTCCGTTTCGCAACGCCGTCCTTTAGATAGACGCATTTCCCACCCATTCGGTCGAAAAAACAGGGGACAGGGGTGGGATGCAGTTCCACAAATTCTGGGTGCCTATGTCCTTGCTCTTGAGAGCATGAGATATACAGCCTGTTACAGATTTTGCTCTTTATAGCTTTTCCGTCTTGTATAGCGTTTCGTTCTTTATCTAAAACCCCTGTACCCTGCACCCCATACCCTGTACCCTGTTTCTCATGACCTTCCGAACCTGCGCCCTTACCGCTGCGCTTGGCTCCGTGTGCCTTGTTGCCTCTGCTCAAGCTCCCCAGCAGCAACCGGCAAGCATGACCGATCGCCTCAACGCCTTCCTCGGCACCGGCGGCAAATCCGCATGGACAGACCAGCAGATAGCCACCATGGAAAAGCTCCGCGACGCCGCCATGAAGAACCCCTACGCCTATACCGAGCTCCACCACCTCACCGACAACATCGGCCCCCGCCTCAGCGGTTCCCCACAGGCGCAGCAGGCCGTGGAGTGGGTAGCGGCAGAAATGCGCGCCCTCGGCGCAGAAGTCACGCTGGAAAAAGCCATGGTTCCCCACTGGGTTCGCGGAGCTGAGACAGGCCAGCTTGTCTCCTGGGCGGGAATGGCCCCCGGAACCACGCAGAAAGTCGTCCTCACTGCCCTCGGCGGCTCCGTCGCCACCCCGGTTGAAGGGATCACCGCGGAAGTTGTAGTAGTGGATAACTTCGCCCAGCTCAAGGCCCTCCCCGCAGGCGCAGTCAAGGGCAAAATTCTCCTCTTCAACCACAAGTTCGATAAGGAACTAGCCGCGGTCGGCAATGGAGAAATGGCCTACGGCAACGCCGTCCTCTATCGCGGTGCTGGCCCTTCCGCCGCGGCAGCCGCAGGTGCAGTTGCCGTCCTCGTCCGCTCCGTTGGCGGAGCAGATTACCGCATCCCCCACACCGGCATGACCGATTACGCCCCCGGCGTGCCGAGAATTCCTGCTGCGGCTGTGACTGCGGAGGATGCTGACACGCTCAAGTACCTCGCCAGCCAGGGGCCGGCAAAAATGCACCTCACTCTCACCCCGCAAACCCTCCCTGACGCGCAAAGCTACAATGTCATCGCCGACTGGAAGGGAACTGAGCACCCCGAACAGGTCGTTATTGTTTCTGGCCACCTTGACTCGTGGGACCTCGGCACCGGAGCCATCGACGACGGTGCAGGAATTGCTGTTGCTATGCAGGCCATTCATCTTCTGCACGATCTCAACATCCATCCCAAGCGCACTGTGCGCTTTGTGGCGTGGATGGCGGAAGAAGAAGGCTCACAAGGCGAAGCCGCCTACGTGCCCGACCACAAGTCGGAGTTCGCCAACCACATTGGAGCTATCGAAGCCGACCTTGGGGCGGACCATCCCTCGGGCCTTGTCTACGCGGGCAAGCCTGCACTTGCGCAGTATCTGCGCCCTGTAGCGAATGTTCTGGAGCCGATTGGCGCAAACGTTTTACAAAGTGCGCCGGAAGCCGGCTCGGACATCGGCAGCCTGGGGGAAGCGGGTGTGCCGACCTTTGCGCCTATCCAGGATAGCCGCTTCTACTTCAACTACCATCACACTCCGGCAGACACCTTTGACAAGGTGGACTTCAAGCACCTGAACGAAAACGCTGCTGTGATGACGGTTTATGCGTATGCGCTGGCGGATGCTACGGAGGCTGCGCCGAGATAGAAAGACAGGGAGTAGGTGACAGTTTGCTATAGCCTTTATTGTCACCTGTAACCCTCCCCCTCTCTCACCACGTGGTTTCCATCTGCACTCCGTAAGTCATTCCCTTTGTGCCGGTCAGGTAGGCATTGCCCGCAACCAGTCCGCGGAAGCCGCCGAAGCCACAGCGGAACGGGCCTTGGCTGCTGTATCCGGCGCAACTCCCGGCAATGCAGGTGCGCTTACCGCAGGCTGCTCAGGAGTGGGAGCGTCACTGCGCGCCTCCAGCACGGTCAGCCGTAGTTCCAGTTCGCCAATCCGGTTCGCGTAGTCCTTCTTCAGTTGCTCAAGCTCGCCGCGAATCTCCGCAGCCTCCTGCACTTGATTCGGTGGGTGGCTGGATGGCTGATTTTGCGCGCTGGCAGGGAAAACAGCAGTGCTGAACAGGGCAATCCACAGCACAAGGGACTTTTGCCGCATCGGGGACATGCCGCACCTCCGCTTCCGCTGCAGCATAAATTTCGCAAGCCGCAGCCGCACGCGGCAGAGCCGGGTGTGCGCCTCAATGAGCAACAAAAGGGCGGAATCCGCACAGCAGATTCCGCCCCTTGTTCTGACCCCTGATCTCTGAAACCTGATCCCTATTCTATTTACTCAGCGTGTCATCCTTCCAAAGCATTACGCCACCAAGCAAACCCTCTTCATTCGAGACAATCGACACATTCTTCGGCAGCTCAAACTCAATCTTCTTCGTGTTGCCGCCGCCAATGTAGAGATGGTCCCAGTTAAAGGTGTGCAGTGTCTGCTCAATCACTTCCTGCACGCGTTTGTTCCACTTCTCTTTGCCGTACTTGTCGAGCCCGCGCCGTCCAACGTAGTCCTCGTAGGTGTGGTTCCGCCACGGATGATGTCCAAGCTCAAGCCCGGGGCAAAGCCGTCCGTTGGTGTAAAGAGAAGAGCCCAATCCCGTGCCCAGCGTAAGGACCATCTCCACGCCCTTGCCTTTGATGGCGCCGTAGCCCTGAACGGCTGCGTCGTTGGCCACACGCGCCGGCTTCTTCCAGAGCTTTTCAAGCTCTGCCTGCAGAGGGAATTCCTTCCACTCCGGGTGCAAATTCACCGCTGTGAACACCACGCCGCGCTTAATCACACCTGGAAAACCGGCAGAGACGCGGTCAAAGCCCGGCAGCGCCTTTGCAAGCTGCTCCAGGTCTGCAAGCACAGCCTTGGGCGTTGGCTCTTCCGGAGTAGGAATCCGCTGCCTGTCACTGATGGCATTGCCCACGGCATCCAGCAGCATGGCTTTCAGGCCTGAGCCGCCAATATCAAATGCCAGCGTAATGGGCTTTTTGGGCTTCGCGGTTTTCGTCGGTTTCGGGGAAGTGGGAGATGTGGTCGCGGCACTCATTAGCAACAAATTGTACCTGCGCGCGCGAGCTTCTGTACAAGGTCAAACTGCCTTTTCGGCTATCTGTAACAAAGTCACATACTCCTTGAGCGCTACGCAGCCAAACTCGTCGTTAATCACGCTGCGCAACTGGCTAAACAGCCGTTCCCGCACATCCGCAGCCATCACGCGGTGGTCAGAGTGCGTATCGAGCATCTGCACATACTCCTCCGCACTCAACTTGCTGCTCCAGTGGTAAACCTTGGTTTGCGCATGTGAGAAAACCCCGGATGCCTCCCATTCCTTCGCATCCGTTGCTTCAATATCCTCAATGCGCGGCAGCGAGTTTTGCGTGAGCTGCGGAAGGAGTTCCGCGTTGGCTTGTGCATGGATGGGCTGTGTGGCTGCGTTGAATTGCCCACTTGCTTCGCCCTGCACGTGGAAATTGCGGATGGTGGCAACATGCCCGCCTGCCGCAAGCCGCTCCGCAATACGCGGCACACGCGTAGCCGGATTCAGCCAGTGGTAGGCACTGGCTGAAAAGACGAGCTCGTAGAGCCCCGAGCCTTGCCACGTATCGAAATCCGCCACCGCAATGGCCACATCAGGAAACTCCGCCAGCTTTGCCCGCGCTACAGCGGCCATCTGCGCGCCCAACTCAATGCCGTCAATGTGCAATCCGCGTTGCGCCAGCGGAAGCGTGGCATGGCCTGTGCCTGAGCCAATCTCCAGCACCCGCGAGCCGGCTTTCAGCCCAACCAGCCGTACTAAATCGTCAAAGACCACTTCCGGATATCCCGGACGGGCCGCGTCATAAAGCGCCGCAACCTCGTCAAAACTCTCCCGCCGTTTCTCCCGCTGTTTTTCTACCGACATACTGCCAACTATGCCACACGCATTTTGATTTTCCTCCGTCGCTAGCCTTTTGCCCCTCATCACTCGATACACTGTTTCTTGCCCCCATGCCCGTTTATTGCGAAGTCGCACTCCCCGTTCCGATTGACCGCACCTTTACTTACGCGCTGCGTGATGGGCAGAATCCTGTGCGCGGCTCCCGCGTCATCGCTCCCTTTCGCAATGAAAAACTTGTCGGCATTGTGCTGAGCACAGGCGGGGAACCGGCGGCTGATTACGAAGTCCGCGCCATCGAAGCTGTTCTTGATGAAGACGAGCCGATTCTCGACGAAGGACTGCTTTCACTGGCAGAGTGGATGGCCGGTTATTATCTCGCACCTGTCGGAGAGGTGCTGCGCGGGATGCTGCCGCTGGTAGCGGAGGTGCGTCGCACCGTCTACTACCGCATTACGGATTTAGGCCGCGACATTCTCGCAAAGCTTGCAGACGGCGAACCAAACCTTCTGCATTCCGCCGCGAAAAAGGCGAAGGCTCCGCGTATTGGACAAGGGGAAACAGACGCGGCAGATTTGCAGCACCGCGTTCTGCATCGCCTTGCCGACGGAGAAGCCATCAAGCTCTCCACGCTGCGCACTTCGACAGGTATCTCGCAGCCTGCGCTTGCCGCCATGCTGCGCAAGAAGTGGATCGCTCGCGAAACGAGCGCAGTCGAGCGCGACGCACGCCGCCTGGAGCGCTTCGCAGTGCTGATTCCAGAGGCGCGATTGCCTTCGCTGACCGAGAAGCAGCAGGCGATTCTTGCCGAGCTTGCGGCGTGCGATGGTGAGATTCCTCTAGCCGTGCTGCGTGCCAAGGACCTGCCGCATTCCACGCTGCAAACGCTTGTACGCCGAGGCCTGGTGCGCATTGAGGAGCGGCCAATGGCCTTTCGTCTCGGCGGCATTGAGCGCTCCGCCGCGCCGGTGCGGTTGAATGAACCGCAAACTGAGGCTCTGGCGTCGATTGCCTCTGCGCTCGGCACGTTCAAGCCATTTCTGCTGCATGGCGTTACCGGATCCGGCAAAACTGCGGTTTATATGGCCGCGATGCAGAGGGCGCTTGATCGTGGGCAGTCCGCAATCCTGTTGGTGCCGGAGATTGGGCTTACGCCGCAGATGGCGGGCATTCTCGATGCTGCTTTCGGGCGAAAGGTGGCGCTGTTGCACTCCGCGCTTACGCCGGAAGAACGCAGCGAGCAGTGGAGGCGTATTCGCAGCGGCGATGCGCCAGTAGTTGTAGGCACGCGCTCCGCAATCTTTGCGCCTGCGCCGAATCTTGGGCTCATTCTCGTGGATGAGGAGCACGACCAGAGCTATAAGCAGGAGGAGACTCCTCGCTACAACGCTCGCGATGTAGCCGTGATGCGTGCGCACAATACAGGCGCGGTGGTGGTGCTGGGGTCGGCGACGCCTTCGCTGGAAACATGGCAGAATGCCGTGGCAGGGAAGTACACGCGCATTGCGATGAGCGAGCGCGTGAACCAGCGTCCGCTGCCTGCTGTTGAACTCATCGACATGCGCAATGAGTTCAAGGAAGCGGGGCGTGAAAATCTTTTTTCCCGTGCGTTGATTGAGCAAACGCAGGCTGCGCTAGATCGTGGCGAGCAGGCGATGATTCTCCTGAACCGCCGTGGCTATTCCTTTGCTGTAATGTGCCGGTCATGCGGCACGAAGCTGGAGTGCATCAACTGCGCGATTGCGCTCACGCATCACAAGCCGCACAACGGTGACGACCTCGCCCGTGAAGGCCAGCGGCTGGAATGCCATTATTGCGGCTATCGGCGCACTGTTCCGGCGCGGTGTCCGCAGTGCGATTCCGAGCACCTCTACTACCTGGGCGCAGGCTCCCAGCAGGGCGAAGAGCGGCTGGCGGAGATATTTCCCACGGCGCGCATTGGGCGCATGGATCGCGATACTGTGCGGGGTAGGCATGACCTGGAGCGGCTGCTGGCACGCCTGCATTCCGGCGAAATCAACCTGCTTGTCGGCACGCAGATGATTGCGAAGGGGCATGACATTCACGGCGTGACGCTGGTTGGGGTGGTGGGCTGCGACCACTCCCTTTCTATGCCGGACTTCCGCGCCGCCGAGCGTGTCTTTCAGTTGATGACGCAGGTTTCAGGCCGCGCCGGACGCGGCGATTTGCCGGGGCGCGTCGTGGTGCAGACGTACTATCCCGACCACTACGCGGTTCTTGCGGCCAGCACGCATGATTACATGAGCTTCGTTGAGAAAGAACTGAAGTACCGCCGCTGGATGCACTACCCGCCGTTCGGCGTGCTGGCCAACGTGCTGATTCAGTCGCAGAAGCTAGAAGAGGCTGCCGGATGGTCCGCAATTTTAGGCAAGTGGTTTGAGCAGGCAAAGCCGGAAGGCGTGCGTGTCCTTGGCCCCTGCACAGCGCCCATCGCCCGTATTAAAGGCACCTACCGCTTTCACCTGATATTGAAAGCCGCTTCGCGCAAAGCCCTCAATGCAGCGCTTCGCAGCATGCTGGCGCATGCCGAAGCCGCAAATGTTCCGCGCAGAAATGTGACCGTGGATGTGGATGCGCAGCGCCTGATGTGATCGAAGGGCGAGTGACGAAATCTACTCGGGAGATTGTCCCTCGTGCTTCGTCCCTCGCCCTTCAAAGATTACTCTGACTTGAGCTCGTGCAAGTCCTTGCCGGGCTTGAAACGGACAGCCTTGCCGGGGGCAATGGTCACTTCCGTGCCGGTGCGGGGGTTGCGGCCGATGCCGGTTTTGCGCGCGCGCACGCTGAAGACGCCAAAGCCGCGCAGTTCGATGCGGTCGCCCGCTGCCAGAGCCTCTTTGAGTCCTTCAAAGACCGTGTCCACGGCCGCCTCAGCCTTGGTGCGCGGCAGTCCCGTGCGCTCAATCACATGATGTACGATGTCCTGCTTAATCAAGGTAGACCTCTCGTGCTGCCGGTATGAACGCCCTACGTCACAGATGCTACAGGTTTTGTGGGATTTAGGGAATGGGGCAAATTTCCCTGTGCGGTGCAAAATCCTTCAAAACCCCTTACAGCTTACCCCAAAAAGCAAAAGCAACTGCAGCCAGAATGCATAGAAATGACAGGGCGTAGTTCCACTTCAGTCCTTCGCCAAAGTAAAGCCACGCAAAAATGATGAATACGGTCAGGGTGATGACTTCCTGAATGATCTTGAGCTGGAAGGCGGTGAACTGACCGTAGCCGAAGCGGTTGGCGGGAACCTGGAAGCAGTACTCGAAGAGCGCGATGCCCCAGCTTGCCAGAATCGCCACAAAAAGCGGCGAGTTGCGGAACTTCAGGTGGCCGTACCAGGCGAAGGTCATGAAGACGTTGGAGCAAAGGAGGAGAAGGATGGTTCTCATAGTTGCAACAGTAACCGAAAACTGCTGCTTTGATGGATGCCATACTGCTCAGAATTTCCACCCTGATTTGCACAATTGTCACACCCCGGCCAACTCTCGTAACATTGGCCTCAACCAGTCCAGACTGGGTTCAGGCAGTGGAGCAATTCCACGGCAAAAGTGAACATACAGGAGAAGCATGTCCATCAAGAGCGACCGTTGGATTCGGGAACAGGCAATCAACCACAAAATGATTGAACCCTTCAGCGAAAAGCAGGTTCGCGAGGGAGTTATCTCCTACGGGCTCTCGTCTTATGGATATGACCTGCGCGTTTCCGACGAGTTCAAGATTTTCACCAACGTCAACTCGGCCATCATTGACCCCAAGGCCTTTGACGAGCGCTCGTTTGTCTCCGTGCAGGCGGATTCCGTCATCGTTCCGCCGAACTCCTTTGCGCTGGCGCGGTCCATTGAGTACTTCCGCATTCCCCGCGACGTGCTCACGATCTGCGTCGGCAAGTCCACCTATGCGCGCTGCGGCATCATCGTGAACGTCACGCCGTTTGAGCCCGAATGGGAAGGCTTTGTGACCCTCGAGATTTCCAATACCACGCCGCTGCCGGCCCGGGTCTACGCCAATGAAGGTCTCTGCCAGATTCTCTTCTTCCAGGGTGACGAGCCTTGCGAAGTGAGCTATGCGGACCGCAAGGGCAAGTACCAGAAGCAGCAGGGAATTGTTTTGCCCAAGCTGTAGTTCGCTCTCCCGGTGGGACGCAGCTTCCCCTTGTACTTTTTTCGCGTGCTCGTTTGGCAGGACGCGTAATTGCTGTTGCACTCTGTTCGATTTTTTTGCCTGAGTGGGAGTAACGAATGTCCAGATCCGGCCAGGCGCCTAAAGCGTCCGGAAATGCTGCAGCATCCCTCGAACCGGTTCGTATCGGCATTGTCGCCGGGGAGCCGATTCGCGTGGAGGGTCTGCGTTCTATTTTTGACCAGCCTGCCACGCCGGGTCGGCCTCCGCTAGTGCCAATGGTCGGCAGCCTCTCGGAGCTGCTGGCCAACAAGCAGTTGGAGTATCTTGTTGTCGATCTGAACTCCTCAGACGGTGGTCTGGAAACCCTGCAGTCCGTACGCCGCGCGCGCCCTTCCATCAAGCAGATCGTTATTGGGCCCAGTAACGATGATGAGCTTATTCTTGACTCAATTGTTGCCGGAGCACGCGGTTATCTTGATTCGTCAGCAAGCCCGGAAACCGTCCGTGCGGCCATTGATGTGGTTGTCAGCGGCTCTATCTGGGCGCCGCGCCCGCTGCTTTCCCGCCTGATCGACCGGCTCCTCGGTATCCCCCGCAGCATGGTGCAAACCTCGTCCATGCGCCTCACCGACCGTGAGCGCCAGGTACTGGAACTGATTCTGCTCGCCCGTTCTAACCGGGAAATTGCCCGCCAGCTTGGCATTGAGGAGCGCACGGTCAAGGCACATGTGGGCCGCCTGATGAAGAAAACCGGCTCCGAAAACCGCATCGAGCTCTCTATGCGGGCTCTGAACCGTTCGCTTGTTTCCAGTAAATCCAACGCAGACTAAAGATTAGCGGCAGGCGTCCTGTCTCAAATAGCGCCAAATCGCTATTACCCACGAGTAAACAGGGTGGTTACTAAAATCCATTGTCCTTCCGTACTCTTGTCGCTTTCTTAGAGCGACCTCAGACTGTGTACAGAAACAACGCAGATCTGGGGAAAGGCGTTCCCTGACCGCATGTTTACATGTAGCCACGGAACGCCTCTTTTTTATTCTTTTTCAGCTCGTAAGGGCGTCCCATTCCTGCCGATTACCCTCCTTTGCCATCAAAAAATCCTGTTAACTCAACAAGTTCCTTTCCCGCTGCGGTGCGTGGAATGCGATAGCCTCGTTTTGGAGAGGTCTGGTGACGCCATTTGCGCGCGCCCACCAATCCGGCTTTCGCCCGTCTCAAGAAAGAATTGCCGCCCGGCGAAGCATAGAATCCGGCGCGGCGGATAAATAGAAAGGAATTACCCCAGAATGATGAAAAAGCTGATTCGCACCGTCGGCCTGTGTGCCGCTCTCAGCCTTGCCGCCAGCACCAGCTTTGCCGCCGCCTCACACCAGGATGTCCAGGACCGCGTGGACTCCGCCAAAACGGTGCTGGAGCAGATTATGAACGCTGGCGACAACAGCATTCCGCTGAACATTCTCAAGCAGGCCACCTGCGTGGGTGTCGTTCCCGGCATGATTAAGGGCGCATTTATCTTTGGCGGGCAGTACGGGCAGGGCGTTGTGACCTGCCGTACGGGCCATGGATGGTCCGCGCCGGTCTTTATCCGCCTTGCCGGTGGAAGCTGGGGCCTGCAGATTGGCGGCCAGGCTACGGACCTTGTGCTGATTGCCGTGAATGACAACGGCTTTCAAGACCTGCTCAAGAGCAAGTTCAAGATTGGAGCGAATGCCTCTGCGGCGGCTGGCCCGATTGGTCGCAGCACGGAGGCTTCCACGGACTGGAAGCTTACTTCCGAACTGCTGACCTATTCCCGCTCGAAGGGACTCTTTGCTGGTATCGACCTCGACGGTACTTCGATAAGCCAGAACACGGACGACACCACCACGTATTACAACGGCCAGGAGCAAAGCTTCTCGTCCATCCTGAAGGGCAACGTCGCTGTGCCGCAGGGAGCAATTCCGTTTGTCCAGTCTGTTGCGCACTATTTTGTAGAAGCAAAGAAGCAGTAGAAAAACAGGTGACAGGTTACAGAGAAGGCGCGGCGTATGCCGCGCCCTTGCTTTTGCTGCACACTGTAACCTGTAGCCTGTCACCTATTACACTTGTCCTTTAGCTCACATGAAGCAAAGGTTTGAATATTGGCTGGTTATCGGCGTAGCGAGCACCCTGGGATGGCTCCCGCGCCCCATTGCCCGCGCAGCCGTCCGTCTTCTCACGGCTACGGCTTATCTGGTTCTTGGACGCCTCCGCAAAACCGGCCAGCGCAACCTGGAGCTGGCGCTCCCCGGTCTTCCGAAGACTGAGCGCGACGAGATACTGCGTAAGCTGTTCCGTAATCTTGGCTGGCAGATGGTCGAGTTCTGCCGCATGCCTCGCTACACCCGGCAAAATACGCAGGGCTGGTTGCGCACGGACGGGCTTGAGCATTTTCTGGCCGCTGAGGCGCGCGGTAAAGGTGTTCTTGTTCTAACCGGGCACCTTGGCGCGTGGGAGCTGTCGAGCTTTTACCACTCGCTCATGGGGCATCCCATGGGCATGGTGATTCGCCGTCTCGACAACACGCTTCTTGATGCTTATGTGAATCGCATCCGCATGCTGCATGGCAACCGCGTTCTGCATAAGGACGATTTTGCACGCGGGCTGCTGAAAACCATGCACGAAGGCGGCACTGTGGGCATCCTCATGGACACAAACATGACTCCGCCGCAGGGGATTTTTGCAGAGTTTTTTGGCGTGACGGCGTGCACGGCATCAGGCTTGGCCCGCGTAGCGCTCAAGACGGACGCCGCCATTCTGCCCGGCTTTTGTGTCTGGGAGCCAGCGGAGCAACAGTACGTCCTGCGCTTTGGCCCGGAGCTGCATTTCACGAAGACAGGCGACACTGAAGCCGATATCCTTGCCGCGACGCAACAGTGCAATGATGTTCTTGAGTCATGGATTCGCCGCTATCCTGACCAGTGGCTCTGGATTCACCGTCGCTGGAAGACGCGTCCCGCGGGCGAGCCCGCTATCTACTGAAGGAGAACGATGAAGCTCGGCGAATTAGTGGAACAACTCGGCGGTGCACTTCCCAACGGCGGCGAGGACGTTGCTATTGAAGCGGTCAGCACGCCGTTTCGAGCCACGGCAACTGACTTGGTTTTCGCCGAAGACAACACTAGCGCCGCCATTGCGCTTGCGAGTGCTGCCGCAGCCGTTGTTCTGCGTCCGGGTGCTTATCTTTCCGACAAGCCCATCATCGAAACGCCGAATCCGCGCCTCTGGTTTGCAAGGGCCGCGCAGCTTCTCAGATCTGCGCCCACAGCATCAGGTGTGCATCCTGCGGCTGTTGTTGCCGCAACGGCAAAGTTAGCCGCCAATGTCACCATCGGAGCTGGCGCGGTTGTCGAAGAGAATGCCAGCATTGGCGAAGGTACACGCATTGACGCCGGCGCGGTTATTGGGGCTGGTGTTGAGATAGGCGCGAACTGCCACATCTATCCCCGCGCTGTTCTTTACGGTGGAACAACTCTCGGCAATCGTGTCGTGGTTCATGCTGGAGTCGTCCTCGGCGCTGACGGCTTTGGCTATGTGCGCGATCACGCCACCGGCACATATACGCAATTCCCGCAGCAGGGGACGCTGGTGCTGGAAGACGACGTAGAAATCGGGGCCAACTCCACCATCGACCGCGGAGCGCTTGCGGAAACCCGTATCCGCCGCGGCACGAAGATTGACAACCTAGTCCACATTGGCCACAACTGCGAGATCGGAGAGGATGTCATCATTGTCGCGTTGACCGGCATCTCCGGCTCCAGTTCCGTGGGCAAGGGTGCCGTCCTTGCCGGGCAGGTGGGGATTGGCGACCATGCGCATGTCGGTCCTGGCGTCATTCTCGGCGGACAGGCCGGAGTTCTCAGCGGAAAAACTGTGACCAATGAGGGGCTCAAGCCGGGCACCGTGCTTTGGGGAACCCCCGCGCGTCCCCTGATGCAAGTTCTTCGGGAACAGGCTACACTTGCGCGCCTGGCTAGGCGACGTCTGAAAGAGCGTGAATAGCCTCCCGCCTGTAGCAATTTGCTTCACTTTTTACACAGAAAGATTAAAGACACTGCCGCCCTCCGTCGATACGACCAACAGGAGGCAGTTTTCCATGGACATTATCCCTATCCAGAGCCTTCCAGCCGTAGGCCTGACCGCAGCAGCGGCTTCCCGCGCAGAGCTCGCAACTGCACGCTCGATTGAGTTCCATCCGCAGGAACAGGACGCCACTTACACACCCAGCAATGAGAACGAAGAAGAGCAGGAGGGTGGGCAGCATCGCAGGCCGAAGGGGCACGAGGCGGGCCCCCAGTTGCAGTTGGAAGTATTTCCGGACGAGCTAAACCAGAGCACAATCAGCCTTTTTGCCTGATTTGTGTGTCTGATCGGTCTGTTTTCGCTCTTGTAACGGGTTTGGTCAGCCCTCTGCAGGGAGGATTGCAGCAATTTTTTCTTATAAAAAATGACAAACCTGCTTGCATTCTGGTTTTGACGGCGGTAATTTACTAACCAGTTAGTTAATTATGATCATCCAATCCAATACCGCCCTCTCCGAACGTTCCGCCGAAACACGCGCCCGCATTCTCGACGCCGCGCTACGTGAATTCGCCGCCTATGGCCTTGCCGGGGCGCGCACGGAGCGCATTGCCGAAGCCGCCGGAGTGAACAAGGCGCTGCTCTACTACTACTTTGAGGGCAAGGAGAAGCTCTACATCGCCGCGCTGGAAGCCATCGCCATTCGCATCCGGGACTCCAGCCTGGCGATTCTTCACCGGGAGGCCAGCCCCGGCGAGTTGATGCTGCGCATGGCGCTGAACCACTTTGACCGCATCTGGAGCCAGCCTGAGTTTCAAAAGCTCATGCAGCAGGAGATGATGCGCGTTCGCGAAGGGCAACCCGGCCACATCTCCGTTCTTGCGGATATGGCTTTCAAGCCGATGCTTGGCATCTACGAGGCGCAGGTGCGGCAAGGCATCGCCAGTGGTGAGTTGATTGATGTCGATTGGATGCAGATGCTGCTTTCCGGGCTCGGTGCGAACGTTTTTTACTTCCTCAGCTCTACCATCTGGCGGATGGTTGTGGACGAGGATTTGCTTACCATCGACGCCATCAGCCGCAGGCGCAAGCTGCTTCTTGAGTTTCTTGGGCAGGCGATTTTTCAGGATCGCAGGCACGGAGCCGAACTGGCAGCGCGTGTCTTTGCCGATACACCTATGCCGGTTGCAACACCGAACCAGTTCTGTTCAGGGAGGTAATGCGTGAGTGCGCGCAATCGTGTCTTCATGATTCTTGGGATTCTTCTTGTGGGGTCGCTGATCTGGTATTTCTCTACGGCCCGTACGAACGGCGACCTGCATCTCATCGGCACGGTGGATGCGAATGAAGTTCTTGTCAGTGCAAAAATTCCTGGCCGTATTCAAACGCTCACGGTGCAGGAGGGGCAGGATGTGAAAGCCGGTGATCTGATTGCCGTCATCGAGAGCGATGATCTGGCCGCTGCACGCAGTGCCGCTGTGGCTACCGTTACCAGCCAGCAGCAAAAGCTGAATGAGACGGTAGAGACTGAGCGGCAGACACGCGGTGAGGTGACCAGCGCCACGGTGAACTCCGAAGCGCAGCTACGCTCTGCACAGGCAGCGCTTGCGCAGGCGCAGGCAAACCTGCTGAAGCAGCAAGCCGACACGCCGCGCACGGTCGCACTTGCAAAGCAGGGAATTGTGAGCACGCAGTCGAGTGATGAGGCTGTTGCAGCGCTGGCTGCGGATGAGGCTGCGGTAGATGCTGCGAAGCAGAATATTGCTGCTGCGGAAGCTTCCTTGCGGCAGGCGCGCGCGCATGAGATTTCGGCTGCGGCAGCGCAGAAGACGGTTGCCTCTACGCGTGCGCAGGTTGCGAATGCGCAGGCGCTCGCCAACCAGGCAGATGTAGAGCTTGGATATGCGAAGGTTTTTGCGCCGGTGACGGGCAAGGTGAACGTGTGGGCAGCGCGGCAGGGCGAGGTTGTGGCTGCGGGCACGGCCATTGTCACCATCATGGACCTTACGCAGACATGGGTATATGCTCCGCTGCCTGAGACGCAGGCAGATGCGGTACAGCTTGGCGACTCGCTTAAGGTGGATCTTCCCAGTGGAGCGAGCGTGCAGGGAAAAGTGATTGCGAAGTCTGCTGAGGCTGATTTTGCTACGCAGCGCGATATCAACGGTGGGCGCAAGCGCGACATTCGCACGGTTCGTATCAAGCTGCTTATCGACAATCCAGGGGAAAAGTTTGTTCCAGGCATGACTGCGGATGTGTACATACCCAAAGCCAAGCTGGTGAAGCAATGACTGAGCCGCACATACAAAACGGCGTGCCGCCCGTTGCAATTCAGGTGGAAAAAATCGTCAAGCGTTATGGCGATTTTGAAGCCGTGAAGGGAATTGATTTTGAAGTCGCGAACGGCGAGATATTCGGTTTGCTTGGGCCGAATGGCGCGGGTAAGAGCACGTTGATTCGCATGATGACCACGCTCATTCCTGTTACCGCGGGCCGCGCGATGGTTGCGGGGCATGACGTGAGCAAGGAGCCGAATGCGGTGCGCCGCGTGATTGGCGTGATTCCGCAAGCACTGACCAGCGATCAGGACCTTACTGTCGAAGAGAACCTGAGCATTTATGCAAAACTCTACTCCGTGCCGCGCGCCGAGCGTGAAAAGAATATCGCGGAAGTGCTGGAAGCAGTGGACCTGACAAAGTGGCGCAAGGCGGAGACGAAGACACTCTCTGGTGGTATGCGGCGGCGGCTTGAGATTGCGCGTGGGCTTGTGCATAATCCGCGCATTTTCTTTCTTGATGAGCCGACGACGGGGCTTGATCCTGTGAGCCGCATTGCTGTGTGGGAGATGCTGAACAACCTGAAGAAGACGCGCAACCTTACCATGCTGCTCACCACGCACTACATGGAAGAGGCAGACCGCTTGTGCGACCGCATTGCGATTGTGGATCACGGCACGCTGGTTGCGCTAGGCACGCCGGTTGAGTTGAAGCAATCGGTTCCTGGCTCGGATGTGGTGGAGGTGCGCTTCAATCGTGAGGACGAGCACTGGAAGGAGCGGCTCAGTGCGTTTCCCAACGTGACTGAGGTGCAATCGCAATCGGCGGGTGTCTACCGCATTCTTACCAGCAACGGATCGCAGACTACGACGCAGCTTGTTGAGATGGCGTCCTCACTCGGAGAGCAGTTAACGAGCCTCAGCGTGCAGAACACTTCGTTGGATGATGTGTTTGTCCACTACACCGGGCGGCAGCTTCGTGACGAGCAGGTGAAGGCTGTCTTTCGCATGCCAACCAAAGGAGGCATGTAGCTATGAATCGCTTTCTCGCAATTATTGAGCGCGAAATGCGCAAGTTCTTCCGCTCGCCTGTGCTGATGATTATGTCGATGATGCTGCCGCTGGTGCAGCTTGTCATCCTTGGCAATGCATTTGGCGGCAAGATCAAAGGCGCACGCGTGGCTGTTGTAGATTATGACCGCGGCCCGCAGGCAGTAAAGGTACGCGAGGCCTTTGATTCGGTTGCGGTCAACATTGCTACCTTCACTACGATTCCTTACGATGACGAAACCCTTGCGCGTGAGGATGTGCGGCAGGGCAAGATTGATGCGGCCGTCATTATTCCTGCGCAGTTTTCACGGCGCGTCTATGCGAGTGATGCGCCGCGCCTTGGGCTTGTCGTTGATAACTCCGATCAGTTCATGAGCAGCAGCATCGAATCAGAGATGCAATCGCTTGTGGATGCGCTGAATCAGCCTGTGATTCAGGATCGTGTCGTGAAGCAGATCGCGCTAGAGATTGTTGAGCTGTATCCCTATGTCGAGTACATGAAGTACCTGCTGTCCGGCTCGATTTCCCTCGCCATGTACATCTCGGTGATGATCGGCGGCGGCATGTTATATATCGACGACAAGGCTCGCGGTGTGCATGAGGGCTATCTTGTTACGCCTATCAGCAAGCTTGAGCTTGTGATGGGACTCAACATTGCCGGAGCTATCAAGGCTGTGCTCAGCGGCATCTCGCTGACTGTGATTGGATCGCTCATGGCTGGCCTCGGAGTTATCTTTCCCCCTGTCGCGTTGCTCAATCTATTCCTGTTGATTCTCGGCACGTCCATTGCATTTAACGGCATGATGTTCCTGATGATGGTTCGTGTAGATGATCCACTAGTGCCGCGTGCAATGTTCGGCGTGCTCAACACGTTGCTCTTCTTTCCGTCAGGCGCTATCTATCCCATTGCGGCGTTTCCGCCATGGCTGCGTGCCATCGCGATTGTGGACCCGTTCACGTATGCGATTCATGGCTTCAAATCCATCCTTCTGAAAGATGGTGGCTTTGTTTCCATTCAGACAGACCTGCTCTTCTTGTTTGTTTTTGGAATTGGCACGCTGCTGATTGCTACGCCGCTGTTTAAGCGAACGCTATAAGTTTCCGGGGCCCTAAGCCCACTCCGGAAAGCAAACGAGGCGATCCGTTCCTTGTGGGAGGATGGATCGCCTCGCTGCATCTTGCAAGTTAAGAATAACTCCTGGTAAAGCAGAACACTGCAGTCGTTACCGACATACCGGGCTAAAAGCTAGAAGCTGCTCTTAAATCGACTGCACTGGCAGTAGCGTTAAATCATCCACCAGCCCGACTTCCTTCTGCACGAACGGTTCGCCATACTTTACGCCTGCCAGCAGACCATAGTGCCGAGCCTCGGCAAATGTGCGCTCGCGGATTTCTTCTTCTGCTACAAACAGTCCGCCACCTGTTGCCTGGTTTGCGTACTGCGAGTGATAGGCCATCAGAGACGAGTGGCGTTGCTCGATGAACGGTGTAATGTCCACAATGAAACTAGGGCGAACATCCGCATACAAGCTTGCATAGACGATTTTGAACGGACGATGCGGAGCAGTGCCTGTATCAATCTTTGCAAGGCCCGACAGGAAGCATGCTTCATATCCCAGCGAGGCAACGATTGCGTGGTCGGGATGCCGCGCCTGCCAGTAGGGAAGAATCACAACACGCGGACGCACTTCGCGTAGCACGCGCACAATCTTCAGGCGGTTTTCGAGTGTGTTGGTAATTGCGCCGTCCGGCAGGTCGAGCGCCTGGCGCCAGCGCACGCCGAGAATCTTCGCCGCATCGGCAGCTTCGCGAGCACGATCTTCTGCAGTGCCGCGTGTTCCGGCTTCACCCTGCGTCAGGTCCAGAATCGCCGTGCGCAACCCACGCGAGGCAGCCCGCAGCAGCGTGCCGCCGCAGGTCTGTTCTACATCATCGCGATGTGCCGCAATCGCCAGGATATCCGCAATCATAGAAACAGCCCTTAGCTACCAGCTTTTAGCTCTTAGCTTATTTTGCCAGAGCTCAGTTGAGGTTATTTTTCCCAAAGGAAAAGCTCTTAGCTTTTAAGCCAACGTTGCAATCTTCCACAACGAGCTAAAAGCTAAGAGCTAGTGGCTAAAAGCTGCTTTTAGTAAACCGTGTTGTTCGCGTCGCTGAGACCGTCCATGTAGGCCACGTCATAGGCGGTGCCCGTTACGGTTACATACTGGTTGTTCAGTTCGGTCAGGTCGCTGGTGGTGTAGATGTGAATCTGTCCGCCCAATGCGGCGTATACCTTGTGCAGGCTCGTGACAGCCGCAACGCCGGTGGCGTCGCCGAGGTACGGCAGAATCGATTTCACCGCGCCAGCCGAGGTGTCATAGACAGTCAGGCAGCCGTAAGAAAGGCCATTCGCATAGCGTGCGCCGTTGGTGCACTTGGTGGTAGCAATCCAGAGCGTGTTGTCATCGGCCTCAATCATGCGTGTCGGCCCGTTCGGAGTGCCGTCGCTGATGGAAGTCCGCGTGCCAGCCGTTGCGGTTGCACCGGAGCCCGGTGCGAGGTTCAGTACCGTCAGGCTGCCGGTATACAGCCCACTGGTTGAGCCTGTCCCTGCGCATTGCGGATTGCCACCTGCCAGGGAAGTGGCTGCCGTGCACTGGCCAATCACGTACATTGTGGTCGAGTCGATCAGAGCATTGCTTGCACCGCCGGGAACCGGCAGTGTGCATGCGCTCTGATTTGCTGCCGAACTGCAGTTCTTGGCCACTGCGGCTGTTGTCGGCAGCAGTCCCGAGCCCTGGTTCGGCACAAAAATCATTCCGCCCGTGGGCAGCAGGGAAACAGACGAAGCCGTTCCGCCGCACTCCGGTCCGCAGCTCAGCACATAAGCCGTTGAGCCATCATTAGAGAACAGCGCCTTTACCGGGCGGTCAAACGCAAGCGGAGCACCGTAGGGCGTTCCAGTCGCGTCTGTCTGGTCAGGGCTCTGTGCCTGGAAGAGGCACCATGTCGGATGGTTCTGTGGCTCACAGTCCACAGCGGCCTTCGGCCAGCTTGTCGGGCCGCCGGCGTAGTTCTGCGTCTGGGAGGAGTTCAGCTTCTTCGGGTAGTACACATAATTCGAGTTCTGCACGAAGACCATTGCCACCGAGCCGCCCGGATTGACGCTGACGCGATAGGCTCCCGGCAGGCTCAACTGCGTGGGGGTGCCGGTAGAGCTGACCGTCTTGTCGATAACAATGACGGATTGGCTGCTTTGGCTCACAGCAAAAACATAGCTTTGGCTGCGCGTAACAAAGATGCCCGACGAGCCAGAGGTCGGAACGCTGGACTGCGTGCCGCTCGTGCTCTCCTTCTGGTAGTTGATGTACGTGTAGGAGCCGTCGCCTGAGCCGTACACGGCGCCAAGCTGCTCTTCTGGCATGTTCTGAATCGTGCTTGGCAGCGCGCCGGAGAAGCCAGAGATGGAAAAGGTCTTCGACTGGCTGTTATAGGCGTAGCGCGTGTCGTAATAGGCGTCCAGAATCTGCAGCGCGCCCTTGCTGAGAGACGAGGGGTTCTGGATTGCCACCAGAACGCGGTTGGTCAGCCCACTGGGTGGTAGGGTACGGCCAGCAAAGTAATAGGTCTGTCCACATCCGGCCAGCACCACAGCCAGGCCAAGCGCCGCGGCGGCGCAGATCCAAAAACTGCTTTTCTTCAAAACTTTTTCCCTCGTTCCAAATCGTCCCGAACTCGACACAAAGAGCGCTTTTGCCTCTTGCCGACAGGCTTAAACATCCGTCAAACGGCTGGTTTCAGCACACGCCCTGATAATCCTTTTGACTCCCGAAGTATAACAAAGCAACCCATTGCTTTTCCGGGTCGCCGGGGAGCAGCGTGTCTGCATTTTCCGGGCATAGGTGGCGGCGCGCAAACTGCGTTAGCATGGAAGCAATGGCTTCCTTTGCCGACATCTTCGGTCTGCGCCCCGTCTTGGCTGACGGCGCCATGGGCACCGTCCTGAACAGCCGTGGCGTCCTTATCAGCCGCTGCTATGACGAGCTGAACCTGATCGACCCCTCGCTGATCCTCAATATTCACGAGGAGTACCTGCAGGCCGGCGCGGAAATTCTGGAGACCAACACCTTTGGAGCCAACCGCTTCCGCCTGGCCCGCCACGGTCTTGCCGGCAAGGTTGCGGAGATTAACGCGGCTGGTGTGCGGCTTGCGCGGGATGCCGCGAACAATCTTTTAGCCCGTAATGCAGGTGAGGCCCGCGTCTCCGGTACCATCGGCCCCCTCGGCGTCCGCCTCGAACCGCTTGGCAAAACCGGCCTTGACGAAGCCCGACTTGCGTTTATTGAGCAGATTCGCGCGCTGGCCGCTGCTGGTGCTGACATGCTGACCATCGAGACCATGCCCGCGCTGAACGAGGTCCGCGAGGCGCTGCTGGCCGCTCATGAGGCCGCGCCTGACCTGCCGGTTCTAGCCATGGTCACAGTGGACGACGAGAGCAATTGCCTCGACGGCTCCTCCGCCGCTCAAGCCGCCGCACTGATTACCGAGTGGGGCGCAAATGCCGTGGGCGTGAATTGCTCCACCGGCCCGGCCAGCGTGCTTACCGCCATTGAGGCCATGCGCGGCGCAACCACATTGCCCATTGCCGCCATGCCGAATGCCGGCTTGCCCCGCGCCATCGGCGACCGCAACATCTACCTCATTTCGCCGGAATATATGGCCAGCTTTGCGCGCAAGGTAATTGCCGCAGGCGCGCAAATTGTCGGCGGCTGCTGCGGAACCACGCCGCATCACATTCGCGCCATGCGTACGGCTGTTCGCGCGATTGAGTCGCAGGGGGTTGTCGCTCATGGCGAGGCTGTTGTGGAGGCCGTCCGCGAAACTCCGCCCGCGCCGCTGGCTGAGCGCTCCCGTGTAGGCGAGCTGCTTGCGCATGGAATTTTTGTCACCATGGCGGAGATTGTTCCTCCACGCGGCATCGACTGCTCGCATGAGATTGACGGTGCGCGTTCGCTGGCAAAAATCGGCGTCCATGCCATCAACGTGCCGGATGCGCCTTCCGCCGCCGCACGCCTCAGCGCGGAAAGCCTCTGCATCCAGATTCAGCAGCACACCACGATTGACACCGTGCTGCACTACACCTGCCGCGACCGCAATGCGCTGCGTATTCAGTCGGATTTGCTGGGTGCATCTTCCATTGGCCTGCGCAACGTGCTTTGCCTGACCGGTGACCCGCCGAAGCAGGGAACCTATACCGATGCGACTGCTGTTATCGAGGTGGATTCCATCGGACTGGTGAACATGGCTCGCAGGCTGAACCACGGCCTCGACCTTGGCTCCAATGCGATTGGCGCAAGCACCAATTTTGCCATCGGCGTTGCCGCCAATCCCGGCGCGCCCGACATCGAAAACGAGCTGCGCCGCTTCAAGTACAAGGTGGAAGCAGGCGCGGAGTACGTCATCACCAAGCCCGTCTTCGATCTTCGTTTGCTGGAAGACTTCCTCGCCAATATCGAGGGCTATCGCATTCCAGTAATCGCCGGCATCCTGCCGCTAATGAGCCTACGCAATGCGGAGTTCCTGAAGAACGACCTCCGCGTTTCCATGCCGGAAGAGATGATGCTGCGCATGGCCCAGGCCAACACGCCGGAGGCCGCCAGCAAAGAAGGCATCCTGATTGCCAAGGAGATGCTGGCAGCCGTTCGTCCGTATGTGCAGGGCGTGCAGGTCAGCGTTCCAGCAGGCAACTATGCTGCTGCCGCCGATGTGCTGACCGGAGCAACCGTCCCCGCGCAGCCCGCGGAAGCTATACGCTAAGTTTCCACGGCCCGCGATACTCCCGCGTTAACAGCGCACTTGCTTCGGGGTCGTTGAGAATCTGTTCCTTCTCTACGTCCCAGTGCAGCTTGCGGCCTACCAGCATGGAAATCAATCCGAGGTGTCCCGGAACCGCCGAGTGATGCGCCACTTGCGCAGGCGCAATGGTCGGCTTGCGCGACTTGATGCTGTCGAGGAAGTTCCTCTGGTGATGTGTTGACTCAATCAGCTTGATTTTGCGTTGCGATTCCGGCAGCGTGAGCGTCTTTACCCACTCGGGATTGGAAGCGTCAAAGCCGCTGCGGTCCACCCACACCCAGCCATCGGTGCCAATCCACTTTGTGCCTGAAGCGATTCCGCCCGAGCCGCCGGCAATCGTGAACTTTACATCGTTCGCATAGCCGGTGACTTCCTTGCGATAGAGGCATTCGATGTTGTACTTACCCGCCGTGTTCCAGATGGCGTTCGATGGCGGAAACTTGCCCCAGCCTTCAATCTCTGACGGTCCGGTGAGGTCGAATCCAAGCCCCCAGTGCGCGATGTCGCCGTGGTGCCCAATCCAGTCAAGCAACTGGCCGCCGCCGGTGTTGTAGTTCCAGCGCCAGTTCTGGTAAACGCGCACATCAATGTATGGCTCTTTTTTGGAAGGCCCGAGCCAGAAGTCGTAGTCAAAGTCCGTAGGCGGATCGGTTATGGCAAGGTCCCATTCCTTTGTTCCTGGCACAATCTGGTCGGGCGACGGCGGTTCTTCGCCAAGCGATGCGAGCCGCTTGTTGAACGCGGGCAGAGCATTTGGAAAGTCATGGTGACCGGAGGGCAAGCCGACCTCCACGCGGATTACGTTGCCGATGAGGCCGTTACGCACAATCTCAGCGGCGTGATGAAAGCTCTTTACGGAGCGCTGCCAGGAACCCGTCTGCCAGATTACGTTGTTCTTCTCCACGGCGCGCACAATCGCCTGCTGTTCGGCAATCGTCTTGGCCAGTGGCTTTTCGCCATAGATGTCCTTCTTCCGCTTGGCGGCTTCTGTCGCAATCAGCGCATGCCAGTGGTCGGGAATGGCGTACATGATGGCATCAATGTCGTCCCGCGCAATCATCTCGCGGAAGTCTTTATAGCCCTTGCAGTCTTTGTTGCCATAGTGCTCGTTGATGGTGTTCATGGCGAGCGCCAGCTTCTTCGGGTCAAGGTCGCAGGCGGCAACAACCTGGCAATCCGGCTGCCCCAGCAGCCCCAGCGTGTTGTTTGGCCCCTGCATGCCCCAGCCGACTACGCCGACCGTGATGCGCTCAGAAGGCGCAACGCGCGCTGCCCGCGCAAATGGCCCGGTCGCCATCACTGCCGCCGCCCCGGTTGTCCTAAGAAAGCTCCGCCGCGAAACCCCTGAAGAAAATCGATACATCTCACGCTCCCTCGAAAATTCAGCGCAAGTCTAGCACGCCGTATTTTGTTCTGTCGTTATGCCATACTCAGGCATGCTGATTCGCCCGGCAGAACCCGCGGATGCCCTGGCTGTGGCGCGTGTGCATGTGCACTCCTCGCAGGTTGCCTACCGCAACCTGCTCCCAGATGATTACCTGGATCAGCAGCGCCCTGAAGACCGCGCACAGCACTACGATTTTTCGCATCAGGACTTCTTCTTGCATCAAGACCCGAGCAAGCCCTACACCATGCTGGCCGTTGAAGGGGCGGAGATTTACGGCCTTGCCTCTATCTCGCCGTCCCGCGATAGCGATCTGCCGCAATACGGCGAGCTGCAGGCTCTCTATGTAGCACCCGAGCACTGGGGCAGGGGAGTCGGCGCGGCACTCATCACCGCCGCGCGTGCCCGCCTTCTGCAGCAGGGGTTTTCCTCCGCGCTTCTCTGGCTCCTGGCCGGGAATCTCCGCGCTGCTCGCTTTTATGAAAACGACGGATGGCTCCCCGACGGCCATCAACGCAGAGATACGATATGGGGCATTACAGTGGATGAGATTCGTTATCGCACGGACCTCAATCGGGGCAACGCATAATCTGTTTTTGCAAGCTTTGCGGACTTACAATAGAAGAGAAACCCGGAGCAATCCCCATGCCCACTTTTGAAGACTCTCTCAAAAAACTGGAAACCATCGTCGATCAGCTAGAAAAAGGCGACCTTCCACTCGAAGACTCTCTCAAACTCTTCGAGCAGGGGGTAGACCTTTCCGCAGCCTGTAAAAAAGAGTTGGATGAAGCTGAGGGCAAGATTCAGATGCTCATCAAGCAGCGCGACGGATCTCTGAAAACTGCGCCATTCCCACCGGAACAATAATCGCTCCGCCGCCAACTTTCTGAGCGCGGCCTTAGCGCGCCACGAATCCAGCCTGCGTTACATGCGCTGCTGTCACCGGTTCTTCCAGCATGTGCATTCCCTGCGACAGGTTCATTGCCGCAGGCACAGCCACAAATCCGCCGCGTACCTCGCTGGTTTCACGCGCAATTGTCTTGAAGAGTATCGCGCGGCCATTCATATGCACTTCCAGCCGCTCGGTCTTCCAGTCCGTGTTGTTTACCTGCACGCGCTTCAGCTCAAACCAGCCGCCCTTGTAGAGCCGCCCCAGAATTCCATACCCAAAATCGACATTCTCTTCAAGATGGCCATTCAGACACGCCATGCGCTTCATCCGCGCATCCACCCACAGGTCGCCGCTCATGGCGTGAAAGATGCGTGCCTCAATCGAGTGTGGCGGATAGGCAGGATTCGGCCGGAACTTCAGATGCCGCAGCCCCTTTTCTTCGCCGGCGTCTTCGTATAGAAATGCCTCTGGCAGCAGTGCCACAATCCGGCCGATTCGTTTCTCATCGTCTAAATATGCTTGCTTGTGGTTCGCAATCTCTTTCGGAGAACTCATCAGCTCGTGCAGCTTTTCTTCTTCCTGCTCCTGCCCTTGCGCGTCCAGCGGATGCCCATTCAGCAGCACCGTTCGCGTTACCGGGCCGTCCTCGGTTTCCACCTGCTCCTCAACGCGGGTCTCTTTTGCCGCATGCTTCTCAATCCAGTAGCGCCACCAGCCGTGCCGCTCGTGATCGTGCAACTCGTTGTAGACAACCTCGCGCACTAACGTGGTGGCGGCAGCGGAGCTTTGCGCTTGATTGGGTGTGGGGGAGGGAGTCTGCTGCGCGTGTCCAGAATGCGTTATGGCAGCAAGAAGTCCTGTAAGAATGCAAACCGCATAGGCAGAGAACTGCCGGGATGGGGTTCGCAGCTTGACTCGCGGCTGAACTCGAATTTGGACTTGCATCGGGCCTCCTCTCGGCTTACCTGTGGGGAATGGAGGAATTCCGTCTCCGCCGTCAGTATCGGCGGATTGAGATAAACGAGTGACAAGGACTGCATGAATATTCCATGAAACACGCCTCAAACCCAAGGAAACCCGGAAAAACACGAACCCTGGTGATTAACCCCTGCGTATTCTCCTTGCTACACTGGCTTCATGATTGACGAACATGATTTCCGCCGTGCCGCTGAAACCGCGATTGACGCGTTGAAAAAGCACCTGATTGCCCGTGAAGAAGAAGATGAAGCGGGCTTTGAAGTCGAGGAGCAAAACGGCGTCCTGAATGTAGTTTTTGATGATCCGTCGTCAAAATTTGTTGTCACACCGAACACGCCTGTTCGCCAGATCTGGATTTCAGCTCTCTCCACCAGCTTCAAGCTCGACTGGGATGCTGCTACGAAGGCTTTTACGCTGCTCCGTACCAGCGAACAGCTTATTCCCCTCATGGATCGCCTCATCGACGAGAATCATGCCGGTTGAGCTTATATACTCTCACGGCTTTTGAAGGTGGGGATAAAAATGAACAAGACAGCACTGATTGTTGGCGTAACCGGCATCGTCGGACGCAACCTGGCAGACCTGCTGATTGCGGAAAAAGACTGGACTATCTATGGCATGGCGCGTCGTCCCGGCGAGCGGGAAGGCGTTCTGTCCATTCCCGTGGATTTGCAGAACGCGGACGCCGTGGCTGCGGCATTGAAGGATGTAAAGCCGACGCACATCTTTCTGGCAACATGGCTTCGCCAGCCTACAGAAGCCGAGAATATCCGCGTCAACGCCGGCATGGTGCGCAATGTGCTCAATGCCGTTTCCGGGGCAAGGACCGTGCAGCATGTCGCTCTTGTAACAGGGCTCAAGCACTACCTTGGCCCGTTTGAGGCGTACGGCAAAGGCACTCTGCCTGCTACGCCCTTTCGCGAGGAGCAGCCAAGGCTTGACCTGGAAAATTTCTATTACGCGCAGGAAGACGAAGTCTTCGCGGCTGCGGCGCGGGACGGCTATCACTGGAGCGTTCATCGCCCGCACACCATCATTGGCTACGCCGTGGGCAACGCCATGAATATGGGAACAACGCTTGCGGTTTATGCCACGCTCTGCAAAGAGCAGGGAAAGCCCATGCGGTCCCCCGGCTCTTCCGTGCAGTGGAACAGCCTGACCGACATGACCGATGCACGCCTGCTAGCAAAGCACCTGCTATGGGCTGCAACCACTCCTGCCGCACAGAATCAGGCTTTTAACGTGGTAAATGGCGATGTCTTCCGCTGGAAATGGATGTGGAAGCGCGTTGCCGGCTGGTTTGGCGTTGAGACTGCCGAGCTGGAAGGAGAAGGGATTCCGCTCGAAGAGCAGCTTGCGGAGGCTGCTCCCGAGTGGAAGCAAATTGCCGCAAAGTATCACCTTGCGGAAGAAGACTTGGACAGGCTTGCTTCCGCCTGGCATACGGATGCGGATTTAGGCAGGCCGGTGGAGGTGGTAACGGATATGTCGAAGAGCCGCAAGCTTGGCTTCACCGCCTACCAGCCTACGGACGAGAGCTTCTTTGCTCTCTTTCAAAAACTGCGCGATGACAAGCTGATTCCGTAATCCTCACACGTGAATCAAAGTAAAGAAAAAGGCCCGGCATACACCGGGCCTTTCCTGTTTTTGGCGCCGCAGGCACTTGCCTGTGCGGCCAGTTTTCTTACTCAAGCGTGTAGATAGTCTTCAGCACCTTTTCCGCCAGGTCAGACGGCAGCGGAGCGTACGACAGGGTGGAGACTTCGCTTTCGCCGGACTTCACAATCCAGCTCAGCAGGTCCTTCAGCACCTTGCCATTGGTCGCGTCCTTGGCCTTCACCGGAATCAGCAGGTAGGTGAAGCTCGAAATCGGGTAAGCATTCGCGCCCGGAGCGTTGGTGATGGAGACGCGGTAGTCAGCCGGAATCTTCGCGCCGGCGGCAGCAGCCGTCACGCCTTCAATCGAGGCCTTTACCCAGTTGCCGGCGGCGTTCTTCACTTCGCCGTAGCTGATCTTGTTCTGCAGCGCGTAAATCAGCTCCACGTAGCCAATTGCGCCAGGAAGCTGACGAACCAGGCCGGCAACGCCTTCGTTACCCTTGCCGCCTACGCCTACAGGCCAGTTGGGCGAAGTGCCCTTGCCGGGGCCGTCGTTCCAGCTCTTGCTCACCTTGCTCAGGTAATCGGTCCAGATGAAGCTCGTGCCCGAGCCATCCGAACGGTGCACCACGATGATCTTCTGGTCAGGAAGCTTCACGCCCGGGTTGTCCTTGGCAATGCGAGCATCGTTCCAGTTGGCAATCTTGCCTTCGTAGATATCAGCCAGCACGTCGCCAGAGAACTTGATGTCCGTAGCGCCCGGAACGTTGAACACCGGAACCACTGCGCCCAGAACCGTGGGAATGTGAATCAGCTTTACGGAAGAAGCCGAAAGCTGCGCATCCGCCATGGGCATGTCCGAAGCGCCGAAGTCCACCAGGCCCTTGGTCACCTGCGTAATGCCGCCGCCGGAGCCAATCGACTGGTAGTTGATTTGCACGCCCGGATGGGCCGTGCTGTACTCAGAGAACCATTTGGAATAGATGGGGTTGGGGAAGGTCGCTCCCGCTCCCGTGAGCTTCTGGGCCTGAGCCGCGCCCACGGCCATCATCAACAAACCTACGGCAATGCCAATTTTCTTCACGTTTCGCTCCTTGCAGATCTGGCGTTCCAAGGCGGATGCTTTCCAGAATCGCTCTTGACTGCCATATAGATTTTCTAAGGGCTATGTTACGGAGAGTTGAATAATTCGTGGAAGTCCCGTGTCTCCGTAGTTTTTCGCAGCCAAGTTCAGATAGTGGCACAATCTTTGCTCAGCCGGGCCCTTTGTTTACCAAAAGATTAAATGATACCGTTTACATTTTCTGCCCAAACCCGGTATCGTTGCTTTCGCACCACCAACAAAGGAAAATTCTTATGCGCCGCGCCCTTCTGCTTGCCCTCGGTACCTGCGTCTCCCTCTCCGCCCAAAACGCCATCCGCCCGCTGCCCGGCGGCAAAGCCTGGATTCTCGATGCAGGCAAGACCAGTTACGCCATCGGCGTGAATGAGCAGAACATGGTGCAGTCTCTCTACTGGGGCAGCAGCCTTCCCGCCAGCGCGGCACTTCCCGCCGCCCATAGCAGCGATGGCCGCGCCTCCTTCGACCCTCCAATCGGCACCACGCCGCTCGAATATCCCGCATGGGGTGCCGGACTCCCCACTGAGCCTGCTCTGAAGGTGGATTCCCCCAACGGTGACCGCACGCTCATCCTCGAATTTCAAAAGGCTGAGGTGAAAGATTCGGTTCTCGAGATCACCCTTCGCGATCAAGCGCAGCCTATCTTTGTTCATCTCTACTACCAGCCTTTTGCCGAGGGAATCGTTGGCCGCTGGTCGCGCATTGAAAATGCCGGCTCCGCTCCCATACAGATTGAGCAGGTCGCCTCTGCAACCTGGAACCTCCCCGCTGGAACGGATTACCGCCTGAACTGGCTCACCGGGCAATGGGGCGGCGAATTTCAGCTTCACACCGCGCCCATCCAAACAGGCATGCAGATTCTCGAAAGCCGCCGCGGTTCAACCGGCCAGCAGTCCAACCCATGGTTCAGCATCGGCAAGCAGAGCCAGACTACGGAAACCGCTGGCCCCGTCTGGTTTGGCGAGCTAGCCTGGTCCGGCTCGTGGCGCATCACGCTTGAATCCACCGCGCTCAACAAGATTCGCGTCACTGGTGGCTTTAACCCTTATGACTTCCGCTATCCGCTGGCTCCCGGCTCTTCGCTGGAAACTCCACATTTCTACGCCGGATACACCAACGGCGGCGAAGGCGAAGCCTCGCGCATCCTGCACCGCTTCCAGCTAGCGGAAATCCTCCCCACGCGCCCTGACCCCAAGCCGCGCCCCATCATTTACAACTCGTGGGAAGCTACCGAGTTCAACGTCAATGAAGAGGGGCAGACCTCTCTCGCCGAGCGCGCCGCCAAGCTTGGCGTAGAGCGCTTCGTCATCGACGATGGCTGGTTTGGCCAGCGCAAAACCGACCACGCCGGCCTTGGCGACTGGTACGTCAATCCGCAGAAATTCCCGCATGGCCTCAAGCCCGTCATCGACAAAGTGCACTCACTCGGCATGGATTTCGGCATCTGGGTTGAGCCGGAAATGATTAACCCCGACAGCGACCTCTATCGCAAACATCCCGAGTGGGCCATGCAACTGCCCGGTCGCGTGCATACCGAGCAGCGCAACCAGCTCATGCTCAACCTCGCCCGCGAAGACGTGAAGGAGTATGTCTTTCAGTGGCTCGATGAGCTCGTCAGCAAGAACGACATCGCCTTCCTCAAGTGGGATTACAACCGCAACTGGTCCGAGCCTGGCTGGAACACTGCTCCCGGGAGCTCGCCAGAGCATCCCAACGCCGACGCAGAAAAGCAGGTTTACGTCCAGTTCGTGCGCAACGTGTATGAAATCCTCGACCGCTTGCGTCAGAAGCATCCCAAGCTTGAAGTCGAGTCTTGCTCCGGCGGCGGTGGACGCGTCGATCTCGGCATTCTGCGCTACACCGACGAGGTTTGGCCTTCGGATAATACCGACGCACTCGACCGCCTTAACATCCAGTCCGGCTATACGCACGCCTACACGCCGGAGACCATGGTTGCCTGGGTCACGGATATTCCCAACTTCCTCGATAACCGCCGCATCCCGCTCGACTTCCGTTTCCTCGTTACCATGCAGGGTGCGCTCGGCATCGGCGGCAACCTGAACAAGTGGACCGACGAAGACATGGCCACGGCTACGCGTCTCACGGCCTTCTACAAGCAGATTCGTGAGACCGTGCAGCATGGCAATCTCTACCGCTTGGCATCTCCGCTTGAAGGCGACGCCTCACAAGTGGAGTACATCTCGCAGAACGGCAGGGAAGGAGTTGTCCTTGCCTATCTGCACTCGCAGCGCTACGGCATGGCGTATCCAGCCGTAATTCTGCAGGGGCTCGAATCGAACGCCACGTACAAAATCACTCCTCTGGATGCAAACAAGTACAGCGGCCCGGAAACCGCCACTGGCGCATGGCTCATGAACAACGGCTTGCAACTCAATATGACCGGCGACTACGCGGCCACTGCCATTCGCATCGAGAAGCAGTAAGAGCAGGGAATAGATGACAGGTTACAGGTGACAGCAAGCGGCTTTACTGTCACCGGTAACCTTCAACCTGTAACATGAAAAGCTCCTGCCAGCACCTCGCCGGCTTTGCCTTCCACAATTGCTGTAAACGCCTCTGCATTGAGCGGCCTTTCCGGTCCAACATAGACCGTGCGTGCGCCCTGCTGCCGCGCCCAGTGCACAAAATCCGCTGCTGGATACACGGAGCCGGAAGTCCCAATCACCACCATCACCGAAGCACGCGCAATCTCCCGTTGAATGCGGTGCATCTCCAGCGGCATCTCTCCAAAGAAAACGATGTGAGGCCGCAACCGCGCTCCGCATTCCGCGCATTGCCCCACTTCACTCAGGCTTGTATAAACGCGATGGTCCTCTACAGGAGCCGCGCCGCACTCCTGCTCGCACCGCGACTTCGCCAGCTCACCGTGCATGTGCACCAGCCGCGTTGAGCCGGCGCGTTCATGCAGGTCATCCACATTCTGCGTGCAGAGAAAGAGCCTGTCGCCAAGCTGCTTTTCCAACTCGGCCAGTGCAACGTGCGCAGGATTCGGCAAAGCCTTCGCACAGTCCGCACGCCGCTTGGAATAAAACTCCCAGACCAGCCAGGGATTCCGCTCCAGCGCTTCAGGAGTACAAATATCCTCCACGCGATGTCCCGCCCAAAGCCCATCCGAAGCGCGAAACGTAGGCAACCCGCTCTCCGAGCTGATGCCTGCTCCAGTCAGTACAAACACGCGATCATCCGCACGAATTGGAATCGAATTAGTGTTCATAAAAAATAGGCTCTTAGCTTGTCTGACAACACGCAGCAGCTCATGTTCCCGTAATCGAGCTAGAAGCTAAGAGCTAACGGCTAATAGCTGCTTTTCACGGCTCTAAAAGAATCTTGCCCGTGGTCTTCCGCCCTTCCATATCCTCATGCGCCTTGGAAGCCTCTTCCAGCGCATACACATGCTCCATGCGCAGCTTCAGCTCGCCGCTCGCAGCCCACTTCAGCACATCGCCCGCACGCCACTCCAGCTCCTCGCGTGTCTGGATGTAATGCCACAGCGTAGGCCGCGTTAAAAACAGCGAACCCTTCGTGCTGAGCTGAATCGGATCAAACGATGGTACTGCGCCGCTTGATCCGCCGAAGAGCGCCAGCATGCCGCGCGGATGTAAGCAGTTCAGGCTGCCCTCGAATGTTGTCTTCCCTACGGAATCGTATACAACGTCTACGCCGCGCCCTGCTGTGATGCGCTTCACTTCTGCAACAAAATCCTTTTCGGTGTAGAGAATCACTTCGCTCGCTCCCGCCTCTCGCGAAAGCTCCACCTTCTCTTCCGTGGAAACGGTTGTGATAACCCGTGCGCCAATTCGCGCCGCCATCTGCGTCAGCAGCAGCCCTGTGCCGCCCGCGCCCGCGTGAATCAACGCAGTTTCACCAGCCTTCAGCGGCCACGTCGAGTGCGACAGATAATGCGCCGTCATTCCCTGCAGCATCGCTGCCGCAGCTTTCTCCGGACTCAGTCCATCGGGAACCTTCACAAGCTGCGTCGCCGGCACAAGCGCATACTCTGCATAGCTGCCCATCACGGAGGTAGAAGCTGCAAGATCCCCGACAGCAAACCCGCTGACTCCCGGCCCAATCTCTTCAATCACGCCAGCAGCTTCACTTCCCGGAACCAGCGGCAGCGTAGCTTTGTACTGCCCCTTGCGAAAGTACGCTTCAATGAAATTCACGCCAATCGCTTCAATACGCAGCAGCACCTGCCCCGGTCCCGGCTCAGGAATCGGCAGCTCAGCAAGGACCAGCTTTTCCGGTCCGCCCGTCTCACGAATCTGAATAGCTTTCATGCTGGAAGGATGCACTGCAACGCTATCGCGTTGCAAGGGAATAGGGAGTAGGGAATAGAAAGCAACAGCAAGACCGCATACGCATACCTGATGCTGAGCAAAAAGGAAAAGGCCTAACCGGACTCATTCGGTTAGGCCTTTGTTTGCTGCTACCTATTCTCTTACTGTTTACTCTCTGCCGTTAAAAGGCAACATGCTGGGCTCTTCCGGAGCGCGCAGCCGCACCAGGCGATCAATCGCATACGGCGCACGGTGCTGCGTGGTGTAGTAGTGCCGCACCTGCAACTCGCCGAGCAGTCCAATTGCCAGCATCTGAATTCCAGCCACAATCAACACACCCGCAATCACAAATAGCGGCCCATGCTGGTCCATCACATTCTGGTGCCAGTTGGTCAGCTTCATTCCCAGCAGCAGCGCCGAGAAGAAGCTTCCCAGCAGAATGCCCAGTGCGCCAAAGGTGCCGAAGAAGTGCAGCGGCCTGCTCATGTACTTCAACAGGAAGCGAATCGTCATCAGGTCAAAGAAGACGCGGAAGGTGCGCCCAATGCCGTAATGGCTCTTGCCGCGCAACCGGTTCACGTTCTTGATGGGAACTTCGCAAATCGAAGCGCCATACCAGCTAGCCAAGGCGGGAATGAAGCGGTGCATCTCGCCATACAGCGGAATGTTCTGAATCACCTCGCGGCGATAGGCTTTGAACGTGGTGCCGAAATCGTGAATCTCCACTCCCGAAAGCTTGGCCATCAGCCAGTTTGCCACCTTGGAAGGAAAGCGCCGCATCACGAAGTTGTCAATGCGCTTTTCGCGCCAGCCGGAGACAACATCGTAGCCCTCTTCGAGCTTCTCGATAAAGTTCGGAATCTCGTTCGGATCGTGCTGCAAATCACCGTCCATCGAGATGATGAAGTCGCCCGACGCGTGGTCAAAGCCGGCGGCAAGCGCGGGCGTCTGGCCAAAGTTGCGGCGCAGCTTCACCACCAGCACACGGCTGTCCACTGCGGCAATCTCTTCCAGCAGCTTGTAGGTGCGGTCGCTGGAGCCGTCGTCGATCAGGACCAGCTCAAAGCTGTCCCCAATCTGCTCCATCACCTGTTTCAGCTTCGCGTAGAGGGCGGTTACGTTTTCTTCTTCGTTATGGAAAGGGACGACTATCGAATACTTCGGCATATCAATAGTATAGATGGGGCAAAGTTCACAAAAGATGACAAAAATCACAGTGAATCAGGCGAAACAAGAGACGGAAGGGGCTATGGGGACTAAGGGACTGGAAGACTTCTCGTCCGCAACTCAATCAAGACCTCAGCTCCAAATGCGAAAACCCCATTTGGCAATCACGCCAAGCGGGGTTTGTTTTTAGTCCCTTCAGTCCCTTGGTCCCTGCTTGACCGCTAGCGGTCAAGCTCGTCCAGCATTCCCTGCATCTCGCTCAGAGCATGGCGGTTGCCCGTCCGCGCGGCACAACTGATGCCGTCCTTCAGCATGGCAATTGCCTCCGGCGTCCGCCCGGCCTTGGCCAGCGTCTGCGCCGACATAAAGTATCCAGCCGTGTAATCCGGATCATTTTTCAGCAACTGGTTAAACTCAACCATCGCCTCGTCCACTTCGCCGCGAGTCGCCAGTTCCACGGCAATTCCATACCGTGCAAAGCTGTTTTTCGGGTCCAGAGAGAGGATTTCCTTCAATCCTGCGATCTTGTCTGTGGTGCTCATTCGGAAGTTCAGATTACCTTGCTGGGGAGAATTTGCTTAAATTGCGTGGATTGCTGAAACTGGAAGAGTACTTCCTGCTCTGCCTGGCCCCCGCCTGAACCATTGTATCTGTTCAGAGGCCAATTCAGAGTAACACTGAAGTTTCCACCTTGCCGCCCACTGGTAAGTGGAAAAAGAAACTCGATACGCGAGCAAGGGAAGTCAGTTCCGGAAGTACTGGAGAAAGCAAGAGATGAGTTCCAACGAAATTCCCCACGCCGCGCGCCTTGTCGCGGATTCGCAGTCCGAGATGACCGAAATTATTCTGCCCAACGACACCAACACCCTGGGCAATCTTCTCGGTGGCCGCCTGATGCACTTCATTGACCTCACCGGCGCCATGGCCGCCTACCGGCACACGCGCACGCACGTCGTCACCGCGTCTATGGACCACATCGACTTCATCCATCCGGTCCACGTGGGCGACCTGCTGATTCTCAAATCCAGCGTCAACCGCGCCTTCCGCACCTCGCTCGAAGTAGGCGTCAAGGCATGGGTGGAAAACACCTTCACCAGCACGCGCCTCCACGTCGCCAGCGCTTATCTCGTCTTCGTAGCCATCGACAAGAACGGACGCCGCATGGTGGTTCCCGAAGTCACACCCACAACCGCCGACGAGCAGCGCCGCTACGACGACGCGCTTCTGCGCCGCCAGCACCGCGAAGCCGAAGCCGCCCGCCGCAAAGCAGGCCGCAAAGCCACCGCAGCACTCGCCAACGCGTCTAGCTAAAAATCAAAGTTTCTTTGAAGGGTACGGGCTTTAGCCCGTACGTCAAGAGAAGCAATAATGGTCGGGGCTTTAGCCCCTGAGGTTTTGCTTTACCCTGAAGGAGTTGAAACAATGGCACACGGCCACGCACATGCCGCACCCGCTCCCGTAGCACTTCCGGGCGTCTCCAAAATCATCGCCGTAGGTTCCGGCAAAGGCGGAGTAGGCAAGACCACCACCGCCGTCAACCTCGCACTCGCGCTCAGCCGCCTCGGCCAGCGCGTCGGCCTCGTGGACGCCGACATCTACGGTCCCAACGTGCCGCTCATGATGGGCTCCACGCAGCAGCCCAAAATCACCGACGGCAACATCATCGTCCCGAACCTCACGCACGGCATCAAGACCATCTCCATCGGCTACATCTCACCCGGCGACAAGCCGCTCGTCATGCGCGGCCCCATGCTCCACCAGATCATCCGCCAGTTCCTGCAGCAGGTCGATTGGGGCGAACTCGACTACCTCATCGTGGACCTGCCTCCCGGCACCGGCGACGTAGTCATTTCTCTCGTGCAGACCGTCCCGCTCACCGGCGCAGTCGTAGTCTCCACACCAAGCGACGTGTCCCTGCAGGACGCCCGCAAAGCCCTCGAAATGTTCGCGCAGGTCAACGTCGATGTTCTCGGCATCATCGAGAACATGAGCCACTTCACCTGCCCGCACTGTGGAGAAATCATCGACATCTTCTCCAAGGGCGGCGCCGAGCGCACCGCGCAGCAATTTGGCATCCCGTTCCTCGGCTCCATTGAGCTGGTTCCCGCCATCCGTGAAGGCGGCGACAAGGGCATGCCTATCGCACTCGCCGGCCCCAAGAGCCCAGCGGCCGAACCCTTCTACAACGCCGCGCAGAAGCTGATGGAGCAAGCCGAAGCCGCCGCAGCAAAGAACACTGACGTCCTCGAAATCCAGTAAGCCACAACCTCGGATATTCCACTCATGCGCCCATTGATCGCATGAGTGGAATATTTATAGTTCTGGCTTTTTATAGTTTTTTTCGTTTATCTAAAACCCTTGTCCCTTTTCCCTCTGTCCCTTTGTCCCTGCTATCATTCCCTCCGTACCCATCCCCGGAGGTCCTTTATGCGCACTCGAATTCTTCCTCTGCTGCTCTGCTTTACCGCAGCTACATTCGCCCACGCAGCCACCAAGTCGGCGCATGCCGATATCGTCAACGCGCAAGGCGCAACCATCGGCCATGCCAAGCTGAAAGCTACCGCCGACGGCGTAAAAGTCTCCGTTGCCGTCACGCAACTCACGCCCGGCGAACACGGTATCCACATCCACAACGCAGGCAAGTGTGATGCCCCGGCCTTCACAACCGCAGGTGGCCACTTCAACCCGACAACGGCGCACCACGGCATCCACAACGCGGCCACGCCCAACCCGCACATTGGCGACTTGCCCAACCTCACCATTGATGCGAGCGGCAAAGGCAAGCTCAGCTTTGTAGCCAAGGGCGCAACACTCGGAGAAGGACCTAACTCACTCTTTCACGATGGCGGAACGGCGCTCGTTATTCACGCCAAGGCAGATGACCTGATGAGCGACCCCTCCGGCAACTCCGGCGACCGCATTGCCTGCGGCGTCATCCAGCAGTAAGAGCTTCTCAAGCTCGCAGTGGAAAGGCACGGCCAAAGCTGTGCCTTTTTCTGCATGCAATCAAGCCAACCGAATTTTCTAAGATATGCTTGTTCCAATCGAACTATTAGAAAACCGAGCCGCAAGAAGCAAGAACCAGCTCGCGCCAGTTTCTTACTCCCCTTAGTCCCATCTCATTTCAAGGAAACCCAATGAAACGTCTCGCGTCTCTGGCGGTACTGTTCCTTTGTTGCACGACGGCCCTTCTCGCGCAGTTCGCTTCTGTTCCCGGCACTGCGCGCTCCATGGTCGTCTCCAAATTCGGCATCGTCTCCACGCCGCAGTTCCTGGCCTCGCAAGCGGGTGCGCACATCTTGGAAGAAGGCGGCAACGCCATTGATGCGGCCATCGCAGCCAACGCGGTCATGGGCGTTGTACAGCCCTACGTCAACGGCATCGGCGGAGATCTCTTCATGCTTTACTACGAGGCCAAGACCGGCAAGCTCTACGGCCTCAACTCCAGCGGCTGGACGCCGAAAGCCCTCACCATCGACTACCTCAAAGCTAAAGGTGTCACGGCCATCAATCCCATCGGCGTCGAAACCATTGATGTGCCCGGCGCAGTTGCCGGATGGGACGCGATGCGCACCCGCTTCGGCTCCTTGCCCTTCAGCCAACTCCTCGCGCCCGCCATCTACTACGCCGATAACGGATTTCCGCTCGCCGAGCGCAATGCCCGCTACTGGATCGCCAAAAAGCTCCTCACCCAGCCCGGCTACAAGGAGACTTTTGTGCCCTGGGCCACACCGCCCAAGCCCGGAGATCTCTTCAAGAATCCCGCACTTGCCAACTCGCTCAAGCAAATTGCCGCACATGGCCGCGACGCTTTCTACAACGGCGCCATGACGGAAATGATGGTGAAGTTCCTCAACGCGCAAGGCGGAACGCACACGCTTGAGGACTTCCGCGACTTCCAGCCCGAGTGGGTTGAGCCCGTCTCGACGACGTATCACGGATGGACCGTCTACGAGCTTCCGCCCAACGGTCAGGGTGTCGCCGCGCTCTCCATGCTCAACATCATGGAGCACTTTCCCCTCGCGCAATACGGCCACAACTCCGTCGATGCGCTGCACGTCATGATTGAAGCCAAGAAGCTCGCCTATGCCGACATGTACAAGTACGTCGGCGACCCGCGCTTCACGCAGGTTCCGGTCAAGCAACTCATCTCGAAAGACCTCGCCGATAAGCGTTACAAGCTCATCGACCCAACCAAGGCATCCTGCCAGGTTGTGCCGTCAGAGATCGAAGCCGAACTCGACAAGCACGGCAACTCGACCATCTATCTCTCCACCATCGACAAGGACGGCAACATCGTCTCGCTCATCCAGAGCAACTACGCAGGCTACGGCACCGGCTTTGTCGCTCCCGGCCTTGGCTTCTCTTTCCAGAACCGCGGCGCGGGCTTCCAGCTTACGCCCGGCCTGCCCAACTCGCTCGCCGGACACAAGCGCCCGCTCCACACCATCATTCCTGCCTTCATGGAGAAGGGCGACATGCACATCGGCTTCGGCATCATGGGCGGTTGGAACCAGGCGCAGGCCCACGCGCAGTTTGTCTCCAACATTGTGGACTTCGGCATGAACCTGCAGGCCGCTCTCGAACAGCCTCGCTTTACCAAGGAGACCTTCGACGGTTGCGATGTGCTGATGGAGCCCATGATTCCTGAAGAGATTCGCAATGGCCTCACGCAACGCGGCCACAAAATTCAGGTCATTGATCCGTTTTCCTTCACCGTAGGGCAGGGAGCAGCCGTGGCTCACGACAGCACGCGTGCAGTTAACTTCGCCGCCGGCGACCCCCGCTCCGACGGCGCAGCCATCCCGCAAGGACCACCAATCAAGTAACTTGAAGAACGCTACATTTTGCGCTGCAAAAGAAAGAGAGGGACGCTTCAAGCGTCCCTCTCTTTTCCTCTTCAGAGCACTAAACGCTAGCCACCGTTGCAGAAGCCAACACCGCACCCAGCGCCGAAATCGCTGTTTCGCAATCCTCGCGGCTCACATCATGATGCGTCACCATGCGCACCGCATCCGGACCGAAGGCGCTGCACAAAATCCCCTCCGCCTTCAGCTTTGCAGCCAACTCCACAGCCTTCACCGCGCCCGTTAACCGGAAGATGACGATGTTGGTCTCCACAGTCGTCGGATCAATCGCAACGCCGTCCATCTTCGACAGCGCCTCTGCCAGCAGCTTTGCATTCGCGTGGTCCTCGCCAAGCCGCTTCGGCATCTCTTCGAGAGCAATCAGTCCTGCAGCCGCCAGCACGCCCACCTGCCGCATGCCGCCGCCCAGTGCCTTGCGATAAAGCCGCGCCTGCTCCATCAACTCCGCAGAGCCAACCAGCACAGACCCAACCGGAGCACACAGCCCCTTCGACAGGCAGAACATCACCGTATCAAAGCCGCTCGTCAGCTCCTTCACATCCACACCCAGCGCCGTAGCCGCATTGAAAATCCGCGCTCCATCCAGGTGCGTCGGCAGCCCGCGCTCCTTCGCCCCATCCCAAATCTCTTCCAGTACGGGAACCGGAGTACAGCGCCCGCCTGCAAGGTTCGCCGTATTCTCAATCTCAATCAGCCCTGTAGCCGCGCGAAACCCTCCGCGCTTGAACAGTACCGGCTCAATATCCTTCCACCGCAAAATCCCGTCGCCCGTCGGCACAGCGCGAATCGTCGCGCCCGCAAAGACCGCCGTCATTCCCATCTCCCAATCGAGAATGTGCGCCCGCGATTCGCAGACAATCTCCTGCCCCGGCTGCGTATGTAGCTTCAGCCCAATCTGGTTGCCCATTGTTCCGGTAGGCACAAACAGCGCCGCCTCACGCCCAAAGACCTCCGCCGCACGCTTCTCCAGCAGGTTGACAGTAGGGTCCTCGCCATAAACATCATCGCCAACCTCAGCGTTAGCCATAGCTGCGCGCATCGCAGCCGTAGGACGAGTCACAGTATCAGAACGAAGGTCAATCAGGTGAGGCAAGTGAAGCTCCTTTCAAAAGCAGGGACTAGGGACATAGGGACTAGTATTTTGTACCGCAAGCGGCCTGGCTTGTTTTTGAAAATTGTTTATTGGTGCAAAAGTGCTCTCGACCACAAAGCCGATGCTTTTCCTAGTCCCTATGTCCCTAGTCCCTACGTCCCTGCATTTACGGAATTCTATTCATCGGCAACTCCATAATCGGAGTGATCTTGCCGCCATTCGACGAGTAAGCCCAGAAACCATGGAAGCTGCCGCGCAGCACCGGCTGCGCCTTCAAAAGCGCGCTCATCACCGTCGTAGCTTCCGTACGCAGAGCCGCCTGGTCCGTCACGCCTGTCGATTCATACACCACGCCAAGGTCCGCCTCATGCGCCGCCGTGTCAAAGTGTATGGAGTCAATCTTGAAAGTCCGGTCGCCCGCCTGCACGTTATATGGAAACGTAGGCGCACCCGCAATCTGCGATTGCTCCGTATTCAGCTTGTCGAGATTCGGCGACGAAAGAAAATCCACCGGAACCAGCAGCGTCCGCGCCGCGTCGTACGCGTAATAGGCTGCCCACGGAGCACCAGACCGCGACGCCTCGCGTGCCCGCTGCCAGTAGTAAACGCCGTCATGCCCGTCAAGCTGCCCAGGCCGCACAAACAACCCACCCAGCTTCCACGCGCCGGCATCCAGCCCAAGCACCAGCCCAATCTGTCCCGCCATTGGCGCGCCCGCCGCATCCGCCAGCACCACCGCATACTTGCCCGGCGGCAGCGACCGCATGGAAATCGTCACGGTCATCGCGCCATTCGCACTGGAGCAGAAAAACTGCGTATCCGCGGCAGCCGTGAGGCTCGTCGCATCCAGCAGATACAGGTTCCGCAACTGTGTCTGCCCGCCCTTTACAAAGGCCGAGCCAATCTCCGCCGTATCGCGAATCCCATCCCACTGCCCCGTAACCGAAGGCAGCAGAGAAGCCTGCAATCCTGCCGTATCGCCCTGCACTACCGCCGTCGTAAGCCTTTGTCCCGCCAGCGCCAGCGCACTGCGGTCAGCCGCCGTCAGTCCCGCCTGCGTTGTGCAGGTTACCGCCAGCCCCGCCACCGGAGCGCAAACCAGCGCGCTCAACGCCAGCAAGCACCGGGCAGCCATTCTATCTATCGCAATATGCATCAAAAATAACTCCAACACGAAAGCCCGCATGCGAGCGTTCGGTAACCACTGCTAGTCTAGTACACAGACGCGTAGCCGACTGAATGTGCGAATTTTGACGCGCACCTCCGTCTAAAGAAAGCAGCAGGGAAGCGAACCGCAGTGCCACATACGCCCAACAATCCGCGAACCGGCAAGCTGCTGCTCTTTGCCGCAGCGCTCGCATTGGCCTGCCTTCATGCTCCTGCGCAGACCGCGCCCAAGCCCTCGCCCGCACAGCCCTTCGCTCCGCGTAATACATCGGTGCCGGCCTTCGGCGGCCAGGCTCAGTCCGCCCCAGTCGCAGCTCCTGCGCCCAACTGGCCGGTGAATCAAACCCCCGCGCCCGCGCAGATCAAGTGGGACAGCCAGGGCCTCCGCGTCAGCGCCGCCAACTCCAGCCTCCGCCAGATTCTCACGGAAATCTCCACCCGCACCGGCGCAAAACTGGAAGGCCTGACCGGCGACGAGCGTGTCTTCGGTGAATACGGCCCCGGCCCCGCCCGCGAAGTTCTCGCGCAAATCCTCCACGGCTCCAGCTACAACATCATGCTCATCGGAGACCAGGGGGAGGGAACTCCCCGGCAAATCGTGCTCAGCCGCCGCACTGCAACGGCCAGGGCCGCGCAGCCCAACGCCACCCCCAACTCCGAGTCACAAGACTCTGACGACGATTCCGCCGACCCCACACCGGAAGAGCCGCCACAGCCTCAGCAGCCGCCGCAACCCGCGCAGCCTCCAGTGCCGCAGCAGCCCGGAGAGACCACTCCCGGCCCACGCCGCGTAGGAGTTCCCATCCAGCCGCCACCACAGCAGCCGCAGGAATAAGCTTTTTCAATCAAAATAGGAGCCGCCGCACAGAACCGTGCGGCATAAGGTGGAGCCTGAATCTAAGTTAGAGTGCCACTTCAGGCTGTGGCTTCACGGCAACGGCTTCGTTCGCACTGCGCGGCTTCATCAGAGCAAATGCCGACCAGAAAACTCCATACGCTGCAAGAACACCAAGCGCCATGGCGCCCACGCATGCGCAAACTACCATCAACAAATTCACTGCGTCCGTCATCACTAGCCTCAGGGGAGAGTCATTCCAGCGTCTTGTTCTTATCGGCCACCGTCCGGAAAGCTTAAATCCGGTTCTGGTGCTCGTCTGCATTCTCGCAGATTTTGCGCTTCGTTGACCCTCTATTCTGTTGACAACTAAAATACCTCTGTAATCTTGCAATCCGGCTGCTTTATAGGATGCTACCGCGCTCCGTCCGCGTTGCCTGATGTGACTCCCTATGGCCATTACACACATTTCCGTACGCGGAGCGCGCCAGCACAATCTCAAAGACATCAGTGTGCGCATCCCCCGAAACACCCTCACCGTGGTCACCGGGCTCTCCGGCTCCGGCAAGTCCTCGCTCGCTTTTGACACCATTTATGCCGAGGGCCAGCGCCGTTATGTCGAGACACTTTCGGCCTATGCACGCCAGTTTCTCGACCAGATCGAGCGCCCGGACGTGGACTCCATCGAAGGCCTCAGCCCGGCCATCTCCATCGAGCAGAAGACCACCAGCCGCAGCCCCCGTTCGACCGTCGGCACCATCACGGAAATCTACGACTACCTCCGCCTGCTCTATTCGTCCGTCGGAACCCCGCACTGCCCCAACTGTGGCCGCCCCATCGCCCGCCAGACCGCCGAGCAGATCGTCCAGCGCATCCTCCAGCTAGGCAATGGCGAGCGCGTCACCATCATGGCTCCCGTTGTCCGAGGCCGAAAGGGCGAGTTTAAGGATTTGCTGGATCAGATTGACCAGCAAGGCTTTCGCGCCCGCGTCGATGGCGAAATGCGCGACCTCTCCGAGCCCGTTCAACTCGACCGCCGCAAGAACCACAACATTGAAGCGGTAATCGACCGCATCCTTCTCAAGCCGGAAAGCGCCGCTTCCGCATCCAGCTCTCTCCTGCCCGCCGCAACGCAAAAGCTGGCCGCGCAAACTGGAGTTAAGACGACAGCGGCAGCAACCGCCACCGGCAAGCAGAGCCTCGAAAAGCGTCTCGACGCTGCCGTTTCCAAGTCACTCCAAATGGCCAACGGCTTGGTACTCGTCCTGCTCTCCAACGGTGAGGAACAGCTCTTCTCGTCCTCCATGGCCTGCCCCGACTGCGGCCTCGACGTACCCAAGCTCGAACCCCGCAGCTTCAGCTTCAACTCCACCTTCGGTGCATGCCCCGAGTGCCACGGCCTCGGCTCGCTCTACGACTTCGACCCCGCCAAGGTCATCACCGACTGGTCGAAACCGTTGTTAGACGGCGGCCTCGGACCCGGAAGCTCCTCGCAATACCTGCTGAAGCTGCTCAATCTCGCCTCGCAAAAATACAGCATCGATCTCAAGACACCTTTTGAGGACCTGCCCGCCCGCCAGCAGCACATCCTCGTCTATGGCCCTCCCAAAGGCGACGCTCCGCGCACCGGCTTCCACGGCATCCTGGCCTATCTCCGCAACTCCGTAGAAGAAGCCAATTCAGACGGTTACCGCGAGTACATGATGCAGTACATGAGCGCCACGCCCTGCCCGGTCTGCCGCGGCAAGCGCCTGCGTCCGGAATCGCTGGCCGTCAAAATCAACAACCTCTCTATCGCCGACTTCACTGCGCTCCCGCTCAACCGCGCCTTCACCGCAGCGGCAGAACTCAAATTCAACGACCGCGAAGCCCTCATCGCCGAGCGCATCCGCCGCGAAGTCGTCGAACGTCTCGATTTTCTCTGCGCCGTCGGCCTCAACTATCTCTCGCTCGACCGTAGCGCCGCCACTCTCTCCGGCGGCGAAGGCCAGCGCATCCGCCTAGCGACACAGATCGGTTCCCGCCTCCGCGGCGTCCTCTACGTCCTCGACGAGCCATCCATCGGCCTCCACCAGCGCGACAACACCCGCCTGATCGGCGCACTCGAACAACTCCGCGACCTCGGCAACACCGTCCTCGTCGTCGAACACGACGAAGACACCATCCGCCACGCCGACTACGTCCTCGACCTCGGCCCCGGCGCAGGCCGCCTTGGCGGAGCCGTCGTAGCCGAAGGCACGCCCGACGAAATCATGGCCGCCCCCGACTCGCTCACCGGCAAATATCTTAGCGGAGCCATCGAAATCCTCCAGCGCGAGAAGCCCCGCGAACTGAGCGGCAAGTGGCTCACCCTCACCGGCGCCCGCGAGCATAACCTGCAGGAAGTCAAAGCCCGCATCCCGCTCGGCGTCATGACCGTGGTGACAGGCGTAAGCGGCAGCGGCAAAAGCACGCTTATCAACGACATTCTCTACCGCTCGCTCGCGCAAAAAATCTACGGCTCCCGTGAAGAGCCCGGCTCCCACGACGACCTCACCGGCGCGGAACAGCTCGACAAGGTAATCCGCATCGACCAGTCGCCCATTGGCCGTACCCCGCGCTCCAATCCCGCGACCTACACGCAGGTCTTCGGCCCCATCCGCGACCTCTTCGCGATGCTCCCCGAATCCCGCGAACGCGGCTACAAGCCCGGCCGCTTCAGCTTCAACGTTGCCGGAGGCCGCTGCGAAGCCTGCGAAGGCGACGGCCAACGCCGCATCGAAATGAACTTCATGCCGGACGTCTACGTCCAGTGCGAAGTCTGCAATGGCCGCCGCTACAACCAGGAAACCCTCGCCGTAAAATTCCACGGCCACTCTATCGCCGACATCCTCGAGCTCACCATCGAAGACGCGCTGACGGTGCTCAAAGATGTCCCCACCGTCAACCAGAAGCTGCAAACACTGGTCGATGTAGGCCTTGGCTATGTGCACCTCGGCCAGAGCGCGACGACACTCTCCGGCGGCGAAGCCCAGCGCATGAAGCTGGCAAGGGAGCTAAGCAAGCGCCAGACAAGCCGCACCCTCTACGTTCTCGACGAACCGACGACAGGCCTGCACTTCGACGACGTGCGCAAGCTTCTCGAAGTCCTGCACCGCCTCACCGACCTCGGCAACTCCATCGTCATCATCGAGCACAACCTCGACGTCATCCGCAACGCTGATTGGATCATCGACCTCGGCCCCGAAGGCGGAGAAAACGGTGGCCGCCTCGTAGCGGAAGGCCGTCCCGCACGCGTCGCATCGGTCGCGGAGTCCTTCACCGGCCAGTTCCTCAAGCGCTACTACGCCTCGCATCAAGGCCATCTGGCGGAGCTTCCCACCGACGCCGCCATGATCGCTCTGGCTGACGCTCCCGCCGCAGCGGAGCCCGAACCCGAGCCGAAGAAGCCAGCCGTAAAACGCAGCGCAGCGAAATCAGCTCCCGCAAAGAAAGCTGCCAAAAAGACCGCAGCCAAAAAAGCGGTGCGCAAATGACCGGCGAGCCAATCGACCCATCCAGCGAACAGCCCGACTTCACGCTTTCCCCCGCCGCCACGCCGCCGGAAAACTCGTTCCTCGCCAATTACGCCTCCGAACCGGAGCATCCCGCCCCGCCCATGCGGTTTCCCAACTTCGCGGACGTGGCCCTTGCCTCCATCGTGCTCATCGTCTCCGGCCTTCTCTCGATGGTGCTTACACGTGCCGCCCTGTACTTGCATCTTTTCGGCGTCACCACCCTGCAGCAAGCCCAAACGGAAATCCATTACAGCCTCGGCAGCCAGACCGCCTGGTACCTGTTTTCGCTCATCAGTTTCGTCGTCATCTTCCCCAGCTTCTGGCACACCAGCTTCTTCGCTGGCGTCGAGTGGCGCATCTCCACAGCCCTCCGCATGCGCTGGCATCTCTTCAGCGCCGCAGCTTTCTGCGTCGTCCTCGCCATCGTGGACAGCATCGCCATGCCCGGCCCTCAAAACGCCCCCATCGACGAAGTCTTTCACCGCAAAGACGCAGTATGGCTTCTGACCATCTTCGGCACCACCTTTGCGCCATTCTTCGAGGAGCTGATCTTCCGCGGCCTCCTGCTCCCCGCCTTCTGCACAGCCTGCGACTGGGCCGTCGAGCGCTTTACCCACCGCCCCGCGCCATGGCCTGACGCCGAAGGCCGTACCCAATGGACGCTCCCAGCCATGGCAGTAGGCTCCGTCCTCACCAGCATCCCCTTTTCGCTCATGCACTTCGCGCAAAACGGAGGCTCCATCGGCCCCTTTCTCTTGCTTGTCGGAGTCAGCATGGTTCTCTGCTGGGTACGCTTAAGCACGCGCTCCCTTGCAGCCAGCACCCTGGTACACGCCAGCTACAACCTCCTGCTCTTTGCCCTCATGTTCGCCAACACCGACGGCTTCAAGCACCTCGACAAGGTATAAGGGAATGTCCTGTTCAAGTTAGTGGATAACGAGAGTACAGGGCACGACTGGTAGGCCGGGGATTTATCCCGGCAATCAAGACCTGAAAAGAGCACTGGGCTTTAGCCCCTGAGGTTCAGCTTTTCTGCACCCTGTAGCCCGCACCCTGTCCCCTGTTTACAATCAATCTCGATGACCACCACGACCAACGCCACGCAGCTTCTCAATCTCCTCTCCCGCATCAGCTTTAAGCTCGGCAGCTTCAAGCTCTCCTCCGGCGGCACCAGCGACTACTACATCGACTGCCGCACCACCACGCTGCATGCCGAAGGAGGCCGCCTCACCGGCCACGCCATCCTCGACCTGCTGACAGAGAAGGGAATCAAGCTGGACGCCGTAGGCGGCCTGACCATGGGTGCCGACCCCATCGTCTCGAACGTTGCGACAGCAAGCGCGCAGCGCGCCATTGAGAAACCCGGCTCTTCGCTAATCCAGGGCTTTCTCGTCCGCAAAGCCGAAAAGGCTCACGGCACCGGCCGCCGCATCGAAGGGTTCCTGCAAGAAGGAGCCAAAGTCCTCATTGTGGACGACGTCTGCACCACCGGCGCATCGACAATCAACGCCATCGAAGCCGCCCGCGAGTCCGGCATGCAAGTCGCCGCCGTAGTCTGCATCGTAGAGCGCCAGGAAGCGAATGGCCGCCCCGCCGTAGAAGCCGCCGCGCAGGGCGCACCTTTCTTTAGCCTCTTCACCGCCAACGACGTCCGCGCCGCCCACATAGCCCAGCTCGAAAAGCAGTAGCACAAAGCTAGGTAAGCAGCAGGCAAAGGTAGGCCGGGGATTTATCCCCGGCAACAAACCAACCAAAAGAAAGAGGGGCTTTAGCTCCTGAGGTATACGGGTGCGGGTGCCCCACTCATGCGCGCTTTTGCGCATGGGTGGGATATCTACAGCCTTTGCTTTTTATAGCTTTTGCTTCTTATCTAAAATCCTGTACCCCGCACCCCTTACCCTGCCTTCTACGCTTCCCACCAATCCATCTTCCCCATCCGCGGATAATACAAGCCGCATCGAACCGCAGCCCCATCCCCATGCAGCAGCCTCAACACCCGTGCATAAAGCTCAAGCTGTGCCGCAAAAACCTTCCGCAACTCAGACAACTCCACATCCAAATGCGCCGTCTTGTAATCCACAATCCACCAAACGCCATCCCCGTCAGTCAGCGGAGCATCACCAGCACGAAACACCCGGTCCGCCTGCACCGTACGCAGCTTCCCATTCAGCACACCCGCCCACCGTGTCTCGCTCGCTGCACCCGCATGCGGCGAAAGAATCCACCGCGCAGCCTCATCGTCTGCAGCCCGCAGCGCAATCGCCAGTGCCTCCGCACCAAGCCCCTCCGCCTCAGCCTTTTCCACACCCGCCGCCCGAATCTGCGCCACAACTCGCGGCACAAAACTCTTCAGCGAATCCTTCACCGCATCCCAATCCAGCGCGACCTGCAACCGCGCCATCTCTTCCATCAACGCATGCACCGCCGTTCCCAGCGCCCGTGACAACAACCCGCCCTCATGCCGCGAATAGAGCCTCTGTTCGCCCAGCCCAATTACCTCAGCCTGTCGCGAATCCGCCGCCATTACCGGAGCCACATAATCCGAAGACAACCGCCGCAACATCGTCGCTTTCTCCGCAGCCTTCGCTTCGACCTCATCCACCTCACGAGGCTCCCACTCCGCAAATCGCGCTGCAACCTCTTCGCTCAAAGCAGGCCAGGCCGTAGCCAGCAAACTCCCCAAAGGCTCCACCAACTCTCGTTCGTCGTCCGTCTCCCTGTACTCAGGCCGAGCAAACAGGTGCAGCTCCTCGCGAGCACGCGTAGTCGCCACATATAAAATCCGCCGCATCTCCTGCAGCTCCCGCGACCGATACACGCCATCTACCCAGCCCTTCGCCAGCCCGCGGTCTTCTCCTTTTGATTGCTGCGGCGCAACCAGGAACTCCGTAATCTCTCCGGACTCATCCGCATCTGCAACGCCGCGCTCCAGCCACGCCATCATGCGATGACTCGTCACCATCCCCCGCGCCTGCAACTCCGGCACAATCACAACCTCAAACTCCAGTCCCTTCGACTTGTGAATCGTCATCAGGTGCACGCCGCAGTCGCTCTCCGCTGCTGGATCAGGTTGCGCTGTCAACTTCGCAATCGCCGCATCCAGCGCGCCTCCCAGCAAATCCGCTTCCCCATCCGGCAACGCATCCAGGCAACCCCACAGCAGCTCCAGATTTTCCCGCGCTGCCGCATCCACGCACCCCGCGCCACCCAGCCGCAGCCAGATTTGCTGCAGCCACGTCCCCAGCGCACTCACCGGCAGAGCCGCCGCATCTTTCAACACAGCCATCAACCGAGCAACCGCCCTCTGCCCCTCGTCACTCAGCAAATGCACCCGTTCGCGCAACAACTCCGGAACCGCCCGCCGCCGAACCGCTGCATCATCCCCACTCGTCAACAAATACAAATCTTCCAGCGACAATCCACACCACGGCGCACGCAGCACACCCAGCCACGCCACGCGATCCTCGCCATTCTTAAACGCCTTAGCCAGAGCCAGCGCATCCAGAACCTCTGGCCGCTCACCCAGCCCCTCCAAATCCACCGCAACAAACCGAATCCCCGCTGCCCGCAACGCCGCCGCTACCGGAGCCAGCGCAGGCCGCGTTCTTCCCAGCACAGCCACGCGATACTTCCCGCCACTCCTACGAGCTTCTTCCATCCGCTCCGTATGGCTCGCAATCAGCGCAACAATCTCGCGCACCTGCGCCTCACCCGCAGCCAGCCGTATGCTTTTTGCGTTGTCATCCGCATTCCTCTTCACCTGCGGAACAAACTCAAGATGCAGATGCAGTCTCTCCGCGCCGTCCGTTTCAGCCCGTGCAGGCTTTGCCTCAGAGAACGTTATGCCGCTTCCATCCCGCACGCCAAACACCTGCGCAAATGTGTCATTCAGCTTCTCAACAAGCTCCGGTGCAGTTCGGAAGTTGGAAGACAGTGGCGCAAACGTAAAGCGATGCGCATCATGATCCGGCAACTCCAGCCCAAGCGTCCGCACCCGCGGAAACAACTCCGCATCCGCATCGCGAAAGAAGTAAATCGACTGCATCGGATCGCCGACAACAAACACCGTCCGCTCCGCCGTATCACCGCCCCACGCCGCCACAAGCTTGGCAATCAACTTATGCTGCTTGCGGCTCGTATCCTGAAATTCATCCACAAGCAGATGCCGAATCCGCCCCGCAATCTCAATCGCCGCATCTGTCGGAAGCTCTGTTACCTGGTCCCACAGCACAGCCTGTGCAATCTGCGAAATTTCGGTGTAGTCCACCACTCCCGCATCGGCAAAGGCCGCCTTCAGTTCTCCCGCCGCATGCCGCAGCAGCGTAAAGCACGCCCGCACAATCTGCCAATCCTCTTCCGTATATCGCGCGGGAGGCAGTTCCCGCAGCCCTGCAAGCCTCTCGTCTAATCCCGTTAGCTCTTCAAGCCTGCTCAGCAATGCAACAAGCCGCTGCTTCTCGCTCTTCGCCTCCGGAGGAAAGCCAATCCCAACATTGATTCCACGCGGCTTCCGAAAATCTCCATCATTTGTCAGCAAGAGCTTTGCAAGGTCGAGATAAGCATGCCGCGCTGCATTCAACGCATCCGCATCTTCAAAAGGCCCATGCGGCAACTCCGCAAGTTCCGCAACATTCGCATACAGCTCATAGTTCTTCTGCGCGCATGCAAACCGCGCTAGCTCCAGCGCCTCATCTTCCAGCTCCGGAGCAGCGCCAAGCAGCCGCGACACGCCACTCAAAGCCTCTGCAACCGCATTCGCAAATGGGCGCTCCAGCCTCTCACGAAGCGCATCCCAATCCTGCTCCCGTTCGAGAACAAAATCCTGCATCCAGCGGTCGCGCTTCGCCAGCATCTCCACTAGCTGCTCTTCCACGTCCTGCCAGTTGTTGTCGCGCCACACCAGCAGCGCCTCAATCGCTGCCTGCAACTCCGCACTGCCCACGCCAAGCGCGCCAAGAGTATTTCGCGCCGCCAGCCGATACAACTCCTCCGGCTGTTCCGCAATATCCAATCCGCCACCAAGCCCGGAAAGCAAAGGCTGTTGTATCGCCAGCTCGCGGCAAAACGAATCAATCGTAGAAATCCTCAACTGCGAAGAAAGCTCCAGCAGATTCCATCCCAACAGTTGCGACCGCTCCAAAGCCCGCGCCGCAAACTCACTCACCTGCGCATCAGCTTCGTTCACTTGCCCAGCAGCAGCCTTCTCTAACTCGGCAAGAATGCGATGCCGCATCTCAGCCGCAGCAGCCTTGGTGAAAGTAATCGCAACAATCTCCGCAGGATCATTCACTTGACTCAACAGCCGAAGAAATCGCTTCGTCAGCAGGGAAGTCTTACCCGAACCCGCAGGAGCCTGCACCAGCACTGAGCAGTTTGGAGCCAAAGCCTGCTCTCTCTGCTGTTGGTCAGGAGGAGTAACGCGCTCAACCAGCGTCATAAGCAGCCTCTTCCTCTTCCACACTCATCACCGCATCCTGCTCATACACACGGCACACCGCCTGCAGCCCGCAGTTCTCACACGTCTTCGGAAAATCCCTCGGATCAACCTCCGCCTTCCCCGCAAGAAAATCCCTCGCCAACTGCTCAATGCCGTCGCGCCAATCCAGCAGCTTCTCCCCTGTCAGCGCATTCTTCACCAACCCTGACGTGCCCTTCAGCGTCTCAAACAGCGTCGCCTTCGCATCTCCCACGCAACCGGCAAACTCGTTCTGTCCTGCGCTCACCTTCGCAAACGCCAGCCCGCCCAACTCGCTTCCCTCCGGTAGCGCAAACCCCGCATACAGCGGCAACTGCACATCCTCCGCCCGAGGCATCTCCCACTGCTTCGGTCCAACATTGCCCGTCTTGTAATCAATCACCAGCAGCGACCCATTGTTCAGCACATCCACACGGTCCAGCCGCAGGCTCAGCGTAAGCCCCGCAATCGTGACCTCTTTTTTTACCTCGGTTGCTTCCACAGAGAAGGGAAGCCGTGCTGCCTCATAGTTCAGCCACTCCGTAACCAGCCGCACTAGCCGCGTCGCTTCCAGTTCCAGATACCGCTCCGGCATCTGCTCCTTCACACCAGCCGGAATCTTCTCCCGCATCACCGTCCGCACATGCCCATCAACAAACTCGCGCAAATCGGCAATCGCCCGCAACTCCTCCAGCGTGCGAATCCCACCCGTCTCCGCCCCACCCCATACCGCGTGCATCACCTCATGCAGCAGATTTCCACGCATCAGCGCCGTCAGCCCTGCCTCCGCTGCATCCCATCCCCGTGCCTCCAGCCTCGCCGTGGCAAACGCCTGGAACGGGCACTGAGACTGCGCCGTCAACACTGCCGAGCCGCCGTGTACGCCGTTCTCCGCAACCACACGCAGCGGAACACAACCAGCATCCCGCACAACCTCCGTCCGCAACTCTGCTGCGGCCAACTCTACATTCAGCGTCTTTGCCTCACCCGCAAGCTGCGTCACCAACCGCGAAGCCCTCGCCTCCACGCCATCCTTCTGCCGCGCAAAACTAAACCGCATCGTCGCAGCCGACCCCATCAACCGTTCCGTAACCGTCCGCGCCAGCTCCGCATCCAACTGCGCCGTAGCATGCGGCATCTTCGCCGTCTTCTGCACCTCCGCAGGAATCAACGGATGCAGCGCCCCTCTCTGCGGCCACGCATCCTCATCCACTCCCGCAAACCAAGCTGCATCCGCAACCAGCCCAGCCGACTCCGCAGGCCCCGCAATCAACACCGGAGCCTCCTCCGACTCCGCCGCAAACAGCGTCGTCTCCGCCGCATGCCCCAGCTCTTTCAAAAACGTCCGCCAATCCACGCGCCGCCCATCAAACCCCAGCGACCCGCAGGCATCCAGCGCCCGCTCCCACCGCTTCACCGCCTGGTAATCCGCGCTCGTTGCTTGTACTCCCGGCCAGCCCATCGCCTCCAGCAATCGCGGAACCACCGCGCACCACTCCACCGGCGCAAGCCTCTTCGCACTCTCTCGCAAAATCCCCCGCGCTGCCTCCACGCGTTCGACCCAACCCTTCGGCAATCCCTTTTCGTGCAGCCAGGCTGTCAGCGACCACTCCGTCCGCTCCCGCCCTCTTCTTCTCACTTCCCGATGCGCCCTCTGCAGACCCGCGCGCTCTTCCGCCGACCCAATCCAGGGCGAAGAAAAAATCCAATCCACCTCGCGCTCTTCCATCTCGCCATCCAGCCACCGCAACATCAGCAGCGCACTCCGCACCAGCGCAACAGAAGCCAGCGGCACGCCGAGCGAAAACTCAAAATCCACGCCTTCACGCAAAAACGCCCGCTCAATCTCCCCGCGCCGCAACTTTGCATCCTGCGTAACCACCAGCAACCGCGCATCCGCATGCGTGTCCAACTCACGCTTGCACCACGCCGCACAAGCCGCCAGCTCCGCCTGCACATCCGCCGCCGCAAAATAAGCCACATCTCCCGCCGCTGCACCCTCTGGCGCTAAACTCCATGTGCCCCACGCATCCAGCACATCCCGCTGCACCGGAGTCACCCGGTCAAACCCCACCAGCAACAGCGCCTCACGCCCATCCGCGTCTTCTCTCAGTAGGGAACCCAACTCCACCGCCACCCGAGCCGCACCGACCACCTCATTCGCCGCGCAAGTCGCATCAAACTCTTTCAGCCATTCGCTGAACGCCCCAGCATCCTGCAGCCAGCTCCGCCTCTTCCCGCCATCCAGATAACCCGGCGCATACCCGCACAGCAGCGCATGCGCCTCCATCGCCAGCCCCGCCAGCCTCCGCAGCGGTCCATCCAGCAGCGCAGCGCCATGTCCGCTCGCGGCAATCACCTTCACCCACAGCGACTCTTCCTGCAGCGCATTCAGTACCAGCCGCCCGTCAGCACACCGCACCAGCCATTCACCCTCCGCAAACGCGCCCCAGGCCTGCACCGCCGGAGCCACCCACGCCGCCAGCCCTTCCTTACGCCGCTCCCGGTGATACGCCTCAAGCACAGCACGCGCCGCGCGGTCGCTCGACGCCACCACGCGCCCGCCCTCGTGCAGCCACTTGTTCACATCGTTTTCCAACCTGGTCCCCATGTAGGAATCCTATCCGCAAACCCGGTAGTACACTGTTGAGTGATTCGCCGACTTCTTCCTACCGCGTTTCTAGCCACGGCCTTGCTCGCCGGATGCCACACGGCACCCAGCCCCACCGCCGTAGCCTCAACCAACTCTTCCTACAAAACCTACAAGCTCCGCGGCAAGGTTCTCTCCGTCAACCTTTCCACGCAGGAAGCCACAATCGCCCACTCTGCCATCCCCGGCTTTATGGAAGCCATGACCATGCCCTACAAGGTCAAGGACGCCAGCGTCCTCAGCGAGCTCCACGCCGGCGATACCATCACCGCCGACCTCGAAGTCTCCCAGCACGACGACGCCGACATCTTCCTCGACCACATCGTCGTCGTAGCGCAGTCCCGCCCCGACTACAAACCCACCAGCATCTACCACGTCCCCACCCCAGGCGACCCCGTCCCCGACTTCGCGCTCCGCAACCAGGACGGCCACCCCATCCATCTCGCGCAGTTCCACGGCCAGCAGCTTCTCATCACCTTCATCTACACCCGCTGTCCAGTTCCCAACTTCTGCCCGCTCGTCACGCGCAACTTCGCCCATCTCAATGAGCGCATCGCCGCCGACCCCGCCCTCAGCGGCAAAACGCATCTCCTCTGCGTAAGCTTCGACCCCAAAAACGACACCCCCGCCCGCCTCCGCGCCTATGGAGCCCAATACATCGGCAGCGACTCCAAAGAAGCCTTCGCCCACTGGGACTTCGCCGTCCCCACCGAAGACGTGCTCCACAAAATGGCCTTGTTCTTTGACATAGGCCTGACCCCCGGTGAAAACGACACCATCACCCACACGCTTTCCACCACCCTCATCGGCCCCGACGGCAAAGTTGTCAACTTCTACCCCGGCAACGACTGGACAGTCGATCAAGTCTTCGCCGACGTAAAACAATCCGCCGCTCGCAGCTAATCTTCCTTTGCATCGCAGTCATCGCTCGCACATCTACTTGATATGCTGGCGATGCACCCTACGGAGCCCCATTCATGGCAAAAATCACCATTCTCTTCGCAGTCCTCTTAATAGCCCTCGGCCTCATCGGATTTATCGGCACCGGCAGCATCCACCCCACCGCCCTCATCCCCACCTGGTTCGGAATCGCCCTCGGCATTGGTGGCTTCTTATCCATGAGCCCCAGCGAATCCCGCCGCAAGCTCTTCGCGCACATCAACGTTACGCTCGGCCTTCTCGGCTTCCTCGGAACCATCACCGGCCTCATCCATTTTCTGACCGGCAAGCTCGGAGAAAATCCGCCCGCCACGCAGGCCAAGGCCGCCATGTCCGCCCTGTGCCTCATCTACGTCATTCTCTGCGTGCGTTCCTTCATCGCCGCACGCCGCACCGGAAAGGTCTAGCTTTATGGGCACCATGCGCCACGGAGGAGGTCTCGGCAACCTGCGCGCCGAGCGCACAGGAGGCCGCCAGATGCGCGCCGGCGCAACTAGCGGCGATGCCCCCAAAAAGCCCAAGCCCAGCCTCAGGAAAATCTGGCCGCAGGCCGCCGCGCTCATCGCCCCGCGCAAAGGCCTGCTTCTCACCGGCCTCCTGCTCATGGTCGTCAACCGCATGGCCGGTCTGGTCATGCCTTACACGACAAAGCCGCTGCTTGACAAGGCCTTCTTAGCCACCGGCAGCGCCCTACTCCCTAAGCTCATCGCCCTCGTCTTCAGCGCCATGCTCGTGCAGGCCATCACGTCCTACGCGCTCACGCAATTGCTCTCCAAAGCTGGCCAGCGCCTCATCGCAGAAATGCGCCGCAACGTGCAAAAGCACGTAGGCCTCTTGCCTGTCGCCTACTACGACGCCAATCGCACCGGCAATCTCGTCTCGCGCATCATGACAGACGTAGAAGGCGTCCGCAACCTCGTCGGCACCGGCCTCGTCGAGTTCCTCGGCGGACTGCTCACCGCCATCCTCGCCTTCATCTTCCTTCTGCATAAATCCGTAGTCGTCACGCTGACTGTATTCGCCGCGTTAGCAGTATTCGTCTTCATCCTGCAATACGCCTTCAAAACCATCCGCCCCATCTTCCGCGAGCGCGGCAAAATCAACGCCGAAGTCACAGGCCGTCTCACGGAATCACTGGGCGGAGTCCGCGTCATCAAGGGCTACCACGCGGAAGCTCGCGAGCATGAAGTCTTTGCTGCCGGAGTAGGCCGCCTCCTCGACAACGTAATGAAGTCCCTCACGCTTACCAGCGTCATGTCGTCCGCATCGACAACCATGATGGGCCTCGTATCAGGCTTAGTCATGTGGCTCGGCGGCCACGCCGTGATCCACGGCCAATGGACCACCGGCGACTACTTCCAATACAACATGTTCCTCGTCTTTATGGTCGCCCCCATGATCCAGATAACGAACATCGGCACGCAGCTTACAGAAGCCTTCGCCGGCCTTGACCGCACTGCGGAAATCATGTCCGAGCTGGAAGAAAACGCCGCCCCCGAGCGCACCGAAAGGATGCCCCCCATCCAGGGTTACGTCGAATTCCAAAACGTAGAGTTCGCCTATGAGCCGGAAAAGCCCGTCCTCCACGGCATCAGCTTCGCTGCTACTCCGGGCAGCGTAACCGCGCTCGTCGGCTCTTCCGGCTCTGGGAAATCCACCATCATCAGCCTGCTTTGCGCCTTCCATGTACCCACATCCGGCAGCATCCTCGTCGATGATTTCGACCTCTCAAAAGTTGACCTCAACACATTCCGCAGCCAGCTTGGTGTAGTTCTGCAGGAGTCCTTCCTCTTTGACGGTTCCATTCGTGAGAACATCATGTTCTCCCACCCCGAAGCCACCGAAGAACAATTCCTCGCCGCCTGCAAAACAGCCAGAGTCGATGAATTCGCTGAGCGCTTCCCCGAGCAGTACGAAACCATCGTCGGCGAGCGCGGCGTCAAGTTAAGCGGCGGCCAGCGCCAGCGTCTCTCCATCGCCCGCGCACTCCTGGCCGAGCCAAGAATCCTCATCCTCGACGAAGCCACCAGCTCCCTCGATTCCGAATCCGAATCGATGATTCAAGAAGGTCTCGCCCAGCTCATGCAAGGCCGCACCACCTTTGTCATCGCCCACCGCCTCTCCACCATCCGCCGCGCCGACCAGATCCTTGTAGTAGAGCAGGGAAGAATCATAGAGCGCGGCAACCATGACGAGCTATACGCCCTCGGCGGTCGTTACTACGACCTCTACACCCGCCAGCACGGCCTCGAAACCAACCTCTTCCTGGCCCCTGGCGAAGGCGACAAAATAGAAACCCGCTCCTGATCCCACCAACCTCCCGTGCCCCATCCTTCGAGCGCTTTTTGCTAGAAGGATGGGGCACATCCATATCCTCACTTCTCCCAAACATCCCGCCCCATTATGGGAAACGTTTACCTGTCCAAATTCCTCCACGCATTGACACACGCTACCGCAATCTGGAACACTAAGCTCATCCATTAGGCGAAACGGGAGTCCATAATGCGAGACGCAGCTACCCACGGCACCTACAAGGTGCAAGCCCTTGACCGGGCCTTTGCCGTTCTTGATCTCCTTGGTGAAAGCGACACGCCGCTCGGCCTGGCGCAGGTAGCCTCATCCCTTCAACTGCATAAAAGCACCGCCCACCGCTTCCTCATGGTCCTTGAGCGGCATCACATGGTGGAGCGCACCGGCAACGGCAAATTCCGCCTCGGCCTGCGCTTGTTCGACTTCGGCAACCGCGCCATCGAGCAGTACGACCTCCGCGACCGCGCCCAGCCTCACCTCCGCCGCCTCGTCACGGAGACGGAAGAAACCGCCCACCTCTGCATTCTTGAGGCTGCTCACGTCATTTACATCGACAAGATCGAGCCCGCCCGCTCCGTCCGCATGATTACCCGCATCGGAGCCAGCAACCCGGTCCATTGCACCTCGGTCGGCAAAGCCATCCTGGCCTTCATGCCGGAAGAGCGCATCAACGAAGTCATCCGCCGCACCCGCTTCGAGCGCTTCACCCACCGCACCATCGCCACTCCGGAAGCACTCCGCACCGAAATCGAAAAGACCCGCCGCCGCGGCTACGCTGTAGACGATGAAGAATTGGAAGAAGGCCTCCGCTGCATCGCCGTGCCCGTGCTCGACGCCCAGCGCCAACCCGTTGCCGCAGTCAGCGTCTCCGGCCCGTCCTTCCGCGTCACCGCGCAAAAGCTGCCGTCCATTGCCAACCATCTTCTGCAATGCGTCCGCGGCATCTCGGCAGACATGGGCTTCATCTCCGGTGCTCGCAGCAACCGCGCCACATGGTCCACAAACTAAATAGCAAAGCTTTACAGAATCGTGTCAGAAGCTTGCGCAAACAGCGCAAGTTTCTGATACACTCAATCATGTTGCAGCAATGAGAAAGCGCCCTCAGCGCACCTTGTTGCCAACCCACGCAGTTGGCCGTAAAGCTCCCAGATCGTTAGATTTGGTTCGAGCAAAATAATCCGGCAAAACAAGTGGGGACGTAGCTCAGTTGGTTAGAGCGCCGCCCTGTCACGGCGGAGGTCGCGGGTTCGAGCCCCGTCGTCCCCGCCATAAACCAGATAGAATCAAGGGTTTATGGCGATATCCATATCTTTCAGTTGCCTAAGTTGGGTGCCGGTGGGTTCGAATGCGCCCCGCCTGAAATTAGAGCCGAAAATGCTAGGTTCTGCGCCGTGCGTTTCTCTGTGCTGACGGCCTGTTGATAAATCCTCATCGTGATGTTCGGATTTGCATGGCGAAGCCGTTCTTGGGTTGTCTTGATGTTGACTTCGAGAGAGCCGAGCAGTGTCGCGAGCGTGTGACGGAAGGTGTGGTAACCCACCTGTTTCGTTACGCCAACCTTCTGCAATGCTGGCCGAATCTCACGTTTCAAAATGCTGTCGGGCGAAATGGCCTGTTTGCCATTCTTCCGAATGGACGGGAAGAGAAAATCATCCTCTTGATCTGCTCCCAAATTTCCGCACAGACCGGAATATGATTTTCGTATTCAGAGGGTGAGCGGGAGATGTCGAAGAGCAAGCACAGTGAAGCGCGGATGATTGGTGCGCTGAAGCAGTTGGAGGCGGGCCGGAAGGCCGAGGATGTAGCCCGCGAGATGGGCGTATCCAAGCATACGATATGCATCGCGGCGCGCCGCTATCGATTCGCTGCGATAATGGCCCGGAGCTGACGAGTCGCCATTTCCTGGCCTGGGCGATTGAGAACAAGGTTGAGCTGGTGCATATTCAACCGGGCAAGCCGACGCAGAACGCTTATGTGGAGAGCTTCCACGGACGGCTGCGGGAGGAGTGCCTGCGGATAAGCTGGTTCCAGAATTTATTCGACGCCAGAAGAAAGATCGCGGCCTGGCGGCATGACTACA
>NZ_JBZYWK010000012.1:0-126096 GCF_059115385.1 Occallatibacter sp. FHG110214_02 | reverse complement strand
GCATGGTTCTGGCGAAGACCGGATCGATCACGCCTCACACGAACTTCAAGGGCGAAGTTTACGTGTTGTCGAAGGAAGAAGGCGGCCGTCACACTCCGTTCTTCAAGGGCTATCGTCCGCAGTTCTACTTCCGCACGACGGACGTGACGGGCGTGGCGGAGCTTCCGGAAGGCACGGAGATGGTGATGCCTGGCGACAACGTGCAGCTGGTTGTTGAGCTGATTACGCCTGTGGCCATGGAAAAGGGCCTGCGCTTCGCGATTCGCGAAGGCGGACGCACCGTCGGCGCTGGCACCATCAGCGAGATCATTAAGTAAGTGTTGAGGTATGCGAGGACCGGGAAATCCGGTCTTCGCTCCTCAAAGAATTTCAAGATTCGGACGAACGGCAACGAAAACGCCGAATCGGTTAGGATTGAACAATGCGGGAAATCGTGACATTGCAGTGCACTGAGTGCAAGGAGCGGAACTACTCGACGACGAAGAACAAGAAGACGACCACTGGCCGTCTCGAGTTCAAGAAGTTCTGTAACCGTTGCCGCAAGCATCAGCCGCACCGGGAAACGAAGTAAGAGCGAGGGCTCAGGTTTCAGTTAATACTGAAACCTGGCCCCGGCTTTTAGGGGCGTAAGCTCAACGGTTAAACTGTCGGTCTCCAAAACCGAACTTGGGGGTTCGAATCCCTCCGCCCCTGCCAGATTTTGCGGTGTTCCCAAAGCGGATAAGCGCTGCGGGAGTGAAGGAATGGAAGTATGGCGTCAAAGGCAGCAATTGTGAACAGCGAAGAGCGTCCATCGTCGATCAAGCGCCAAGAGCCGGGAGCGCTCTCAACCGCCTCCAGCAACTGGAATCGCTTTACCAGCTTCTTGAGCGACGTTCGCTCGGAGATGCGCAAGGTGGTTACCCCCTCGCGCAAGGAAGTGGAAGCGACCACGACTACGGTGATCGTGACAGTATTTGTCTTTGGCCTGTTCTTCTGGCTGACGGACCTTGTCTTCAGCAACGCCGTGCAGCAGATTCTGCACCGGCTTGGCGGCGAGTAGTAAAGTAAAGGGCTAAGCCGCACTCAGGCCGCCAATCTGTTCGCGAATAGAGAGCATGATGGAAGAAGAACTGAACCAACCCGTAGAAATCACCGCCGAGGAAGCCTCGACCGAGACGCCGTCCGCAGAGGGCGCGGAAACACCACAGTTGACGCCGACCAACGAGCGCTTCAAGTGGTACATTCTGCACGCCTACTCGGGCTTTGAGCGCAAGGTCAAGGAGTCCATCGAGAGCCGCATCCAGGCTTTCGGCTTGCAGGATCGCGTCGGCAAGGTGATGATTCCTATGGAGCCGGTGACCGAGATTATCAACGGCAAAAAGCGGACCATCGAGCGGGTATTTCTCCCTGGCTATGTGTTGGTCGAGATGGACCTCGACAACAACCTTTGGCACGTCCTCAAGGACACGCCGAAGGTGACCGGGTTTCTCGGCACCGGCGATAAGCCGGTAGCACTGAGCGAAGAAGAAGTCAGCTCGATTCTCTATCGCTCGGAAGTCGCGAAAGAAAAGCCACGGCTTAAGATTAAGTTTGAAAAGAACGAGTCCGTCCGTATTACCGACGGCCCGTTTGCCAACTTCAACGGCGTAGTGGATGAAATTAACGAAGATCGTGAAACGCTCAAGGTTATGGTGACCATCTTCGGCCGCTCCACCCCGGTTGAGCTTGAGTTTGGCAAAGTCGAAAAGATTGTTTAGTTGCAGCTTGTAGCCATTAGCTACTAGCTTCTAGCCGGTGTGAGGGCCTGGCGGCCTCCGGTTTAGCGGTGAACGCTTAAGCAGCAACTTCAAAATTCATCAGTGAAGTGACCGGCGAATCGCTATCAGCCAGGAGCGAAGCGCTGGTTCCGAAGGAACCACAATGGCACCTCCGAAGAAGGTAGCAACATACGTCAAGCTCCAGATTGAAGCCGGCAAGGCAACTCCTGCTCCGCCGGTAGGCCCCGCGCTCGGTCAGGCGCAGGTCAACATCATGGAGTTCTGCAAGCAGTTCAACGCTCGTACGCAGAACAAGGAAATGGCCGGCCTGATTATCCCGGTCGTCATCACGGTCTTCGCCGACCGTAGCTTCACCTTTGTTACCAAGACTCCTCCGGCAGCCGTGCTACTGAAGAAGGCTGCTGGCCTCCAGAAGGGCTCCGGCACGCCGAACAAGGACAAGGTTGGCAAGGTGACCGAAAAGCAGGTGCGCGAGATTGCCGAGCAGAAGATGCCTGACCTGAATGCGGCATCTGTTGAGACGGCCATCAAGAGCATCAAAGGTACTGCGCGCTCGATGGGCATTGAAGTCGTCGCCTAAGTTCGCTGTTTTTAAGCAATAAGAAAAGCCCTCCCGTTCGGGAGGGCTTTTCTTATTGTTCTTCCTGCTGCTATTTCTTGTCTGCAGCATGCGCCAGATGGTCGTGGTTAAGAATTGCGTTGAAGACCAGCGCATACGAACCGATGGTTTCGCCGCGGTAGATAGGGTTGTTGGCAAAGAGCAGAACGTTGCCTTCGCCAAGATGTGCGTCCACCACAATCGCATGCTCCGCGATTGAGCCGCCGCGGTCGAGCAGACCGCTTACGAGCAGGGAACGTGCATCGGAGAAGCGCAGAATCACATCAGGCCGGTACTGCGTGGGGATGATGCTGATGTTGTTGCGCATCTGCTCTTCGTTTAGCTTGCGCGGCTCCCACGGCTTCTGTTTTTCGAGCGGTTCCGCTTCGGCAAGGGTGCGGCCTTGCGGCGTGTCATCGTCATCCAATGTGCCGCGTCCAGTGGGGCGCTCAGAATAGGGGTCCATGAGCATGCGACCGCCACGGCCTCCCAGTGTGTTGGAGACGTTGAAGGCCATGCCGTTGGCGCTCATTACGGGAAGCGCGTCGCCATAGCCGAATGCGACAGGGCTGTCATGCGTGACGAAGACCGAGTTGAGCACTGTGCCCACAACGCGCGCTCCAGCGGAGGGATTGATCGAGACGCCGGGCGCAAGGCCTGTTTCAATGGCGAAGGCGGCAGTGTCTTCGCAAGTAATGAGCAGACCGCCTTTCTCAATGAACGATTTGAGATGCGCAAGACCGTCATAACCAAGGCCGGGGCGTATGTCGTCGGTTGAGTCGAGTGAGCCGACGAGGTTCGGCGTCAAGTCAGACTTCTGCCACGGCATTGGGTTGCCCCACATCGGCATGCCGTTGATGATACTGGATGTGCCTCCGCCACCAACTGGCGCAAAGATAATCACATCGTATTTAGCGTGCAGGTCTTCAGTCTTCGCGGCGGTTTGTGTGCTGATGTAATCAAAGGGCACGCCGGCAGTTTCAAAGGCGTAGCGCCACCATCCTTCAGTTTGCGTGGCGAGCCAGGTGTGCATTATTGCGATGCGCGGTGCTGTGACGGCGTGCGACGGTACAGAGGGCGCAGCGCTGAGACTGGTTGCATCTAGAACTAGCGATTTCAGTGCGGAGGATAGTTGCGAGGAATCCGTGTTGCTGATAACGAGCGAGCCGGCGGGGATGGTCTTGCCTGCGTTATCGAAGGACTTTTCCGTCACCTGGATGGATGCGCCTTTGAGCTTATAGGCGAGCGCAAGCAGAGTCGTTTGCCCATGGTTCGGCACGACTGTTATAGAGCCGGAACCAGTGACGGAGCCTGCAAGCGAAGATGGATCGTCGATCGGATTCATTGACGCCTTCAGAACTGCCGGATCGGTTACACGGGCGACCTTCAGATTGAATAACGCACTGAAGCTCCAGCCGGTGTCGTCGTAGGGATGCTTCTGTGGATCATCGGGCGCCCAGAATTGCTTGTCGAGCAGGGCATCGGCGGCGCGGGCATAGGGCTGATCCATGCGCACCACGATGCTGCCTGTTGGGAAGGTTGTCTCTTTTGGTTTATCGCCGCGTTTTTCTGCAGGCACGGGTACGGTTACGTCGGATGTAAGTTCGTGAAGCTCGATATGCTGACGCTTTAGCGCAATCAGCAGCTCAACGACGCGGTTGTTATGCGCTTCGTCATTGGTGATGACGTAAGCGGCGGGGCCTTCGAGGCCGGGCTTCTGGATGGAGCGCTTGCTTTTGACATAATAGTCTTCGAGGAAGTGTCGCGTGTTGTGTGAGAAGTACGAAATCGTTGTTAGCAGCGCGGTTTCTTCGTAGTTGTTGTTATCGCGCTGGCTCCAGAGCACTGTGGGCAGCGGCGGGTTCTGCCGGTACCATGTGCGTGAATACTCTTCCGGCGAGAGGATGCGCTTCTCTGTATCTGCACCGCCATTGCCGAACGTCTCATAGAGGCGCGAGATGCCGTTGTGCATTGCGGCGAGGAACATCAGGTAGCCGGGGCTCCATGTGTCGAAGTCGCCATGCGTAAAGACGCCGGGCATGCCGAGCGCTTGCATCTGTCCAATGTTGTTCCAGCCCAGCTCCTGCCATTCGTTCGTCAGCATCGGGTCAACCCATGCGTTATAGGGGCCGTCGCCGACGGTGTTGTCGTAGAGGAATGGCACGGATTCATGCAGGTCGTGCAGCACCTGCGCATGCCAGTCGATGTAGGTGTTGAGCACGTTGCGCGTAAGGTCCAGCGTCATGCCCATGGCATCACGGTTGTTGTCATGCGCTACGTAGTGGCCCCAGTAGAGCAGGCGCGGGAAGTTCTTGCCGGGGTTTGCCTTGTGCCAGCGGTAAATGTCTACCTGGCGGTCGCGGCCATCTACTTCTACTACCGGCGTGATGAGCACGATCATGTGTGAGCGGATGTACTGAATGTATGGCGCATCATCCACGGCCAGGCGATATGCCAGTTCCATCAATGCCGTTGGCGCGCCGGTCTCCGGCGAGTGAATGGTACCGGTGATGTAGTAGACCGGGTACGAGCTGTCGATGAGCGTCTTTGCTTTTGCGTCATCAAAGTTGATCTTGCGCGGGTCGCCGAGTTGCGCAAGCTTTACCTTATTCTCATCGGCGTGGGCGAGCAGTTCCGGGTCGCCAATTGCCGCGGCAATCATCTCGCGGCCTTCTTCCGTGTGGCCGATGGTGAAGACCTTCACGCGTGGGCTGGAAGATTCCAGCATGCGGAAGTACTTATAGACATCTTCTGCATAGGGCAGATAATTCGGTGCGCCGGAGACATCGCCGAGCACCTTTGCCGGAGTAGGCACGGTTTTGGAAGCGGGCAGGTAATCCACGAGAGGCGAAATGAAATTGGGCCCCGTGGTGTACTGCTTGATTTTGGCGGTGTAGGCCTCGTCAATCGGCTGTTTTGGATCGCGTGCATAGTCCGAGCTGACGGTGGTGTTCGGCGACTGTGCGCTGAGTGAGCAAGATGCGGCAGCAAACGCAAGAGAAAAGGCAAAATGCGAGAGTTTCATAATCCTCGGTTGGCTAGTAGTCGATCGGGAGATGCTTGCGAAACTACAACCATGCCATGCCGGGGGATGGGAATTCAATGAAGGAATGAAAGGAATTCTCCTGGGGATGTGGCCGTATAGAGGCGCATTGCCACAGTAGCGCCGTGTGTTATGCGCACAGCGGGGTGCTTTTCCATTTCTTTTATTTTGTTTGGGTTACGGACGGCTGCACAGGGACTGTGCAGAATCTTTATTTGTGAACTGTGGAACTGTGCAGAGGGCAGTTTACAGGTTTCATGTGTCAGGTTACAGACGGTTGTGCCTGCCGATGCGTACATTGGGGGCTCCTTTCTTTGGGATTCGCGAGTTAGCAGCGCTTCGCGTTTAGCAAGCAAGTCAGCGGAAAAACAGAACGGCCCGATTCCTGTGGAATCGGGCCGTTTTTCTTCTGCTGATTCTATTGTGGCAGATTTCGCATAATTGAGCGCAAATCTGGAGAGGAATCTTGCTCAATGGAATCAATGAGTTAGGAAATATTTTCCGATTTGAGGCTTGACAGGATTTTTTCCACAGGACAGCGGGAGAACTTTAGATGGGGGGACTGGCGGTATGGGTATCCCCGGTCCCCAAATGCCAGGGACCGGGGGCACCCGAGGTTTGTGGCTAGTTGCGAAGCCTCTGGCGGGAGGCAGTGGCTGCGAATCGATTCGGTGGTTAAGAAGCGGTAGAAGCATGCCTCAGTGGCTAAAGCCACACGAAATTTGGCTGAGTATTATGTACGGGCTAAAGCCCGTACCCTTCCAAACGGTTCGTCAGAGGTTGCCTATAGCTGTTGCGAGCGCTGCACGGTGCGTACGCCGGGAACGCGGCGGAGCCCGAGCACGAGTTTGTTCAGGTGGCCAAGGTCCCGTGCTTCAATGACGAACTCGACTGCGGCTTCGCCGTTTTCCATGGGGCGGGTGTCTACGCGGCGGATGTTGGTGTCGTCGTCGGAGATAACAGCCGTAAGCTCCTTCAGCATGCCGGAGCGGTCGTCACAATAGACGGTGAGGCGGACAGGGAACCGCTGCTGCGGCGTGGCGGTCTGCTCCGGTGTGCGCGACCACTCCACATTGATGCGCCGATCGCTTTCGTAGAGCAGATTCTGCACATTTGGGCAGCTACGCGCATGCACGGCTACACCTTTGCCGCGGGTTACGTAGCCCACAATCTCTTCGCCGCGAATCGGATTGCAACATCGCGCCCGGTAAACGAGCAGGTCGTTCTGCCCCTCCACCTGCAGCGAGTCTGACCCGGTGAGGTGCAGCTTGCGCACCTGGTCGGACATGCCGCCTTCGCCGGGTTTTATTTCGCTAGGTCTGGCTTCTACGCCGGGCTCGGTGTGCGCAGCGTCAAGGAAGCCCGGAGCAAGTTTGTGTAGTACCTGATGCGCGGAGTGCTTGCCTTGGCCCAGCGTGGCGAGCAGGTCGGCGGCTGTGGCTACGCCGTACTCGCTTGTAATGCGGCCAAGGTCGGAGTCGGAGACCTGGCTTAGCGGCACCTTAAACTTCTTGGCTTCGCGCTCCAGCAGCTTGCGGCCAATTTCAACGGCGCGCTGGCGCTGGTCTTCATTCAGCCAGTGCTTAATCTTGTTGCGGGCACGCGGGCTTTTGACGAAGGTGAGCCAATCGCGGCTTGGCTTGTGGTCCTTTTGCGTGATGATTTCTACGATGTCGCCCGTGCGCAGCTTGGTGCGCAGCGGCACCATGCGGCCGTTGATTTTTGCGCCGACGCAGGTATGGCCTACGTCGGTGTGAATGGTGTAGGCAAAATCAACCGGAGTGCCGTCCGCTGGAACTACAACAACTTTTCCCTTGGGCGTGAAGGTGTAGACCTCGTCGGGATAGAGGTCCATCTTCAGGCTGGAGAGAAATTCGTTGGGGTCGGTCATCTCCTTTTGCCACTCGACAAGCTGGCGAATCCAGTTCAGACGCTCCTCGTCACGTGCGTTGACGGTGCCTTCGCCGGCTTTGTACTTCCAGTGCGCGGCGATGCCTTCTTCGGCAACGCGGTGCATCTCTTCAGTGCGAATCTGCACTTCAAACTGGTGCCCGCCGCCGCCGATTACCGTGGTGTGCAGCGACTGGTAGCGGTTGGCGCGGGGCATGGCGATGAAGTCCTTGATGCGCCCCGGCACGGGCCGCCACAGGGTATGAATAAGGCCGAAGACGGCATAGCAGGCTGCTACGTCCTGCGTGATAACGCGGATTGCGAGGAAGTCGTATACCTGATCGAAGCTGACCTTGGAGCGCTCGATTTTTTGATAGATGGAGTAAAGACGCTTGATGCGCCACTCGACGCGGGCGTCGATGTTGTTCTCGCGCAACTGCTCGGTGAGGGTGTCATCGACCATGCGCAGAAACTGCTCACCTTCAGCGCGGCGTGACTCGACCTCTTGCGTCATTTGCTCGTAGCTGACGGGGTCGGTGTAGCGGAAGGCGAGGTCTTCGAGCTCGCCGCGCACTTTGCCCATGCCGAGGCGGTGAGCGAGCGGCGCGTAGATGTCCATGGTCTCGCGGGCGATTGCTTCCTGGCGTTCAGGCTTGAGGTGCTCCAGCGTGCGCATGTTGTGCAGGCGGTCGGCCAGTTTGATGAGCACGACGCGAATATCCGTGACCATGGCCAGCAGCATTTTGCGCACGTTCTCGGCCTGACGATCTTCGCGGTTGGCGAACTGGATTTTGTCGATCTTGGTGACGCCTTCGACGATGTGCGCTACCTGATCGCCGAAGTTTGCGGCGATTTCTTCACTGGTGGCGGGGGTGTCTTCTACGGCGTCATGCAGGAGCGCGGCGGCGATTGCCGTGGAGTCCAGTTTCATCTCCGCCAGCACTTCTGCAACGGCAAGCGGGTGCAGAATGTAGGGCTCGCCGGAAGCGCGCATCTGGCCTGCATGGTGTTGAATGCAGAAGGCCCATGCTTTCTGAATCAACGCAACGTCTTCTGTTGGCCGGTTTACCTGCACCTGGCGAATCAGGGCATCGAAGCGCTCGTTGATTTTTTCAAGGGGCCAGAGGGTGGCGGGAGGCATGGCTGCTGCAAGTGCAGAGTTTTCCGCGGACGCCTGAGGGGTGCTCGGGGTATCCACCGGGATGGTCTGACGGACAGTCGCCATGATTCATTATAGTCTGATTGCTTTACCAGCACATCTCTTCGCGATTTGGCGGTGCTTCCCTGGGCACGGCCCTGTGCCGCTTATCACAGCGGGAGTACATTGCGGCAGGCGTAGAGTTTCGGGCGGGTTGGGGGAGTGAAAGCCCTTAGCCCGGAACCGAGGTACGTCATGTTGAAGCGTTTCACTCTCCTTCTGCTGTTTGTGGCAACTGTGCTGGCGATAGGCTACGGGGAGTCAACCAAAAAGACGATTATTCCCGTCGGCCAGACCGATGCGACGAACGGCAAACAGATGTATGTAAATTACTGCGCGCCGTGCCATGGCATCGATGGCCGGGGAAATGGTCCTACTGCGCCTGCTCTCAAGGTGCAGCCGATGGACCTGACCGGGCTTGCCCGCGCCAATAAAGGCAAATATCCCGATGCCCATGTTGCGGCGGTGCTGCAGTTTGGCTCGACGTTGCCCGCGCATGGTTCGGCGGATATGCCGGTCTGGGGGCCTATTCTTGGTAAGATGAACCAGGCGAATCCCCAGGAACGCTCGCTCCGAATTGCCAATCTGAGCAACTACATCCGGAGCATCCAGACCAGGTAAGGCCGGCGGCTACTCCGCTCCCGGCACCGGGAAACCAGCCGGAGGGAGCTTATGCAGAAGCCGCGTGGTAACAAATCTGACAAAAACCGGAAGGCGCCAGGGGCAGGGAAGCCTCCGGCGCCTTTTCTTGCGTCGACACCGAAACCGAGGGCGAAAGAGGCCGCGAAACACGCGCCGGTAAAGTCTCCGAAGCCGGTTGCTGAGCCTGTGGAGCTGGCGCATGGTGCGCAGATTAGTCGCCGGGCGGCGGATCGCCTTCGCGCTGGGCATGTCTGGGTTTATGCCTCAGATGTGGAGTCGATTGCTGCCGGGGAGTCGGATGCGCTGCTTCCTGTGGCTGATAATCGCGGCTTGCTGCTGGGTACTGCGCTCTATAGTCCTGCTTCGCAGATTGTTTTGCGGATGGTTAGCCGCGCTGCTATTGATGAGCCGGAATGGCTTGCCGTGTTGGAAGAACGGCTGCGTAAGGCTGTGCGGATGCGGTTGCCTATGCTGAATGGAGAGACTGATGCTTGCCGCATTGCTTTTAGCGAGGCAGATGAGTTGCCGGGGGTGGTGGCGGATAAGTATGGCGACTTGGTGATTCTGCAGCTTCTGGCGCGTGGGTTGGATTCCGCTGCGGTGCGTGAGGCGTGCGTTCGTGTGCTGCGGGAAGAGCTGAATCCGGCGTCGATCCTGGAGCGGCCTGACCCGCGTATTCGCGAGCTGGAAGGGCTTTCCGTGCCGTCGCTTGCGCCGCTTTGGGCGGCTAATGCGGATGCTCCGGTGACGCAGGCAGTCTTTCATCTGAATGGGCTCAAGTTTCACTTTGACGCTAATGCCGGGCAGAAGACCGGGGCTTTTCTGGATCAGCGTAAGAACTATGCCGCTGCTGCGGAGTGGGCTCAGAAGCTTGGAGCGACGGGGCGGGCGTTGGATGTTTGCACCTATCAGGGCGGCTTTGCGCTGCACCTTGCGCGCGCGGCTGGCCGCGTGACGGGCGTGGATGTTTCGCATGCGTCGCTTGAAGTTGCGGAAAAGAATCTTGAGTCGAATCGCGACAAGATCAGCGCTGAGGTGGACTGGGTGGCGGCTGACGCTTTTGAGCTTTTGCGCGACTGGTCGGATGCTCGTGAGAGCTTCGACACGATTGTGGTGGACCCGCCAGCGTTTGCGAAATCAAAACGCGCGGTGGAAGGAGCACTGCGGGGGTACAAGGAACTGAACCTACGTGCACTCAAGATGGTTCGCCCTGGCGGATTGCTGGTTAGCTGCTCGTGTTCGCATCATGTAGACTGGCAGGCGCTTGAGGGGGCTGTTGCTTCTTCTGCTGCGGACGCGCATCGGCGTGTGCGTATTTTGCAGCGCCGCATGGCTGCGCCGGATCATCCTGTTGTGCTGAATCTGCCGGAGACGGAATATCTCAAGTGCCTCATTCTTGAGGTTGAATAGCGGGCAATCAGGCGCTTTTGCGGGTTCCGAAGAAGAAGCCAAACAGGCCCGGCTTTGTTTCTGCTTTGCGCACTTGCTTTTGCGTTGCCAGTTGTGCGGAAAGCCTCCGCTGCTCTTCTAGCGCCGCTTGTACGCGGGGACTCAATTGCTGCGCAGACGGTGATTGCGGCTCGCGGGGTGTTGCAGGTTTAAGCTGCCGCGTTTGCATGGGGGAGGGCAAAGCGGGCTGCCTCGGTGGAGCAGCAAGCGTGGGTGTTTCCTCTCGAACTGTACGTGGCTGAGGTGCGGAGTTGGTGCGCATTGCATCGGCTAGCTGCTTTACCTGCGCACGCAGTATCTCTACTTCAAAAACACAGGAACGAATGTAAGCCGAGACGGAAAGGCTGCTTTCAACAGCGCGCTGCCGCAGCAGGTCACGCTCTGGTGTTGTCAGGCATAGTGAAGCTCGCACATTGCGCTTTTCTGCAACTGCAATTGAGGCGGACGGCTTCTGCTGTACGTCCAGGGTGGGAGAAGCGGCAGCGGGCTTACGCCGCAATGCGTATTCATAGCTAAGGCTGCTTACGTCGTCCTCTTGATCTTGCTGTGTGGTTGGTGCTGGCGCCATTAGCGTGTCACCCAGGTCTACGCACGTAAGCTTCTCAAGGAATGCCGCAAAGCTATCAAGCTCCGGCGTAGCGGAATCCGGCACGGCTGTTTCGGGGGAGGGCGAAAGTGTCGCGGAGCTGTACATGCCTTGCAGCATAGCTCGTACAGTAAAAACTTGAGCAGCAAAGGAAGGTGCTTACTGCAATGAATGTTTCAAAGTGAAATTGCGGGTATGGTGTTCCGAATCGGCACGAAGTTCAGGCAACATACTCGGCAGAAGGCGCAGTCTCCGGAAGGGTTCGTCCGGGCAGGCGCAGAAGCTCCGTAATTTCATCGACGGGCACTGGCGGCGCAAAGTAGTAGCCCTGCCCGTAGCGGCAGCCAAGCTCGCGCAGCAACTGTAACTGCCCGCGTGTCTCAATGCCTTCGGCAATCGCGTCCATGTTGAGGGCGCGTGATAGCTCAATAATGGTGCGCACAATATGAATGGCCTGGTCGCCGTCTTCCATACGGCTCACAAAAGAGCGGTCGATCTTCAGCATGTCAAATGGAAACGAGTGCAGGTTGCTGAGAGAACTGTATCCGGTGCCGAAGTCATCCATGGCCAGCTTCACGCCCAGCGTGCGCAGTCCGTTGAGCACCTCGGTTGCGGCGTGCACATCGGGAATCAGCACGGACTCCGTCATCTCAAGCCCGAGTTGATGCCCCGTTGCCCCTGTCTGCATCAGCAGAGACCGCACATGGTCGGTAAGCCCTGTGCGCATAAACTGCCGCGCGGAAAGGTTTACACAAATGCGTAGCGAGCCGTTGCCTGCATCCTCGTTGGACCACCTCTGAATCTGTGCGCAGGCCTCGGCAAGCCCCCAGTCGCCGATGGGGTGAATCAGCTCGCACTGTTCCGCATGGGGAATAAAACTCATCGGAAGCAGAAGGCCATGCTCCGGGTGTTGCCAGCGAATGAGTGCCTCAAGCCCCACAATGCGGCGCGTCTCCAGCTCCACTTCCGGCTGGTAATAGAGGACAAACTCATTGCGGTCGAGCGCGCGGCGCAGATCCGCGGGCTGTGGCCACGGTGACCCGGACTTCGCCTTGCGTTCCATACCACCGCGGCGCTTGAATATCCGCTTCTCCGCCAGACGCAGCCGTCGCAGCTCAAGATGGCTTGTCACCATCGCCGCCATGTCTTCCAGTGTTTCGAGTTCCGCGGCTGTGAACTCCGCACGAGGCTTACCGTTGAGCAGCGTCAGCGTGCCCATGATGTGCTCTTCGCTCAGCCGGATGGGTACACTTGCAGCAAAGCGAAACTCGCGCCTGCGTAGTTGAATTGCCTGCTCGCAGCTCTCGATATGTGCGTCCAGAATTACGACAGGTCCGTCTTTCGCCAAAACCGCTTCGAGCATGGAGAGCCCACGCGGCAGCTCCTGCGGCCCTTTGCCCCAGAGCGACTTGACCCACAGCCGTGACTCATCTCCGAAGCCAAGCGTCACGCCATCCACATGAAAAAAGTCCGCGGCGAGCCGCGTAATGGCGTCGTAAGCAGGCTCAGGAACAGTGTCCAGAATTGCAAGGCTGCGCAACGCTTGAAGCCTTGTAAGCTCAGCGCCGCGCTGTTTGGTCGTTTCAGCCTTGGTGGTCATCAGGGGTCTCGCGCTCTTTGCTGTTACGTGGTCAAAGGCACATATTCAGAGAATTTTTACTCAGCGGATAAGCGTCCGTACTCGGTTTATCGGCTCGCGTGGCGTAGTCATGAGGTTACGCGGGGACAACTCCCCTTGGTAATGCCAAAAGAGGCCTTAGTGCGAAGCCACTGGTCCCGATTCGACCCACAAAAACGTCATCTGGTCGGCATCGTCTTCCACCGCCTGCTCCACACTTACGCCCGCCGAGTGTCCTCCTGACAGCGAATAATGCAGTAAAATAGGACGTCCGCTCGAACTTGCCGCTTGTACCAGGGGCGTCATTTTTCGTGCATGCAACGGGTCTACCCGTGTGTCGGAATCGCCTGTAAAGAACATAATCGCCGGATATTTGGTTCCGTCCTTCACATTCTGGTACGGAGAGTATTTCAGTAGATACTGGAACTGCTTTCCGTCTTCCGCTGACCCGTACTCGGTCATCCATTGCGGGCCCTGCTCGAACTTTTGATAGCGCAGCATATCGAGCAGTGGATAGCCGCACCATACCGCTGAAAATAGTTCCGGGTGCTGCGTAATGGAAGCGCCCATCAGCAAGCCGCCGTTGGAGCGGCCGGTAATCGCAAAGTGTTCCGCGGAGGTGTACTTGTTGTCGATGAGATAGCGTGCTGCCGCAAACCAGTCGTCGAAGACGTTCTGTTTCTTCTCAAACATTCCCGCCTGGTGCCATTTTTCGCCGTATTCGCCGCCGCCGCGCATATTGGGATAGGCAAACCAGCCGCCCTGGCTCATCCACCATGCCCACATCGGGTTCCAGTGCGAGGTCATGGATAGGTTGAAGCCGCCATAACCGGACATGAGCAGGCGGACGCTTCCATCCTGCTTCAGGCCTTTTTTTCCGCCAATAAACATGGGCACCTTGGTTCCGTCTTTTGAGGTGTAGAAGACCTGCTTTAACTCGTAATCGGCGGTGTTGAAAGGGACCTTGGGGGCAAAGAAGATTTCGCGCTTGCCGGTTTGCGTGTCGAGGCGGTAAATGGTTGGCGGCTGAATGTAGGACTCAAAGGTGAAGTAACCGTAGCGCTGGCCAGGGTAGCCCATGACGCTGGAGGCTGTGCCCGCGCCGGGAGCGTCGAGTTTGCCGAGCGGCTTGCCGGCCAATGTGTAAACGGTGTTCTCTGATTGCACGTCATGCAGGCGGTGAACGTAGAGCTTTCCGCCTACGATGGAGAAGTCTTCCATGACGTCGGAGGATTCGGGGACGATGGTCTGCCAGGCGTCGGCTGCTACGCCGGGGTCGGCTTTCAGCACGCGGTAATTGGGGGCTTTGTAGTCGGTGATGACGTACCACGCGTTGGCGGCGCGCCGCACGTAGAAGCGCGAATCGACGCCCCAGACGAGTACTTCGAAATAGGACCCCGGTTTGGTCAGGTCGCGGTAAACGACATCGACACGGCGTGCTGGGACGCCGCGGTCGATGGTTACAACGAGATAGTGCTGGTCGTCGGTTACGTAGGCGTTGAAGAGGTCCATGGGCCCCAGCGGCTCGCCGCGGAACTCGCGGCCAAAGAGCAGGGTGTCCCTGGAGATGCGCTCGCCAAATTTGTGTTCGTAAAGCAGGGTTCCTTCCCGCTTTTGGACGGAGTAGAAAATGCCTGTGTTGTCTGGCGTGAAACTGGCTGAGCGGAGCAGGCTTGCGGGCAGTTCGTCTTCCAGTGTTTTGCCTGTTTTTACGTTGTAGATGCGCAGTGCGGTTTCGTCGGCTCCGCCCTGCCTGACGCCGTAGGCAAGCAGGCTGCCATCGTGTGAGACTGCTTCAATGTTTACCGAGGTGTTGGTATCGCGGCTGAGTTGCGCGGGGTCGATCAGTCGCTCGTCTTTTTCTGTAGAACCGTGTTCCGTAGAACCGTGGTCGGCATAGCCGCGCCGGATGTAAATGGAGGCCTGTTCCTCTTCCGCGAGACGCTTCATGAAAAAGAGGTTTTCTCCGTGCGCGTCGGGCACGGACCATACGGCTACATGCTCAAGGGCACTCAGGTCTTCGGCCACCTGGGGGCGAATCCGCGCCTGCTTCAAATAGCGCTGCGTATAGGCGTTCTGTGCGTCGATAAAGGCGCGTGTTTCCGTGCTCTTTGCGTCTTCGAGCCACCGGTACGGGTCCACAATTTTTGTGCCAAAGTAGTCATCCGTAACAGGTTTGGTCTCCGTGGGCGGGTGAGCGGGCAGGGTAATGCCCTCGCGTCCGTGAATCGCCTGCGCGGGCATAACTGGCGGAAATCCAAGTGCAAAAGCCGAAATAAACAATACGGAACGGGTAGCGAGGCGCATCATGAGCAGTTTCCCCATTAAGAACTTTCTGATTGCGAACAGGATACGCGACCGGATTGATGCGGGAAATCCAAGCCCGCCTCCAGATAAAATCAAGCTTAGTGACTGAACCGCTCGCCAGCGTAGAGATGCAGCAGCCCAGGCCTAATCCGGGCCAGCGACGGGCATCGCCGTTGTCGCGTATTCTCGGCGTGCTCAGTCCGTCGCGTGCGCAGTCCGCTTCTACCGCAACCATCATCCTGATGATTTCGACGCTTCTGTCGAGCCTGATTGGGTTGGTTCGCACGAAGTACATTGCCCAGCTTTTTGGCAGTGGCGCGGAGGCAGACGCTTTCAACGCTGCTTTCTATCTGCCCGACCAGATTATGTACTTTCTTGTCGGCGGAGCGGCGTCTATCACTTTTGTTACGATCCTCACGCGGTATCGCGACTCTGGCCGCGAGGATGAGGGTTATCGCGCGCTCTCGGTGATTCTGACCACGATGCTGCTGGTGCTTGGCGGCGCGATTGTCCTTGCTGAGATTTTTGCTCCTTACTATGTGGGTGCGTACTTTCAAGGCTTTTCGCCGGACAAGGCTGCGCTCTGCGTTCGTCTCACGCGCATCCTGCTTCCGGGGCCGTTGTTTTTCTTTGGCGGAGGTGTGCTGGGCTCTGTGCTGCTGGTGCGCAAGCAGTTTGGCGTGCAGGCTATTACGCCGCTCATCTACAACCTGGGGACCATCTTTGGCGGCATCTTTCTGGTGCGCCGCATGGGCATCTCGTCGCTTGCACTTGGCACGACAGTGGGCGCGTTTCTTGGGCCATTCCTGCTGAATGCCATTTTTGCAATTCGTGCTGGTGCGCGTGTTCGGCCTATGCTCGACTGGAACAACGAGGGGCTGCGGGAATGGGTTCGACTTTCCTTGCCGCTCATTATTGGTGTTTCCGTTGTGACGGCGGATAACTGGATTATCGGCCACATTGCCGCTACTACCAATGGCGCTATTTCGCTGATGAGCTATGCCAAGCGGCTCTTTACTGCGCCCATGTCCATGTTGGCACAGGCTGCGGGAGTGGCCTCGATGCCGTTTTTTGCCAGCCTGTGGAACAACAACAAGCGCTACGAGTTTGCCACCAGCGTTGCTGACTCTGTTTCCCGCGTTATCTCGCTTGGCTTTCTGATGGCTTCCGGCCTGATTGCTCTTGCGTTGCCGCTTGTTGACCTCATCTTTGTTGGCGGACGTTTCTCTCGTGACAATGCGGGCGCATTTGCTGCGTACTTCTCCATCTTTTGCGTCTCGATGTTCCTGTGGGCTGCGCAGTCCATCTATGCGCGTGCTTTTTACGCCGCGGGAAATACGCTGCTGCCCATGGTTGCCGGAACCATTGTTACGCTGGTTTCTCTGCCTATTTATTACGGCCTTTATCACTGGATGGGAGCAACTGGGCTTGCTGTTGCGTCGGACGCTGGAATCACGCTGCAAACGCTGACGCTTGCGTTTATGCTGCACCAGAAGCGCATGGTTTCGCTTGCCGGCCTGGACTTTGAAGAGATTGGGCGCTGCCTCTTTGCGGGCATTGCTGGGGGCGGGGCGGTATGGCTCATCTTTACCGTGCTTCGTGATTGGTTGATGCACGCGCTGCATCGCGATGCCAGCGCCGGTGGGCGCTTGACGGATCTGATTATTCTGCTGACAGGAAGCGCGCTGTGGATGGCCGTTGCGTGGCTTGTGCTGGAGCGGACGGGGTCAGCTTTGCCTCGCGTAATGGCCAGGAAACTCAAGCTAGCGAAATAACCCGGGCGCGGCGCGGACGAAAATCTCTGCAGTTTTCGTTATAAAAGCGCACGAACCCCCGCCGTAGCGGAGGCTCGGTGCAAATAATCTATATGCAGCTTGCTTGTTGCTTAGACGGTAGCCTTGGCCGGCTCGGGCGTAGCCGCCGAAGCCTTGGCCGGTGCAGCATCTCCCGACTTCTTGATGTCGATGCCGCCCTTGAAGAACGCGCCGTCTTCAATGCTGATGCGGGCAGCCGAAACATCGCCCGTCACCGCGCCTTCCGCACGAATATCCACGCGGTCGGTCGCTGAAACATTGCCGCGAACCTTACCAAGAACAACCACTTCACGCGCCGTGATGCTGGCGGCAACCTGGCCGTTACGGCCTACCGTTACGCGATTTCCATTCAACACAATGCTGCCTTCGACCTTGCCGTCGATGAACAGCGACTCCGTGCCAGAGATCTCGCCCTTAATGTAAAGCCCCTTGCTGATCGAGGCCTGGTCGCCGGCCGCCGAAACGCTGCTGCTGCGCGCGGGCTCGTGCGAAACTGCCGGCTGCGCAGCAGGGCGCGCCGCGGGCTCAGGCGTAGGGGTATTAGAGGTCGGGGACTCCGGCTGGCTGGGTTTCCACATGCGATTCAATGTAGTTCCTTTCCGTAACTTCCTTAAAAGATGATTCCGGCGGGGGGATAAGCGTTCGCATCCTCGCTGTTCTGCCATTCTAATCGGCTTGGCGCGGTCACTGCCTAGTCCAGACACTGAAAAATCTAAGAAAAATTGCCAACAGGATGCTTGCACGACACTCCAGTGGCAAAGTGGGAACGCGTCCGAGCGTTCCAGCCGTGCCCTGCGTCCCGTCACGCGATACCCTCATGAATATGACGGATAAGGAACTCCTTGCGCGCATCTCCCGCTCCCCTGGCGGAAAAGCAGGCTATAAGCAACTGGTGCGCGAACTCGGCCTGGGCGGCGGCCGCGAGCGCCGTCTGCTCCTTGAACATCTGGCCCGCCTTACTGCCAGCGGCCGTTTAGTAAAAATCGACCGCGAGCTTTGGGGAATTCCCCGCGCCAATACCGGCTCGCAAACCGGAGGCAGTGGAACCCGCGATAATCTCGCCGCTGGCCGTCTTGACCTGCATCGCGACGGCTATGGCTTTGTTCGTCCCAATCCGCGCCAGCCTTCGGGAATCGACGAAGATATTTTTGTTCCGCCTGATGAAATCAACGGAGCTATGCAGGGCGACCAGGTGCTGGTTGAAGTGGCTCCGCCTCGTGGTGATGGCCGCCGCATGGGCCGCATTGTTCGCGTTGTCGAACGGCGCAACGCAACCGTGGTTGGTACCTTCCGCTATGCCAGGTCTGAACGCGCCGGGGGCAATCTCGTTATTCCTTTTGATGAGCGCATGACGCAGCCCATCCTGATTCCTTTTGGCAAAGAAATTCCTTCGCTGGAAGAAAAGGCAACGCCGCATCGTGTTCTGGGAGCAGAGGCGCATGTCACGGATGAGTACGATGATCTCGACGGCCTCATTGTTGATGTAGAAATCACACATTGGCCTACGCCGACCAGACCGGCGGCTGGCCGCGTTATCGAAATTCTTGGCAGCCCTGATGACTTTGGCGTGGATGTCGAGATGATGATTCGCAAGCACAAGCTTCCACATACCTTTCCGGAAAATGTGTTGGAAGAAGCTCGTCGCGTTGCGCATCTCGATTTGGAAGAAGTGGCGAAACGCCGCGATTTTCGCGCGCTTCCTATTGTCACCATCGATGGGGAAACAGCACGCGACTTCGACGATGCTGTTCTAGTTACGGAACGCAAAGGCGGTGGTTATGAGCTGCAAGTACACATTGCTGACGTAGCTGAATACGTGCGTACGGCCAGCGACCTTGACCTTGAAGCGCGGCTGCGTGGCACCAGTGTTTACTTCCCGGACCGCGCTATCCCGGTGCTCCCGCAGGAGCTTTCGACAGATATCTGCAGCTTGCGTCCCAACGAAGACCGCCTTGTGCTGAGCTGCCTGATGCAGCTTGATGCGCAGGGCAACATTGAGAGTTACGAAGTCACCGAAGGCGTCATCCGCTCTGCGCATCGCATGACGTATACGAAGGTGCATAAGATTCTCGAAGGTGATGAGCAGTTGTGTGCCGAATACGCGGACCGCGTTGCAGACTTTGAGCGCATGCACCATCTTGCGATGCTGATGAACAAACGCCGCACAGAGCGCGGCTCGATTGATTTCGATTTGCCTGAGCCTGTTATCGAGTTTGATGAAAACGGGCAGATGCGCGGTGTTACGAAGGCTGAGCGTACATGGGCTAATCGCCTCATCGAAGAGTTTATGCTTGCGGCGAATGAATGCGTCGCCACCTGGCTCGAAGACCTTGGTGTGCCTTCGCTGTATCGCATTCACGAGCGCCCCGAAGCGCGCCGCGTTGTTGAGTTTGAAGAACAGGCGGCAGGCTTTGGTTATTCGCTTGGCCTTGGTGCGTTACCTGTTAAGAAAATCCAAACGCGTGGAGACCGCCGCGACTCGGAACGCAGGGGGCACAAAGCGCGCACGCATGAGGTGCCAGAGGAGATTGCTGTTACGCCGCGCATGTATCAAAAGCTTGCCGGGCGACTTGAAGGCAGGCCTGAAGAGCGCATTCTGAGCTACTTAATGCTGCGCTCACTCAAGCAGGCACGCTACTCCGAAATCAATGAAGGCCACTTTGCGCTGGCTGCGCCTTCCTATACGCATTTCACTTCGCCCATTCGCCGCTATCCTGACCTTATCGTGCATCGCATCAGCAAGGAGTTGCTGCGGCGCGGTGTCAGCGGCAAGGGAACTATCGCTAAGGGGCGCATGGATTCTCCGTGGACGCACCCCAATGAAGGGCTGCATGGCATTGTGCTGCATCGCGCCAAGCGTCATGCGACGAACTCTGAAATCGAGCCGCCTATTCCTGAATTTGAGCTGACGCAAATTGCCGAAGAGACCAGCCAGACGGAGCGCCGTGCCTCCGATGCGGAACGCGAGCTTGTTGAGTGGAAGAAGGTTCGCTTTATGCAGGACCGCGTGGGCGAAGAGTTTGCCGCGCTTGTGCTCAATCCCACGAAATACGGGCTCTTTGTGGAGCTGACGGATATGTTTGTTGAAGGGCTTGTGCCTATCGACAGCCTGCGCGATGACCGTTACAGCTTTCGCGAAAATACACATGAAATTATCGGCTCGCGTTTGGGCCGCATCTTTCGCGCTGGAGACCGTGTCGAGGTTATCCTCGATCGCATTCTTGCGCAGGAGCGCAAGCTGCAGTTCTCCATTGTTGAAGAAGGCATTCCGCTTACCGGCAAAAAGTTGCCCAAGCCAAAAGCAGCGAAGAAGAAGCATCGCGAGGCGCACGCTCCTCACGCTGCTGCGCCGCGCAAAGCCGGCAAGCATCGCCACGCCAAGCACAGTCATAGAAAAGGCAAGCGGCGCTAATCACATCGCCGCTTGCCATGATTTATCGAAGCTATGCTCCGGCTTGCTTTTCTGCGATGTCGCCGATAAAGGGTAGCTTGTACTTTTCGCCCTTGCTGGCCTTGAGAATCACGATAATCCACAGTACCAGGAAGCCCAGATCAAGCAGCCCCAGCACTAGCCACCCAATCACGGGGATGAAACCCAGCACAATGTGCGCCGCCGCAAAGGCGACCGCAAAGAAGATCGACTGCCACGCGTGGAAGCGCACAAACGAGCTCTTGTTGTAGGGCTCCAGCACCAGAAAAATAATCGCCGGAATAATCGTGACGTAGGACAGCGCTCCGGCTGTGTTGTCAGTGAGTCCGGCTGCAGCCGGCGCAGGTGCAAGTTCGTCAGGCATGTTGACTCCTTTCGGGTATGGGGAAGTGTTCTCGAGCTTTTGTAGGCTCAGGGAAATATGCGTGCCTATGAGCCGGCTTGCCTTTCTGCAATATCGCCGAGCACGGGCACTTTGAACTTCTTACCGTTGAAGGCGTTAATCATCACAATGAGCCACAGGATGAAAAATCCCAGCCACACCAGCGGATAGAGAAACAGGTCAACGAACATAATAAAGGGAATCCGCCCCAGGATGGAGAGCGCAATGTTGATGACGAACGTGCAGGCGGAGAGCAGCAACGACTGCCACGCGTGAAAGCGGATGAAGGAGCTTCGATTATAGGGCTCCAGTATCAGGAAAATGATTGCTGGGATGAAAGTGATGTAAGCCAATCCGCCGGCTGCATTGTCGCTCAGCCCGGCCTGGCTAGTGGGGGTAAAGGGCGCCTGGTCTGTCATTTCGTTCTCCGTAAAAAGGGGTAAAACTGCGTGCGCAGGACGACGGGCTCTGCAATCAGCGGCATATGGGGAAACAACGCGGAGCCGGTCTGGTTAGAGCCATCCGGGACTCTCTCATCGAAGGCTGTTGCAGAGGAAGTTGCTGCCATCCCCATGCTGGGGTACGGCTGCCGGGCTGTAGCCTATATGGTGCCTGCAGCGTGGAATCCGTTACAGGCTGCCAACACACGCGAAAGAATGCGCAAATTGTTGAACGCCATCAGAAAATCGTGAATAGCACCCGTTGTCAAGAGTATTTTTGGAGACTTACCCTGCCAATCCGTACTTCGGACGACCGTTTTCGGCATTTGCGGCTTGGTTCTCCGCGATTTCCGGCGCATCCAATACAATATCCAAGGAGAAATTTTACGAATGGCGCACATGGTTTTTTGCGTTCGCAACAAGAAGGAGATGGAGGGGCTCGACGAGCCGCCCTTCGACTCGGAGTTTGGCCAGAAGATTTACAAGAACGTCTCCAAGGCGGCATGGGGAGAGTGGGTTGAGCGTCAAAAGATGCTGCTGAACGAGTATCGCCTGCAGCCGTGGACTCCGCAGGCCCAGCAGTTTCTCGTTGAGCAGATGGAGGAGTTCTTCTTTGGAGAAGGCTCTGCCCTGCCGCAGGAGTTTGTTCCCCCCTCGCAGTAGTGGCGCAGGAATCGGGACAGGAAATCCGCCCCGAAACTGTACCAATGGTGTAGACTGAATGAAGTAGACCCCATGAGCCGGCTCGTCCGAGCCGGCTTGACTGTGTCGGGACGTGGCTCAGCCTGGTAGAGCACTCGCTTGGGGTGCGAGGGGTCGGCAGTTCAAATCTGCCCGTCCCGACCATTATTAGAATCAATAGCTTACATTGCAGCGCAAGATACGCGATCAGAATTGGCTGTCATGCTGCAGCTATGGGGAAATCTGTAGGATCATTCCTAAGTCACGACAATAACCGTGGTTCCTCCATTACAAGCCCTGGTACTCAAACAATGTATGTATTGCGCCTCAGTTGCCTTGGAGAAGGTTGCAGTGCGCAGCACCTAATCGCTCAGCAAATCCTTGTAATCGTCGCCGAGCTTCCCGAGTATGGCGTTTTTGGCGTGAAAGCTTAGTCAATCGCGTGCTCGTTTTGGCAAATCGGGCCGCTGCTCCACTTCGATATACTGCTGTGCCTCTGCCTCATCGAAGCCCATTTTCGCCATGTTCTGCTCCAGCTTCTTTGCTGCCACGCCGAAGTCTGGACTGAAAACGTGGCATATATATCTCTCTTCAACAAAGTAGCTAGGGGCTGTCGTGTACAAGATCCTGGCACGGAGAACCTCATACTTGAGCTCTCGGCTGGTCGTGATCAAGCCGTGAATTGTCCGATTGATTGCTTCCGTGGACGCATTCGTCAATCCAGAATCGAAGTAAGTATAGAGTCGATTTGAACAAGCGCAGGCAGTTGGCGGAAGCGAACGGCGCAGTCGCAAATGGCACATATTAACCATATTGAAATGATTAATATGATGTACCGAAAGCCAGGTAATTTGTGCCAAATCTTTGCGATAACATGTCGGATTGCCTGCTCTGCCTTGATGGAAATACTGTCAGCTAAACGCAGACTGATTCAGTGTTTTCCTTCACTTATTTACGAATAAGCGCTCTCTCAAAAGTGTGCGCACCGTAATTAGTTCCAGTTTAACTGCTCCGTCTGCGACGCAAGGAGGCCTTGTGGGACTGAAAGAGTATACGTACAAATTGTGTCGCTGTTCTCAGATTGCCAAGCGCTGTTCTGGCTTGACGCTAGTGTTCATGATGTTTCTGCTCGCTGGTTTGCTGCATGCCCAGGTGGACCAGGGAAGTATTTCGGGGACAATCGCCGACCCTACCGGTGCTGTTGTTCAAGGCGCTGTGGTTACGGCGACCAATACGGCGACTAATCTGACATTGAGTGCAACAACGAACGGTGCGGGGCAGTACACCATTGCGCCCATCAAGATTGGCGACTACACCCTGAAAGTTACGGCGCCAGGCTTCCAGACTGCCGAACGGAATCATATCCAGGTTGATGTCAGTAGTTTTATTCGCCTGAATATCAAGCTTAATCCGGGGGCGGTGAGTGAGGTTGTGCAGGTTAAGGCGGACGACGCGGAACTGCAGACAGAAGATGCCTCCACTGGGCAGGTGTTTACGACGGAGCAGTTGAATGATGCACCGCTGGCAAACCGGAACTACACGTTTCTTGCGCAGATAACAACTGGTGTTAACCCACCAAACCAGGGAAATTCCCAGACCTCTGGTTCAGGCGCTTTCTCGTCGAACGGTAGCCGAGCCTCGCAGAACGATTTCGTTCTTGATGGCGTTGACAACAATTCGAACATGCAGGATTTTCTCAATGGCGCTACTTATGCGGTACTGCCTCCGCCTGACGCATTGCAGGAGTTCAAGGTGCAGTCGAGCGATTACAGTGCTGAGCTGGGGCGTGGCACCGGCGCAGCTGTTAATGCCTCTATTAAGTCGGGAACAAACTCGATTCATGGCAGTCTATGGGAATATCTGCGCAACGATCGCATGACGGCCAACGATTATTTCAATACATCGGGATCGACTGCTTACCACAGCAACGTTTTCGGAGCGACGCTCGGCGGACCAATTCTCAAAAACAAGCTCTTTATTTTTGCCGACGGACAAGGGACCCGGATTTCGCAGTTCAGTCCTGAGCAGCCGAATAATACTGTGCCAACGGATGCGATGCGTAATGGCGACTTTTCCGAGTTGCTGGACCCGGCCAACACGACTGGATTGGGCGCCATAACGCTCTACCAGACCGGCGGTAACGTGACTTCGACAATCGGAGGCGCCGAGGCGGCGAAAGATCCTTCTCGATATCTTTCCTGTCCAACGACGACGGCTGTTTACCAGACGGGAATTTCAGGGCAGAATGTTATCTGTCCCGCGAATGTCAATTCCATTGCCAAGGGGATTCTTAAGTTATTCCCCGAGCCTAACCAGGGCGCGGCGCACCAGACCTTCCAAAACTACACGATTCCTGCGACCTCGACGACCAACAACACCACTCAGTACGATATCCGTGCCGATTTCAATCCATCGTCGAAGGATCAAGCCTTTGGACGCTATAGCTACTCCAACAACCCAACAACGTATGCTCCGCCTTTCCCGATTCTTGATGGTGGCGGTTTCGGAAGCGATGGCCAAAACTCGAACTACTCCAAGAGCGGCGTCGTCAGTGAAACCCATTTCTTTTCCCCTACCTTGGTTAACGAGTTCCGTGTCGGTTACAACTGGCTGCATGCATCTTATTTGCAGGTAGGAAGCCAGACCAACATTGCAGCGCAGTATGGTCTTGGCGGTATTCCCTATGGCCCGGATCTTGGCGGCTTCCCCGATATTAACTTCGGCGGTGATATCAATGGCGTTGGCATTCCCAGTTACATGCCATCCGATGAGCTGCAGAATGTGATTGAGTTTATTGATAACGTCACGAAAACCGTCGGCAAGCACACGGTTAAAGTCGGTGTGAATATTCAGCACGCGCGTTTCCACGGGCTGCAGACTCCGAATCCAACTGGTTCGCAGAGCTACAGTGGAACCTACACCGGAGATCCCGGTGATTTATCCGGCGCTGTGACGGGATCGGGAGTCGCGGATTTTCTTCTCGATTCGATGAACTCCTCAGGCCTCAACAGTGTTTCGCCGTACACCGATCTCCGCTACTACGACGCTGCTTTCATTCAGGATGATTACAAGATTAGCTCCAACCTCACCCTGAATCTCGGCCTTCGCTGGGAGTACACGCAGCCTTTCGTTGAGCTGAATGATATGCAGGCGAATTTCATCGGCAACTATCTCGGTATGAACCAGGGAACCGGCACGTTGCTGATTCCGCGGTCGCAGAGCGGTTACCCCATTCCCGCAGTCATGGCCCAGGCCTTTGCCAAGGACAATGTCACGATCCAATACACGTCGAACCGATCTCTCTTGAATCCAGATCATCACGAATTTGCTCCGCGCGTAGGTTTCGCCTATCAGCCAACGGCAAGAATCGTTCTGCGCGGCGGCTTCGGTTTCTTTTACGGCGGTCAAGAGAATTATGGGCTCGGAGAGAACTTATTCAACAATCCGCCCTTCTTCATCACCAGCTCTTACATTCCCGCACCTAACCAGTGCTACAACACGGCGACTACGGGAGTTGTTTGTCCCACCAATGGACAAACGCTTGAAACTGGATTTGGCGCTGCAGCTACCAGCGCGGCGGCACTGGCTGCCAATGCGCAACTGCCCACGCTCTTCCAACATGACTACAATGCCAAGAGCACGTACACGGAATCCTATAACCTGAGCTTGCAGCAAAGCATCACGTCCAGCACTAGCTTCACCATCAGCTATCAAGGCAATGTGAGCCGCCATCTGCTTACAACGGTTGCAGGCAATCAATATCCTGGCGTCATTCCGCAGGGTGCGAATAGTCAGCTTTATCAGCCCTTCTATGACATTGGCACAATCAATCGCATGACGAACGAGGGCATAGGCAATTACAGCTCGCTTCAGACCAAGATTGAGAGGAGAATGTCAAACGGCCTCTACTTCCTTGCGGGTTATACGTGGTCGCATAGTCTGGATGATGCTGCCCAACCAATTCAAGGCAATGAAGGCCAAGGCGCCAGCAATTACAACTTCCTGGGGCTGCGGTTCAATTATGGCGCAAGCGTTACAGATGTTCGCAATCGCTTCACCTTGTCGTCCACATATGAGTTGCCCTTTGGCCAGGGAAAGAAGTTCCTGAACCATGGCGGCGTTATCGACCAGACGCTTGGCGGCTGGAGGCTCTCCGGGATTTTCCAGGCGCAGACCGGTACCCCTATCGCTTTTGGTGGCCTGTTCAAGACCGGTAATCCGTTTGCAACGGGTGGAACGCCGAATGCGATTACGCAACATAATGTCTCATGCGCCACGAAAGTGAAGACTCTGGAGCACTGGTTCAACCCCTGTGCTTTCTCGCAGGCTCCTGTCGCCATTCTTCCTGGTACGGCCACAACTCTGAATGAAAACTACGTTCCTCTCGCGCAGGCAGGTTCACTGCCCTATGGTGGAGGCCGCGTCACGGTCGCAGGACCCGGGTTCAACCGTCTTGACTTGTCCCTGTTTAAGACGTTTCCGCTGGAGTTCCATCACACGGCATTTGAATTACGTGCTGACGGGTTCAATGTCTTCAATCACCCATCCTTCGGAGACCCGAGCAACTCGATCACTAGTACTACTGCAGGACATATTGGATCCACGCGTTTCAGTCGCATTCTTCCGGATGCGCGTACGATCCAGGTGGCAGGCCGTCTTACCTTCTAACACAAACGAAATGCCAACTTCGAGGCACGACAGCGATTGCTGTCGTGCCTTGTTATGAGAGAGCCGACGGGCGCCACGGGCAGGCAGGGAGTACTCGCTCTATGTATTGGAAAGATATTACTTCCTCATCTGCAATTTGCCGCTCCATAAGAGATTTCTTGCGAAGCAGTGCAGGGCGCATTCGTCCTAAGCAGCTTCTCGGTGCGGCTCTTCGTGGCGACAGTGCATTGGGCCAGGAAAATAGCTCACAGGCTGTCCGGGTTGCGCCCAAGGCTGCTTCAGCCACTCCATATAACGCGCTTCTCAATCTTGAATGCGCTCTGTCTACCTTCGGCTAGGCTCTGAGACGTTTCCTTTCTTGATCCACGTGCTACCGGCGTACGGGTGAACCACATACTTTTCCAATTGCGCCGTTTGAGGTGCTGACGCGGGAGGCGTCACAAGCAGTGAAGCAATTTTCTTCGACTTTTCTGGCTTTTCTTATTCTCTTTGCAGGGGCTGCGACGTTATGTGCTCAGACGCAGGACCACATTCTTCGTGCGGTGGGCGATCACTTTGAGTTGGATGGCAAACGCTTCCAGATTATCTCCGGCGCAATTCACTATGCACGCGTGCCGCGCGCTTACTGGCATGATCGCCTGAAGAAGGCGAAGGCGATGGGGCTCAATACGATTGATACGTACGTCTTCTGGAACGAGCATGAGGCCGAGCCCGGCAAGTACGACTTTAGCGGGCAGAACGATGTGGCGGAGTTTATCCGCGAGGCGCAGCAGGAAGGGCTGTATGTCATTCTGCGTCCCGGACCTTATGTTTGCGCGGAGTGGGAGTTTGGCGGTTACCCGGCGTGGTTGTTGAAGGATCCTGACATCAAGGTGCGCACATCCGATCCAGCCTTTTTGGAGCCTGCGACGCGCTGGCTGCACAGGCTGGGGCAGGAACTGGCTCCGCTGCAGAGCGGCAACGGCGGCCCGATCATCGCAACGCAGGTGGAGAACGAGTATGGTTCGTTTGGCAAAGACCATGACTACATGGAGAAGATTCACCATGTGCTGATCGATGCGGGATTTACGAAGTCGATGCTGTACACGGCTGATGGCGCGGATAAGCTGCAGGATGGTGCATTGCCGGAGCTGCCGGCGGTGATTAACTTTGCCACAGGCACTGCGAAGGGTGAGTTTGCGAAGCTCGAAAAGCTGCGCCCCTCGGGGCCGCGTATGTGCGGCGAATACTGGGCCGGATGGTTTGATCACTGGGGTGAGCATCATCATACGATGAGCGCAAAGGAAGAGGCGGATGAGCTGAAGTGGATGCTGGAGAGAGGCTACTCGGTGAACATTTATCTGCTTCACGGCGGCACCAACTTTGGCTGGATGAACGGCGCGAACACAGATGGCAAAAGGTATCAACCGGATGTTACGAGCTACGACTATGACGCGCCTGTGAGTGAAAACGGCGCGCTGACGCCGAAGTATTTTCTCTTTCGCGACGTGATTGCGAAGGCTACCGGGATGCAGCCGCCGGCCCCGCCCGCGCCGATTGCAGCTCAAGCGTATGCTCCGGTTGCGTTGACGAGGTCGGTTGCTTTGAGTGACGCGCTGCCGAAGGCTATCAAGTCTGACAGTGTGCAGCCGATGGAGACCTTCGGGCAGAGTTATGGTTACATTCTTTACCGGACGAGCGTGGACGCGACGCAGTCGGGCAAGTTAAAGCTCGACGAGTTGCACAGCTATGCGCAGGTGTACCTGGATGGCAAGCTCATCGGAACGCTGGACCGGCGGTTGCTGCAGGATTCACTGCAGCTGACGGTGCCGCATGACGGCGCTCGGCTGGAGATTCTTGTTGAAAACACGGGACGCGTAAACTACGGGCCGCAGTTTACGAAGGAATGGGCGGGCATTACGCATGGTGTTACGCTGGCAGGCAAACCACTGGCACAATGGTTTATTTATTCCCTGCCGATGAAGCGCACGGATAAGCTGCACTTTGTGGCCAAGCCGTGCGAAGGTGTGTGTTTCTACGAGGCAACGCTGGATGTGGATCAGCCTGCGGACACGTTTCTCGATACGCGTGCATTGGGCAAAGGAATGGTGTGGGTGAACGGCGTACCGCTGGGCCGCTTCTGGAAGATCGGTCCACAGGGGGCACTGTATCTGCCTGCGCCGTTCCTAAAGAAGGGGCGCAACCGGATTGTTATCTTCGATCTCGATGGGCAGCCGGGCAGGACACTCAGCTTTTCCGATAAGCCGATTCTTGATTGGCGGCCCTGACGGCTGCGAGTTTTGAATGCGGAAACGGGCGTGGGGATTTTCGATATCGACGCGTTCGTTTCCCTCTGCGAGGAAAGTTGGGATGGGAGACATGGCCTTCGCTCTGCTGATAGTGTCGCAGGGCGGGGGCTTGCTTGCGCTTGCCCTGACAATCAGGGAGCGGAAGAATAGTTGCGCTATTAACGGTCAAGGCGTTGGAGAAGGCCGCTTCGAAATGCGGATGCTACCGCTCCAGTTCGATCCGGAGCCTGCAATTTCTCCATGATGTTAATGACATAATGCCGAACTGTGTAGTCGCTCAAATGAAGAGCAGCAGCGATTTGCTTATTGGTATAACCCTCTGCCAGGAGCTCTAAAGTTTGTAGCTCGCGAGGCGTTAGATCTGACCTTGTCATCCGTTCTACAAGCCTTGAGGAGATATCAACAGGAATGTAGCGCCTGCCGGCATGAACGGCAGTAATAGCTGCTACCAACTCATCCTCCGATGTGTCCTTGCGCAGATATCCCCAAGCTCCGGCCTTAATAGCCCGGTAGATCAGTTCGTCCTCCGCGTAGCTCGTCAACACGACGACTTTAGGGGAATTAGGGATATTCTGCAGTTCCTGCAAAACGGATATACCATCGATTCCGGGCATACGAAGATCTAAGAGAACTAGATCCGGATGCTCCCGGCTTATGATTTTCAAGGCCTCGGAACCGCTCCCAGCGCTTCCTATCACCGAGATGTTCTCATGCATTCCTAACATATTCGACAACCCAGAACACATGACTGGATGATCGTCGACAATCAAAACACGGACTGGATTCATGTTCGTTGATTTCATCGCGTCAGCGTCCTCCGGCTGATTTCAAAAACACTTCTTTGGCGTTAAGGAGAAAAAAGAAGTTCTTCCGGCTCTGGATCGGGGCAGTGACAGCGACGGTGGTTCCAGTGCCGGGCACACTTACAAGATCGAATTGTGCATTGATCTCAGAAGCCCTCTTGCGCATTCCGCGAATACCAAACCCTAATAAATCTCCGCGCATTACAAAGCCCTTCCCGTTGTCCATAATTTTAAGTCGAACCAGGTGTTCTTCATATTCGACACTGATAGCAAGCTGTGTTGGATTTGCGTGTCGAATAGCGTTCGCGATGGCTTCCTGGCCGATACGAAACAGCTCTTCGTTCGCGTGGCGCGGGATTGTGCGGATTGAGCCTGCTGAGTTCGCTTCAATTTCAATCTCACCACCCTTGACGAGCGCTTGTGCATTTTCGTGCAGAGAGGCCAATAAGTCAGCGCCAACAGATTCTTGAGAGATGGCCGGTGCCAGGCTCTTCCTTGCCTCTCTATGGCTGAACTGCACCAACTCTCTCGCTGTATCAACATGGTGCAGTAGACCGGGATCACCGGCTGTAATTGCACGGCGAATTACCTGAAGTTGAAATCCGACCCCGGCAAAACTTTGCGCCAAAGTATCATGCACGTCGCGCGCCAGCCTCTCACGCTCTCGTAAGGTCAACTTTGTTTTCCAATGCCTGAGTTGAATGTAGATAAGGAGAATAAGGAAGACAGCTAAGAGCACTCCAAGAACGATGGTGAGAGAGAGGAGACGAGCAGGGGTCCACCAGGTCGCAGGAGAAACGAGAGTGACGTCGTCCAGCGAACGAAGCAACAAGACCGAGTGGACTTTAGTATCCAGATAATTGAGATACCCCATGCCTTCATCGACTGTCAGCATGTTAATGCCTGTCAGCTTCAGTTCACTTCCAGGCTGCAGCCATGCGGGTATTACGATGTTGGCTGCCAACTCGGCAGAAGTCAAGGTATGACCGGATTCGAGCAAGAATAATGTTCGCGCAGGCTCCTTGATGACACGTACCAATCGAAGACGCATCGAAACCAGGCATGATCGATAGTTGCTTTTAAGAGCCATTTGTAGATTCACTGGCATCGGTGCGGGCGGGAGCCCATTTGCAAGGCGTCGTACCACAGCATCGCGCAAGACCGGACCGGGTGCATCGGGTTCGAGGAATCCCACGGCTTCAATATGGTCGCCAATTTGCAGCGGTTGGGAATTTGCAGGATACGCAACTATTGCGCGGGAACGGTCTTGCAGGATGAAGCGCTGACCTCGCTCATAGTAGGTCACGGTTCCCTGTATCCGAACGCGCTGAAAAAAATCAGTGCCTGATCTGTACTGCAAGAGTGAGCCAATGGGGACCATTCGCGTATTGAAGAGGTCGCCCGGTCCCGCTTGCAGGACTGTCAGACTCTCGATTCCTGGAGCGATTAACACGACGCCCGTTGCCTGCCTGTCATCGTTCTTGCGGGCGAGTGCAGTGGCGCTGATCCGAACCTTTGCACCAATTAATCTAACGGCAGCCTTGTAAGATTGCGTTGGCAGCGCGACATCGACGCGTCCCCCTGGCATGTCAACCATAAGCAGTGTGCCGTCAATTGGAACGGTGGTCAGGGCATCATCTCTCTGCGTAACTGCGCGAATGACGCCTTCGACCGCTACGTATTGCGCATCTTCCCGCCCGTCACTCAACTGCATAAAGGACACATCCTTCGGATGTGGAAGGCTTGCATGTCCGTTGAGCCGAATGGCCGGCGCCTCCATCTGCGGGCTATATGAGCCCGGGCCTACGGGGCCGCGCAGTGTGACTACGTCGCCGACAGAAAGATGATTGTGATGGTCTTCCACCCATATCCCGGCAGTATCATCTTGCAGAACGAATCCCACCGGGCTTGAAAGTGTAACTATGCCTCTAAGTTCGGCGAAACCACCCTTGGCTGCTTCGTCATAGGAAAGCGAAAGGATAGACTCCGCTGTTCGATACTCGATTGTTGGTGCACTGTGCGCTTCGGTCTTTCCAAAGAGCAGACCACAAGTGATAAGAGTGAAAGCGTGCCATATCAAGAGAAAGCGTACAAGGGCTCTTTTTCTATCCCCGATGTCGAGGCGAGTGTGCGCCATTCCCTCTATTTCTTCAACTGGCATTTCTCTCCATCCGCGGCATAGCGGTCTTCGATCCTAGTCTTACTCAACGGAACACGCCAAACACAACCTTTGAACAAGGGCCTTATGTTCAGCTCATGACTTTCGAATAGTCTACGATTTTCTATCTGAAATTGGGTGGGTTCTTTCAATACACTCCGATGTATTGGAGTTTCACTCCCAATCTCCGATTCAGCCAGATGGCAATGTGTCTCTCCACCACAAACGTTTGACCGGCAATGCGGGGTTTGATTGACCTATCCAATCTCGAACGCCCGTAATGCGATGAGCGGTTGCAACACGCGTCGGCGGTGAGCTGGAGTGAGTGGCTGCTCGGCCATATGGCACATATGCACCATCTTCAACTGACTCATAAAGCGCATATATAAGCGGAAAAATTGCACCTGATCTTTGTGCTCGAATGTCGGATTGCCTATGTGATCCCTATGGAAATACGGTCAGATATACACGGGCCGAGATGTCTTTATATGTCTCAATGGGCAGCAAAAAAGGGGAATAACCAGGCGCGGGAGGAGTAGTGGCCTCACATTCACGATGGGCAACGGTTTTGAGGTGCGCAATGTCTCCTGCGCCTCCACTTCCCGGAACGCAAGCGGCCTTCTAACATGTCATGGCAGAGGATCCGTGCGTTCCGGGAGTCTTTATCAAGGGGCTTAAGAAACAAAGTGACTGGAAATAGCATTATGCGCAGCCGAATTCGTGGCGCGCTGAAGGGTTAAAGATGATTTCTCTTTCACGCCGGGATTTTCTTGGTGCTGCGGCGGGCACATGCTTTGTGGGATTGGATACAACGCCGGCGCCTGCTGTGTATGGAGCAACGCCTTCAAGCACGCAACTTGCATGGCACCAGATGGAGACTTATGCGTTTCTGCATTTCACGGTAAACACGTTTACAGATAAAGAGTGGGGGGATGGCGATGAGGATCCCAATATTTTTAATCCTACGGAATTTGACGCAGATGCAATCGTACGCGACCTGAAGGCTGGCGGAATGAAGGGCGTCATCCTTACCTGCAAGCATCATGACGGGTTTTGTCTCTGGCCAACAAAGACGACGGAGCATTGCATTCGGAACAGCAAATGGCGCGATGGCAAGGGCGATGTGGTCCGGGATATCTCAGATGCTGCGCGGCGCGAGGGACTGAAGTTTGGCATATACGTTTCGCCGTGGGACCGTTCGACTGGCAAGTATGGGACACCCGAGTATCCGCCGATGCACCATGAGCAGGTGCGCGAGTTGCTCACAAACTACGGGACAATTTTTGAGGTATGGTTCGACGGCGCCAATGGCGGCGATGGCTACTACGGCGGCGCAAAGGAGAAGCGTTCCATTCCTGATGGCTATTACGAATGGGACAAGACGCTTGCAATTGTTCACCAATTGCAGCCTGGCGCAGTAGTCTTCGGTGCGGCGGGAAATGTTCGCTGGGTGGGGAATGAAGGTGGCGTTGCTGGCGATCCGTGCTGGGCGACGTTCGATGCTGAGAAGAATTTGATCCAGGATAAGGCGGATTCTGAAGGTGGCGGAATGCGCCTGCTGCAGCACGGCGTGCGCGGTGGCTCGATATGGAAGCCGGCAGAGTGTGATGTTTCGATCCGGCCGGGGTGGTTCTGGCATGAGAGCGAAAACTCGAAGGTGAAGAGCCCGGATGCATTGCTGGATCTTTACTTCAAGTCAGTTGGTCGAGGCGCAAGCTTTCTCTTGAATGTTCCGCCGAATCGTAAAGGACGTATTGAGTCGGAGGACGCAGCGTCTCTTCGCGAGTTTCACGAGAAGCTGGAGAAACTTTTCGCGCAGAATCTTGCTGCTGGAGCACGGTTTGAGCCCTCGAATGTGCGCGGAAAGAGTCACTCGTTCAGTGCAATGCACCTTGTGGACGGGAATGCAGCGACCTATTGGGCTACTGATGATGGCATAACGACACCGGAGCTGGTAATCAATCTTGGTGCTGTGCAGCAGGTTGGCGTGATTCGGCTGCGCGAGGCCATTCAACTGGGGCAGCGCATAGGGGCATTTGCAGTGGATGCGCGGCAGGATGGTAGTTGGAAAGAGATTGCAAACGGCACCAGTATCGGCGCGTGCAGACTCATCCGTTTGCCGCAACCCGTTGCAGTGCGAGAAATGCGGCTACGTATTACAGATTCGCCGGTTTCGATTGCGCTCGCTGAGCTTAGTCTGTTTGGCACGATTGCTTAGGCTGTTCACGGCTGATATCTGCCATATATTCATCGACCTTCCGACGAGATTTTCGCACTCTGGAGCAAACAGGTAACGGTAAACGCGCTTTTGGGAAGTTAGCCAGTACGCTGCGCGGTTTTATTCCCTGAGAGCCTTGCCCTGATTGCGTCAACCGAATATATGCGGTGACGGATTTGCAGCTAGTCGCCGATGCAGCAATATCGGCCCCCCGGGATGGATTGCCCTGCCAACAGAATCATATGCAATGGTGGTTGTAGGGGATCAGCGCTGTGGGGGATTTTGTGGGGACTCTCGTGGCCTTCTATCTGTTCTAAAAGAAAGGCGCAAGGCAAACATTGACACCGAAATTCCAGAATTTTACTTGCCTGATCTGGCGAGCGGGATTAGTGTTATAAATAACACGGACTAAATTAGTCCTATATGCGAAGGCATTGCAGCGGAGTCTTTTGGCGAAGCGCTGTTGCAGTGTGGAGATCGATTACCGGACGGCGCTCGCTTCAAGCCTTGCGTCGTCGCACCTGCTTAAGAGGCGAGGCTATGCGAATAACCGTTGTGGCACTTGTGTTTCTTATTTCCAGTCTGCTCAACGCTCAAACCGGGAGTGTTGCAGGCCGTGTTCTTGACCCTGGTGGCAATGCTGTATCCCATGCGGCAATCACTCTGCGCAATACTCTTAGCGGAGTTGCGCAAACAACAGAGAGCGGAGCAGGTGGTGAATATGCTTTCGCGAAAATTGAATCGGGCGAATATGTGCTGACAGCTTCGGCGCCTGGTTTTGCCGGACAGACACGCGCGGTTACAGTTTCGACCGGCCATCCTGTCAGTAATCTTGCCGTTTCTCTTGCGGTTGCTTCTGTGCAACAGACTGCTACTGTCGTTTCTGGTTCGCGTGTTGAAGAACTGCAGCAGGATTCTCCGCAGCCTGTTGATGTTGCGACAAAACAGCGCATCGAACGCACGGGATTTGAGAGCGTAGCCGATGTGCTGAGTGAGATACCGGGCGTGGTCACGCGCAACAATGCTTCTTACTCCGGCTCGTCGCAGGAGATGATTGACGGCGTTGCTTCACAGGATGTGCTGGTATTGCAGGATGGCCTGCCCATTGTGGGAGCGCGCGGCATCAACAGCGGCATCATTGACCTGGATCAGCAGGATATTGGACGGCTTGACCGTGTAGAGGTGGTGCGCGGGGCTGCGTCTTCGCTCTATGGAACTGACGCGATTGGCGGAGTCATCAACATGATTACGCATGAGCCGACGCATCCGTTTGAAGGCGCTCTTCGCATTTCTGGGGGCAACCTTGGCGTGGTGGATGGCGACCTTGACCTTGGCAGTAAATGGAAGAATCTGACTGCATTTACTGATCTGGAACTGCATCGCATCGATTCATACTCGCTGGTTCCCGGCGATGAAAGCACCATCGGCGCAAACAATCAGCGTTATGACGGGTTTATAAAGCTGCGCTATGCTTTCAATCCGCGTGCTTCTATCGCATATACGGGAGATGCTTACCATAACGAGTCGAATGGAAAGAGCGCCGATTATACGGGAACTGCTGCATCCGGTTATGACTATGCGGCCAGCACCGACAGCACGCAAACCCATGCGCTGGTGGGCGATTTTCTTCCAACTTCAACTACTGCGATACAGGCGCGCTTGTATGAGTCGCGTTATGACTCGAACTCTTATTCCAATCCTATCAATGCAGATAATAGCCGCGGGGCAGAGTTTGATTATGGCAATCTCTACGAGCGCTATCACCGTGCTGACGCTACTGTTTCACAACAGATTGGCTCATGGCAGTTTCTGCAGGGCGGTGATGAGTGGGTTCAGGACTCTTATCGAGGGCTGAACCGTATTGTCGGCGATGATAATGGGCAGCAAATCACGACGGATGATGCGTGGCTGCAGGACCGCGTGCAATGGAAGAAGCTCATCGTCAACCTGGGCGGGCGTTTTAATCATCATTCGCTGTATGGCAGCCATGTTGTTCCCAAGGTGGGGCTTGTATATCGCATCAACGACCACTGGACCGTGCGCAGCGCGTTCGGCAAGGGCTTTCGCTCACCGACCATTGGAGAGCTTTACTACTTGTTGCTTCATCCTGAATATGGGTACCAGGTTATCGGCAACCCGAATCTTGAGCCTGAACGCAGCGAAAGTTGGTCTGTTGGCGGAGACTACCAGGCGAATCGATATAGCTTTGGTGCTACGCTCTATCGGAATAATCTGAACCACTTGATTAATTACATCTTCGCGGGCGTTCCGATGGATGAGGAGCAGTTAGAGGCTCTGCTTGCGCAGTATGGCGTTCCGCAATCCTTTGGCGCAGAGCCCGGACTGATGACCTTTGTTTATACGAATGTCGATCAGGCTTATACGCAGGGCATCAATCTCAAGGGAAGCATGCTGCTGAACCGGAATCTGCGTGTCGATGGTTTCTACGCTTATCTCGACCCTTACGATGTTACCGACAAGCAGACGCTCACTGAGCGAAGCCGCAACTCCGGCTATTTTCGCACGGAATATTTCTCGAAACGTTTGGGACTTGTCGCGAATATCCGCGGCAACTTCTTTGGCCGCTACTTGATTACTCCAACTCCTGCCGAGCATGAAGAAGCATACGCAATCTGGAACGTGTACGGCGCTAAAGACATTCATCGTGGCTTGCAGGCTTATGGCGCAATTGAAAACCTCGGCAACAGCCGGGATAGCTTGCTTTCCAGCAGCACACCTACCTATGACCGTACCGATTACGGAAGAACTTTTCGCGTTGGTCTGCGGTATACCTTTCCACACGAATAACCGACTACGAGGGAGTTATGTGCAGCATCAATAAGGTTCTTGCTGAATGTCCGGGGCTTGGGCGGATACGCCTGTGCGAATGCAACGCGGTTCATGTGACCATTGGCCCCGTCACCATCAATCTCGAACCGGCAGCATTTCAGCAACTGGCTGTGCTGGTAAGCACGGCTTCCAGGCAGCTTTCCAGAATGAATGAATCGCAGGAGAGCACCGAGCATGGAATTTCACTGCACAAAAACTCCCCCAGCCAATTTGTGAATTAAGAAGGAAGACACCTATGAAGCGAATCACATTTGCTCTATTTATGCTTTGCCTCTCTTGCGCTGCTGCCTTTGGGCAGGGCGCGGCGCCAGCAAAAGCACCACGGCCGGGGGTGCTCCTGCTGACGCATGGGGGTTCTCTCGAATGGAATGAAGAGGTGCGTCATGTTGCCGACAAAGCAGACCTCCAGGTTCCCACGGAGGTTGCCTTCGGCATGGCAACACGTTCAACCACGCAGGCGGCGATTGACCGCCTCATTGCGCGGCACGTCACGGAAATCGTTGCTGTTCCTCTCTTCGTCAGTTCGCACAGTTCTGTGATTGAAAGCCAGGCATATTTGCTTGGCCTGCGATCGCAGATGCCGGAAGACCTGAAGGAATTTGCTGCGATGGACCATGGCATGAGTCACTGCGGCGCAATGGACCACAGTGCAGTGCATGACCCTGCTGCACAGTCAGATGCCATGAAGCCTGTTACATCTTCCGTACCCATTCACATGGCTCCAGCTCTGGATGCTCATCCTGTAGTTGCTGCCATTCTTACCGACCGCGCTGCTTCTGTCAGTCACGACTCCTCGCATGAAGTTGTAATCCTGGTAGCGCACGGGCCTGTGCCGGACGATGACAACAAACTCTGGCTCAAGGATATGGGAGTTCTTGCAGAGCAGATAAGGCAGACGACACATTATGCTGCGATTGATTGCCTTACCCTGCGCGACGATGCAGATGACCCGGTGCGGAACGCGGCAACGGCACAGCTTCGGCAAAAGGTCGAGCAAGTAACAAAGAGCGGGAATAGCGCGTTGATTGTGCCGCTGTTACTTTCCTATGGAGGCATTGAGGATGGTTTGCGCAAGCGGCTTGATGGGCTGACTTACCGTATGCCATCGCAGGCCCTGCTTCCTGATGAGCGGATTGTGGACTGGGTTGTGTCAACGGCACAGAAGAATGCCGCCGGGGCTTTGCACCAGGAGCTTTGATGACCCAACTTCTTTTTGGTGAAGCAAATCATTCCGGGTGGCGGCGATGGGTTTCCATACGCTCTCTTTTGCTGCTGTGCGCGGTGGCAGGAGGAAGCATTTTCGCATGGCGCGTTGCTGCTGCGTTGGGAGTTCCCGATCCTGTTGCCGCTAACAAGCGAGCTGGGGCGGCTATCTTCGACATCGGTGTCCTTGTTCTTCGTGAGGGACTGGAATGCGTTCTTGTGCTGGCGGCAATTACTGCCAGCATGACCGGTAAGCAGAGCGCGCAGAAACGTCCGGTTGCCGGAGGTGCGGCGATTGGTGCGGTGGCTACTGTCATCACATGGTTTCTAGCGGTGCGGATTCTTGATGACCTGAGTAGCAGCGTCTCCGCGCTGAACCTTCAGGCTGCGACTGGCCTGCTTGCTATCGTGGTGCTGTTGATTGTCATGAACTGGTTCTTTCACAAGGTGTACTGGACCGGATGGATTTCTCTGCACAACCGTAAGAAGCGAGAGTTAACTAGCGATGCGGGTGCTGCGAAAAAGCTTCTCTGGGGGCTTGGCCTGCTTGGATTTTCTTCCTTCTATCGCGAGGGCTTTGAGGTTGTGCTCTTTCTTCAGAGTTATCGGCTGAAGCTGGGAAGTGCGATTGTGCTGGAAGGTGTTTTGATTGGAGTCGTGTTGTCAGGCATTGTGGCTGTGCTGACGTTTATTGCGCATCGTAAGCTTCCATATCGCAGGATGCTGGTGTTTACGGGAGTTATGCTTGGTGCTGTCTTGCTAGTGATGGTAGGTGAGCAGGTGCAAGAGATGCAGCTTGCACACTGGATGCCATCGCACGATGTTTCATGGCTTGTGCCGCGGATTCCCGCATGGATGGGGCTATGGTTTTCCCTGTATCCCAACATCGAATCGCTTGTTGGGCAAGCGATTGCATGTATGCTGGTCGCCGGTTCTTACTTTGTTGCAGAGAAACAACACGCGTGAGAGTGCCTGGCAATGCTACAAAGAAAAAGGGCCGCAGTTGCGGCCCTTTTTCTGTTTTGCTGAAGAGCGGTGTTACGCTGCAATCGCTGGAGCGAACCCGTCGCAGCCGCTGATGGGCGTAACCTTCAAACGCAGGTTGGCGAGCTTGGGGTGGCCGCAGGTTTCGATGAAGCCTTCGGGAGCCTCATGGGAAGTACGAATCGTGACAAGCTTCTCACTCTGCTTGTCGCTTTCGCCGAAGTGGGTACAGAGTCCGCACTGTCCATTCTGAATCGCTGACATATCTCTTATCCTCCTGATGTTGTCGATCCCGACGCTTTTCATTCTGCGCGAATCTGAGCTCAAGAGCAAGAGAAATTTTCTCGTAAATTATTGAAAAGAGACACATTTAGTCGCACTTTGCGCGGACTGATTTAGTCCTCGTTTTGATTAAGTTGTTTGAAATGCGAAAGAAAGATTGCGACGGTTTCTGTCCTGATTCAACAGCATCACTCGATGCGCTCATGTGCATCCGCCTCACCCTGGGACCAGTAACCGGCGGCTTTGATCCACTGCTTAGGATGATGCAGAGTATTTACGGCATAGTGGTGAAGTTCCCGTGCAATGGAAACCTCGCCGGCGATCCAGATGAAACCATCTCCCGGCGGAGCCTGAAATTTCTCCACGGCAGTTCGCAGCGCGAGCGCATCCAGTCCAACACGTCCGCTTGAGTTGAGCCATTTAATGTTGCAATCTGCAGCGCTGTGGAACTCTTGCTGTTCACGGTGGTCTGCGACAAGAACAAATACGCTTACAGGAACACCTGGACGAAGAGATTCGATGCGGCGGCCAATGGATGGCAATGCTGTTGCATCGCCGACGAGCAGATACCAGTCAAAGTCATCCGGCACGATGATTGATCCGCGTGGACCACCGATTTCCAGTATGTCTCCGATCTCTGCTCTACGTGCCCACTCGACTGCCGGCCCCTTCGGATGCAGAGCAAATTCCAATATCAGTGTTCCCGCTTCCACATCCCATGCACGCGGCGTGAAGTCGCGCATCACGGGAGCATCGCCGTTCTTGCCGGGAAGAAAGATTTTGATGTGGTCATCTGCGGAGGGGCTGTCAAAGCCCTCCAATTCTTCGGAAACAAATACGATTCGCAGCATGCGCGGTGTGATGAATTGCTTGGAAGCCACGGTCAGCTTACGCCGCACTACATCTTTGCGGACACGCGTGATTTCATGCCTGGCTATTATTTCTCTCATAATTTCCTCGGGTATCAATGTTGAGATTCCTCGTGCAATGTACAGGCGTCTGCTTAGAGATCGGGCAGGCCTTCCAGCAGGCGATTCCATCGCTCATCAGAGCGCAAGCTGCCGCACTCTTCTGTGCACAACGTGACAATGGGTTTGCCATTTGAGGCAAACGCAGTGAGAGACAGAGATTCGCCATCCTCTGTTGCAGATTGCGTAATCCATGTCTCCGCAATCTCCGCGTCACGAATGTAAAGCACCGTGTCTCCATCTATGACGCATGTCCATGAGGTATTGGAGTGAATGGCGCGAATTCTACCTCGATAGGTCTGAAGCGAGCCTTCATTGCCAATCGAAATTCGAGCCAGAGACTGCTCCTGATGACAGTTATGGAGTGCGCGCACAATCTCGTAGTTCTGGACTCTTCGTAGCAGCATAGTATTTTGTAGCGCTGTGAGCTTTGCGCCAATTGCAACCAGCGGCGATGACGGCTGCATAGAAGCATCTTCACTGAAAAGCTCTGTCGAGTTGTCCTCGCCATGCCAGCTATATTCTTCGGCAATGCGCTCCAACGCATCCGCCGAGCCGGAAGAGGAGAGAAAGACTCTGTGCATGGCGACGCCTCTTCTGTCGAAGAAATGGAGGCCGTATTCTGGCGCGGCGATATTCGCTGAGACAGAGGGAAACACTGCAAAGGCGCGTCCCCATTGAGTAAGGTCATGCCGCAGTTCCATCGTTTCATCGAACAGTGACACCATGGAGCCTGAAATTTCCGGAGAGGGATAGATACCGTATCGTTCAATAAAAGCACCTGTGCCCGCAGTAAGCAATCGCGCACGCCCGAGTGAAAAAAGATCCCAGAGAATCTCAGGCCATTCGGGTTTAAGACAGACAACGCGCTTGCTGGTTGCTACGGTCAGAAGATCCACTTCCGTTGGCGCCAGCCGCAACATATAGGAAGCAAGCCGGTCAGGAAGCGCAGTGCTGTGATACCCAGCGGGAAGCGCCCGTGCAGGGGCGCGCTTTCGGGAGGAGGTTCGCGGAAGATGTTCTGCCATGTTGTGGTCTCCCGTCTAGTGGATTGTCCGGCTCGCGTTTTGCTGTGCGTAACTCATGGCGCAGAGTTCACGCACGGCGATGAGGTTGGCTTCGAGCCCATTGATTGCCTGGTGGTGAAGCTCTAGCAGAACAACAAACTCTTCGAGTGAGAAAGAAAGCGTGATGCCGCCTGTGACGACATGAATGGCGCCGCATTGGCAGGCAAAGATTGCGCCCTGGGGAGAATGCGCAAGAAGAATGCGAGAGTCAGCCATGAATTCCTCCTTGAGTCAGAAAGTGATTCGATAGCTCATTGCATAAGGGCAATGAGTGTCAGTACGGCGTGGGAAAAGCTGCAAAGGCGAGTCGTCGAGGGTGGGAAACGAAAGCATCATCCCCCGGTCTGTTGTGTGCGGATTCAGATATTGCAAGTAGGAGGGAAGTGGCCTCTTGGGGAAATGCGTGATGGAGTTGGCATCGTACGGCTGCGGCGTGTAATGCACAACATCGCCGGGCCGCAGAGCCATGCCTGCGCTCTGCGGCAGGTAGCGGTTGAGAAGGATGTGTCCGCGTCGAACCAATGCGCGAGCCTGCGGAATGCTTTCCGCAAATCCCATGCGATAGACGACATTTTCCAGCCGGCGCTCCAGCAGGCACACCACGGCATGGAGCGGATGAGTTGGCTCCATCTCCAGTGCTTGCTGAATAAAATGTGCAAGCTCTTTTGCGCGCAAGGCATAGCAAGAGCGCAAAGTGGATTCAGGCAGGGAACCAACTGGTGCCCATGCGGAAAACCGGGCTTGTCGCCAGGCCGGACGAACGGGAAGGAAGCTGAGAATGCCCATGCAACTTCTCCGTGGTAATGAAGAATTGCAGGACACGACGAGTCGTGTGCCTGCGGTTAGTCGATCTCCCAAACTCCGCAAGGCTTCGCCAAAAGACTCCTGCAGAATTTGTTGTTCTTGTGGTGCCAGTTGCTGCCGACAAATGAAGACTAATTTGGTCGTATATTTACGGGAAGCCAGAATCAGCGAATGACGGATTTTGCGGGCTGAAAGGTCATAGATTTACGGTGACTGGAATTTGCAGAGAGCTGGGAGGGGCCTAGAGCCAGCGCGTGCCTATTGGGAGTTGAGCAATTCCGGGAATGCTGGCAAGAGTTGGCCAAGCTGCTGAATATCAAGCTATGCGCTTGGGATGATATGGGACGGAAGTTTAAGTCTGCTCGTTCCGGTCATTATTAGAAGGAACACCGTAGAAGATTGCTTCCTTATTTCCGCGGTGCAGCCAGATCGGGAACCATGATGTTGGCTTTATTGAAGGCCGTCGCCAGCGGAATAGTCGATAGAATCACCACTCCCAGGTCTTCAAGGCTCTCGCGTATGTAGACCTGGGCATCTCCCATCCATCGCGCAAGGTCTTCCGCCGAACTCTTTCCAATATTTCCGGCGTTCATTAGAGGTACATAGACAGGGAAGACGGCGAGTCCCTCTTCTTTGATGGTTGGCTGAAGTGTTGTGCACCAGTTATTCAGCAACTGTGTTGCCGGCTCGGCATGCAGGGCGTATATCAATCCTGCGCAGCCAGCCATAGTCTCACGCGCGTGCTTAACTCCGGCATAGTCAGTGTCAAGGTGCATGACATGATGTGCCAGCGTCGGAATCGGAGAGCCAAAGTCGCGCTCCAGCAAATCCTCACTGGTCCAGTAGCGCGGAGACGGTGCACCGGGTATCACGCCAAGTCCCAGTTGCGGCCGCCATTGCTGAGCGTACTTGCTGATATTGCGAATGGTGTTGTCCTGATGCAGTTCATCGAGTAATAAAAATGCGGAGCAGTTCAAAGATTGACTGTCGCATAAGATTTGCAGGAATTAGGTTGAGAGCGATGGCTGTACAGACGAGAGCAGCGGGAGCCTGAAAAGAATTGTTGCATTTCAAGCCACACACTTGAAGCGCAAAGTTTGGGCAGTTCTAGTCTGCCCATCCTGACTATAAAAAGAGACGCGGCTATTTGGCAGCGTCTCTTTTTGTAGTGTTTCTATTACCGCGGCAGAATTACATTCTTATCTTGCGGCGCCTGACGAATTACCTGCGTAGACAGCTTCAAATGCGCTTGCGCCATCTTGTCCGGCATCCGCGCAATCCACTGGTTCAGGGACACATCCTGATAGCGGTTCGATTTGAACATCTCCAGAAACACCAGGTCCTCTGTTCCCGTGTTTTCAATGCTGTGTCCCGCCATGCTCGGCACATAGCCTACGTCGTTCGCATTAAAGTCCATGGTGCGCGCTGTCGCATGTGTCGTCACCACGGTCATGCGCCCCTTACCCTTAATCCAGTATTGCCACTCGCTGGTGTTCGGGTGCCAGTGCATCTCGCGCATGGCTCCGGGTTTAATCGTCACCATCGCCGCGGCAATTCCTGTCGAAACTGGAAACACCGTCGAGTCCACAATGCGCACTTCGCCGCCTTCTGTCTTCTTTGTAGGTTTCATCGCCGCCATCTTGAAGGTGTACTTGTTCACGGTTTCAAGGTTTTCACCCAGGAACCGCTTCTCTGCCTCCAGCGAATCAGGCTGTTCTGCAGGGAAGATATACAGTTCCGTCTCCGGTAACTTATCGAACTGCTGCCGATTCCAGCTCATGTTCTCCTGAACTACTTCCGGCGGCGTATGCGCCATAAACTCCGAAAGCAGGAAGGTGTCATCTTCAGAGAACGCGCCTTCATCGAACACCAGCAGAAACTCGCATCCATCCGCGCCTAATCCTTGAATCGAGTGCGGAAAGCCGGCAGGGAAATACCACAGGTCGCCTGCTTCCACGTCGTCCAGAAACATCTTGCCATCCGGCTGCATCACGCTCACGCGAGCCTTGCCCGTCAGCATAATCGCCCACTCGTTTGCCGTGTGCCAGTGCAGTTCGCGGAACGACCCCGAAGTCAGCCGCATGTTCACGCCGGCCAAATCTCGCGAAGTTGGCAGCTCACGCTGCGTCACTTGATGTGTCCATCCACCTGCTTGCACACGCTTTGGAGCCAGGTCAAACGAGTACCAAATGGGCCCCGGGTTTCCATGGTCCGTAAATGGAGGCATGTTGCTGTTCGGATTCAAATCGAGCAGGCCCTTGTTCTCCGGGCCGGGATCGCTCACGCCATTCTTGCGTCCGGTAATCTGCTCCTGCCGGGTTTGTGCCACTGCCTGCGCGCCAAAAAATCCCGCGCCGGCCAGTGCTGCGGCACCAACGAACATGCGCCGTGAAAGAGGCTTCTGTTCCGTCTGCCTCTCTGTTACTTCTGCTTCTGTCACAGTCGTGGAAATCATATCCCTGTCTCCTCATCTTCAAGGTCCTGTGCCTCTCCGGCGCATCGCCATGCAACCGGAGAGACTCGCGAGGCCTATGAATTCTCGCGATACATACGATTAGATAGGGAATGCAGTGATAGTGATAACTGTATTATTGGAACTCAGTAATCCAAAAATTCTATAAATAGGGTTTACAGACAATTTAGCTTTTTCTGGTATTTCCGGGCAGCGTTAACTTTCTCGCTGTTGCAATCAAATGTTCAATCTGCGGCGAGCTGGGACCATCAAGCGTAGCAATACCCACTTCCGATTTCGTCTTCTCCGCGCTGAGCACCTTGATGCGAAAGATTCTCCGGTGGCGTTTTGCCATTCCTTCCGGAAGAATTGCTATGCCGAGTCCTGCAGCTACAAGCGCGAGCGCCGTTTCCATCTCGCCTGTCTCCTGTACAACGGTTGGCTCGAATCCCGCTCTGCGGCAAATGCCGGTCCAGCTCTCATAAAACTCCGGAGCCCATCTGCGTCCATAAGACACAAATGGCTCATGTGCCAGATGCTTCACGGACAACTCTTTCTCGTGTGCCAGTGGGTGATTCTTTGCCACTACGATTGCAAACGGCTCGCGATGCACCAAGTCCACCATCAATCCTGGTTCATGCAGCGGCATACGCACAAAACCCGCGTCAATTGTGCCTGAGCGCAGTGCCTCAACCTGTTGTACCGTCGGCATATTTCTCAGGTAAAGGCTTACGCGCGGATACTGCTTGCGAAAAGCCAGCACCACTGCCGGAACAATCTCTGCCGTTGCCGAAGCCACAAAGCCAATGCGAAGGTGCCCTTCCTCTCCTGAAGCAACTTTCGCAACGCGCCGCTCTGTTTCGCTTACTTGTTCGAGCAGATTTGCGGCATCGGATAGCAATGCTTCGCCTGCCGGCGTTAGCCGCACTGTTCTGCGATTTCGCTCCAGCAGTTTGACGCCAAGGTCTTCTTCCAGCAGCTTGATCTGCGTGCTTAGCGCGGGCTGCGACAGGTGCAGTTGCCGCGCTGCTTTGTTGAAGCTAAGCAGGGTTGCCACCTTCACAAATGACAGCAGATGTTTCAGTTCCAATGCGCTCTTCCTCGCGGAGTTTCTAACAACTCATCCTATCGCTTAGTACAACCCAAATGAAAAAGCCCATCCTTGCGTCGCTATGCAAGGATGGGCTTTCAAGCAACGAAAGCGTTACTGCTGTGCTCCGGGGAACACGCCAAGCGGTTCGCGAGCTTTTTGCTCTTCCGCAGGATTCGGCAGCGGTTTGCGCGGCAGCATCTGGTCGCGCTGGGCCGTGTTGTACAGGAAGATTGCTTCGACTGTCGCAATCTGCTTCAAGTCCGCAGGCTGCAGCCGTTCGTACGTGTCCTGGTTCGAGTGGTGCGTGCGCGTCTCGTAGTCCAGCTCATCCTGAATAAACTGGAAGCCCGGGATTCCCACTGCGTCAAAGCTCAGGTGGTCCGTGCCGCCGGTATTGCGGTTGGTAATTGTTGTTACGCCAAGGTCCTTCAGCGGAGCGATCCACTGCGCAAAGATTGGCGCGATTGCCGCATTGCCCTGTGTGTAGATGCCGCGAATCTTGCCTGAGCCGTTGTCTACGTTGAAGTAGCCCGAAATAAGTTTCTGCTCCGGCTTCAGTTCCAGCGGGCCAACTGCACGGCGCATAAAATCCGGCAAAGCTTTCTGGTCTGGTGCGTCGGAGAGCTTGGCCGAGCCATAATGCTGCACGGCGTATCCGCGTGAGCCAAAGAGGCCCTGCTCTTCGCCTGTCCACAGTGCAATGCGGATTGTGCGGCGCGGCTTTATGCCCAGCGCCTTCAAAATACGCACCGCTTCCATTGCGACAATTGTGCCCGCGCCGTTATCGGTTGCGCCGGTTCCGGCAATCCAGCTATCCAGGTGCCCGCCGATCATGACTACCTGATCTTTCAGCTTTGGATCGGTTCCGGGAATTTCCGCAACGGTGTCATAGCCGTGCTCGTGTTCGCCGGTGAACTTTGTCTCTACGTTGATTTCTACGCTTACTGGGGCCTTTGCTTGCGTCAGGCGATACAAGCGGCCATAGCTCTCAATCGCTGCTACAACCACGGGAATCTTCACACGCTTTTCAGCGATGTACGGCGTGCGGCCAATCGTTGCGCCGTTGTCGTCAAAGAACGTGCCGCCGGAACCGCCGCCATTGGAAGCATCGCGGCTCGGCTCAATTACTGCTGCTACCTTTTCATCGGCAAAGAACTGCGCAATCTTGTCAATCAACCGCGCACGCTCCATGTAGGCCCGCAGCCGTGCCTGCATCTCCGGAGGAACACCGCCGCCGCCATTGCTTACCGGGAACGCTTCCAGCTCTTCCAACTCCTTCTCCGTGTAGCGGCTGAACAGGGCCTTTTCTACCGGAGGAACCTCGCGCATGGCGCCGAAGAGTACAACCTTGCCAGCCAGCTTGCCTTTGTACTTGTCAAAGTCCGCTTCGTTCTGGATGCTGACAAACACTACATCGCCTGTTACCGCGCCCGGTGTGGAAGGCGACCACGGCGTGGCCTGCACCATCAGTACCGCCGTATCCGGCGTTACCATGCGTGCCCAGGTGTTGAGCTGCTGCCAGCCAAGCCCGAACTCGCCCCAGTCCTCAAGGTGCGCGTTTTCGAGGCCAATCTTCGTCAGCGTGTCGCGTGTCCACTCGTTGGCTTTTTTCGCATTTGGCGAGCCCGTGAGACGTGGGCCAATTCCATCCATCAGCGCGGAGCCGAACTCCATGACATGCGAGTGATTCAAGCCCTCTTCGCGAATCCGCTGGTACATGTCGAGGTCAATTTTCTCTACCGCAGGCTGAACCTCGGCATAAGGATCGGTTGCCGCCGGTGCGGCAGGTGCGGCCTTCTGCTTGTCGGCCGCGTAGAGGCTAGACGCGTAGAGACTAACCGCCGCGGACAACACCGCCACGGCAGAAATACGAAAAGGCTTCACTGGCATTACAACTCCAATTCCAAATTGTTTCAGGGGATGTCGTACTTGAGTGGAATTGTACAAAACCTGAGCCTGGGATTGCCCGTGAATTCCTGTGGAGACTCCCGCCAGAAGTATTTTGTTTTGTTGTAATTGCGGCATTCTCCACAGTGTCGCCGTTCTTTCTGTCTCCTAAGTTATTTATTTTCATGTATTTATTCTGTTTTTAGTTGCGCGTCTATGTTTGTGCGTGTGGAAACAGAACGGCCCAACTCCATGTGGAATCGGGCCGTTTTTCTTCTACTGATTCAAGTCCAGCAAATTCGAGATAATTGAGCGCAAATCCCAAGAAGGTTTTTCGCATTTTTTTTCATCGACTTGTGTGGTTTTAGGTGCTGTCAGGAGCTTGACAAGAGTTTTCCACAGGCTGGTAGTAAGCCGTGGCTGCCATGTGGCGGTTTCTTAATCCGTTCCCTTGCTCGAGCCAGACCCCGGCAAATCCAGCGCGACCAACGCAAAGACCGTTTTACCGTTTTCCTTCTTATCCTGCATACCCACAATGTGCTGATGCTTCTTCGACCCGGCCCTCAACTCAATCCCGTCATGCACGGAATAGTGGAAGCCCTTCTTCTTCTGGTCATCTGTGTCCACATTCACATTTACGCCCTTGCCGCTGTCATCTGCGCAGGTTAGTCCTTCCGAGGTGGATGTAGGAGTGCCAATTGGCTGCTTGTTTTTGCAGGTCAGTACGTCGCCATAGCGCGCCATCGCCTTCTTGTAGAACTCCGCAACCTTGTCTTGCTCATCCTGCGTGGAGTAGGTCACCGCACGCACGCGCAGTTGCCACTCGCCAAAGCCCATATGCACATCGGCGGATTTGTGCTCGTCATCCGTTACCAGTTGCGCGCCGGGATACAACGGCAGCCCCAGATCCGCAGCCGTCGTCTGGTTCGTATTTACATGGATGCCGCCAAACGGCGTATCCACCTGGACCTTCTTATCTTCGCCATTCGCGCCCTTGTCCACATTTACGCGGCAGCCGGCCAAAGACGCTGCCACCAGAAGCCCCAGACCCATTCGAGAAAGATTACGCAACATAGCCCCCAACTCCTAACCTTGACTCTCAATATCCCCAGATACGCGCATCCGCACCCAGCGGTTCCATATCATGATGGTTGCCTGCAGTGTACCTTCCGCGGAAAATCCTGACTACTGTTTCCGCACAAACAAAAGCCGCCGCGAAGTTCTTCGCAGCGGCTCAGTAATCCTTCCGTCTCATCTTGGGCTTAGTGCGAGCCGTGTTCTTCGTGCCCATCTTCCTTGCTGCTGGTCGAGAACAGAATTGACGCGATAAATACCACCGCAATCAGCGGCACCACAAAAAACGGCGAAGTAATATCCATGCGACCAAGCTCCTTCGGCAACCAGAGTAACAGAATAAGGTCACGGGGCGCAGAGTCTTTCCAGTCCCTACGTCCCTAGTCCCTATGTCCCTAGTTTTTGTAATCCACGCGAATGGTGAGAATCTCATACGGCTTAATCGGCGCCTTCACCACGTCGCCTGAAACCGTAAGCGGAGCGCCTTCCGGCGTTTCCTGCAGATTCGTAACTGTCGCGCCCGTAGCTCCCGCCGGTACATGGAACTCTACCGTGGCAGCCTTGCCTGCCCATTCATACACGCGGAAGATAAGTCCGTTGGCGTCTTCTGCTTTCTTCACCGCTGTCAGCACCACGTTCTCCGGCGTGACAGAAGCGAATGAATGCGAAGCAGGCAACGAGCCCGTGTGAGCCGTTGTCACAACTGCCGATAGCGAATAGTCATACTCCCATCCGCGGCGAACGGTCTGCGCGTCCTTCCACGGTCCCGCATGCGGATAGAGAGCATAGTGGAAGTGCTGACGTCCCATATCGGCATCGGGGTCAGGCCACTTTGCCGAGCGCAGCAGCGTAATGCGAAGCTGGTTGCCCACTGCGTCATAGCCGTACTTGTCCTTGTTCAGCAAGCTCAAGCCATGTTTTCCATTGCCAAGGTCAGCCCAGCGCATTGCAGGTACTTCAAACTGCGCCTTCTCCCACGAGTTGTTCCGCGTGGTTGCGCGGTCAATCGAGCCATACGGAATTTCGTACGTTGCAAAATCGCTGCTTGCGGCAACAGGGAAGGATGCCTTCAGCAGCACGTGCGCCTCATGCCAGTCGATGTCGTTCTCCACATCGACAATGTCTGAGCCAGCCGGAATGCTGAACGTCTGCACAAACTTCGATTTGCCCCATGTGTACGTGACCTTGATGGCCGGCGCGCCATTGGCGAGCTTTGTCTCCTCTACGGAGTCAGCCTTTGCAATCGTCTGCGGAGCTGCATCAAAGGTGCCGGGGTCCACGTTCCACGCATCGTAGTCCTTCGGTGTGTCCTTGAAGAACTGCAACTGGTTGCCGCAAGCGCCCGAGGCAATCGTCTCGAACTTGTCTGCGGAAGCCAGGCTCGTTACGCAGCCCGTGGTCTTGTCGATTGAAACGCTCACATACTCGTTCGCAAGTGTAAGTGCGCTGCCCGCGGTCAGGTGAGTCGAATTCACTTCCTTCGCGCCAACATGCACCACTTTGTAGCCGAGCGCCGGAACGCGGTCTACATGCAGCGAGATGTCCTTGCCATCTACATGCGCCTGCACATCGCCGGAACGTTCCCAGCCCAGCGGGTTGTACACAACCACCGGCGTACCCGCGCCCTGCGTGTTGATCTTCTCGTCTACAAGCGCAGTCGATTTGTCTGCAATCTCATTCGTCGAAAGCCGCACATAGTCGTAGTCTCTCTGCGCGTCTTTGTAGATGATGCCGATGCCAGAGCCAGCCGCAAGGTCGTGGAACTGGTTGAAGAGAACCTTCTTCCAGTCTTCCGTCAACTCGCCGCCGGGATAAGCGCGGCCATCCAGCCATGCGAGGGAAGCCCATTTCTCAGCGTTGAGCACTTCTTCTTCGCTGTCGCGCATGTTGCGCTTGTGAGCGGCCTGCGTGGTGAAGACGCCGCGGTGATACTCAAGGTAAAGCTCACTGTTCCAAGTGGGAATCGAGATTTTTCCATCGACAGGCGTGGGGAATTTATATCCCTTTGCAATCGACTGGTAATCCCACGTCGGGCTCTCTGGCGCAAGCTTCTGCTCCACGTCCTTGAAGAAGGGAAGCGCCAGGCCGAACGGCATCTGCGGAACTACCTTTGCCGGCACGGAAGGCTGCGACCAGTGTGTGCCCTGATCGAGAATGGCGCGCGTCGGACCGCCGCCGTGGTCGCCCACGCCGTACAAGTCCATCATGTTCGTGATTCCCGGAGCGCGCTCGCGTGCCTGCTTCAGATCCGTAGCCAAACGCACCGGGCTCAGGTCGCCGTTTGCGTAGTCATGCGGGAAATAGGCCAGCACCTTCGAGCCATCCGGCGACTCCCACCAGAAGAGCTTGAGCGGCAACTGGTTCGTGTCGTTCCACGTCATCTTCTGCGTGACGAAGTAATCGACGCCGGACTTCTTGTAGATTTGCGGCAACTGCCACGTGTATCCGAACGAGTCGGGGTTCCAGCCAATCTTCACATCGATGCCGTAGTTCTGCTTGTACCAGCGCTTGCCGACGAGAAGCTGACGGACGAGCGATTCGCCGTCGGGCATGTTCAGGTCAGGCTCTACCCACATGCCGCCGACCACCTCCCAGCGCCCTTCTGCAATGCGCTGCTTAATCTGGTCGTTCATGTCGGGATACTTCTCAGCCATCCACTCGTTGTAGGCAGCAGCAGACTGCGTATAGGTGTACTGCGGGTACTCGTACATCAACTGCAGCGCGGTGCCGAAGGTGCGCTTTACCGCGTCCACCGTCTCGGTCCACGGCCATAGCCACGCGGCGTCAATGTGCGAGTTGCCCGTCAGATGCAGCGAAGCCGTCTGCATCAGCGGCAGCAGCGCTTCCAGCTTTTCGTGCGAAGCCTTCAGGCTCGCGTCAAACTTGCTTTGGTCCTTCGCATCCAGCGCCTTGATATCGACCGCCTGAATGGAATCATTCAGCGTCGTCATCTTCGCTGCGTCATTCGGCGCAAGCGACGGAACCAGCAGCGCGCCTACTAGGAACTCCTCGCGGATATCTTCAGGATTCGGTCTGCCCTCGGCATAGTCAATGCCCAGCTCCGCGCCCTGGATGTTCTTCTCGTCCACCGTGTGCAGCAGCTTGATGGCGACCACTACCTTGTCGCCCGGCTTCGCCTTATCGAAGAGCACAACCGGCTCAAGGTCGTCACCCAGCGCCACGCGCCGTCCGTTGAAGTAGAGAATCTCCGGCATTGGCCCGTTGGCCCACGCATGGAACTGGAACCAGATTCGCGCGCCCGTCAGGTCGTAGCCGTTCAGCGTCTCCGGCACCGTGTAGGTCTGCCGGAACCACACGGCATCCTTCGGCGCTTTCGTGCTGCGCTCGCCTTCTTTGCGGACGACCGGTGTCCATCCGCTCTCGTCCAGGTCCACGGCCTCGCCATGCGCCACATCGCCGGCGTGCGTCTTCCATGTGCCGTCCGGCAGCGAGCGCAGCGACGTCAACCGCACAATTACGTTCTTCGACGCCTCTGGCAGGTTGCCCGCAACGCGGTTCACTTCGGCAGCCACCCGCGCCTGCTCAACCGCCGTCTGCCCGTGGGATACGGCGGAAAAATGAAACAGCGTAGCTTCCGCAATAAGACCAGCAAAAAGAAGGCGCAGCCATCCTTGGCGTGCGGCCTTTGGTAACAAATACATGGGAGTTCCTTTCCCCGACATAGTAAGGTTTTAGCCCCGGCCTTGTCTTCACCCTTTTCGCATAGAGAAAACCGCCAATTCACAGGTATGGTATCGATTCCACAAATTCGGAAGTTTTTAACCGGAATCGGAACTTTCGCGCTTGCAAATCACGAGTGCCCCAGGCCGGTATTTTGGCCTTGGGCTACCTGTACCACCCGTTCTTCCCCTCTCCGTTTTTCCTCGAATTCGCATGCCATCCTTCGCTCTTAAAATTGCGCTGGATAAATTCAATCAATTTCCCATATAGTAGGACGCTGTCTCACGCCTGCAGGTGCATACTGTCATTTAGCCTGCAATGCGGGAAACGCACGCCTCATCCTGTTTCCCGTCTTGCGCAACGGCAACTAGACTGTGGCATGGTAGAAATCCGGCCCTCCGGGCATGGCCCCAGCCGAACCAGCCAGCCGGTCCCAATAAAGGTGCGGAACGTCACTGCACCTTGCACATCCGGGGCCGCACATTGAAGAGTTTGAGCCGCCGGAACCTGCAATCTCCGGCGCGGATATAGAAGCACCGCAACCATTTTCAAGCGCAAGCTGAACGCGCAATCTTATGCAGCAACCCTCCCAGGCACTGCCGGGAGGAAGAGAACCAGGGGGAACCCAATGAAAGCTCGCTATCCCGGAATTCGCGTCACCGCTAACGGCAACCAGCTCGTCTCGTATCATACGGAGACCCGCATCGCCGACGCAGGTGTCTTTTACCCCATCACGCCTTCAACAGAAGGCGGCGAGCTCTTCCAGCAGGCTTACGCAGAAGGCCATCTGAACGTCTTTGGCGGCAGCACCATCGCCATTGAGACAGAAGGCGAACACGCCGCGCAGGGTGGAGCCATTGCGCACTCCGTTACCGGCAAGCGCGTGGTCAACTTCACCTCCGGCCAGGGCGTAGTCTACGGCGTCGAGCAGTATTACCACGCTCCCGGCAAGGGCAGCACTATGGTGCTGGAAGTTGGCGCGCGCGCGCTGACCAAGCATGCGCTTAACGTGCATTGCGGCCACGACGATATCTACGGCGCACTCGACACCGGCTGGATTATGCTCTTCGGTAAAGACGCTCAGCAGGCCGCCGACCAGGCGCTCATCCTCCGCCGCGTGACGGAGCTCAGCCTGACGCCGGGCATGAACATCATGGATGGCTTCCTGACGAGCCACCTTGAGCGCACCTTCTACAAGCACGAGTCAGACCTGATTCGCGAGTATCTTGGCCGCCCCGACGACATTATTGATAGCCCGACGGAAGCCCAGCGCGTCCTCTTTGGACCCACGCGCCGCCGCGTTCCCAAGATGGTGGACCTGACGAACCCTGTGCTGCTCGGCCCTGTGCAGAACCAGGAACACTACATGCAGGGCGTCGTTGCCCGCCGCAACAATTTCGCCGAGCCGATTCTCCACTTCCTCGAAGCCGCCTACAAGGACTTCGGCGACCTCACCGGCCGCTATTACGGCCTCGTGACGAAATACAAGACCGAGGACGCCGATACCGTCTTCATCTCGCTGGGTTCGGCAGCCGAAAACATCGAAGCGGCAGTGGATTACCTCCGCCAGACACGCAATGCCAGCGTAGGCTCCGTTCACCTCAACGTAATCCGCCCCTTCCCCGAGGCGGCAGTCGTGGAAGCCATTCGCGGCAAAAAGAACGTCATCATCCTTGAGCGCACCGACGAAGCCCTCGCTGGCGACAACCCTATGGGCCGCGACATCCGCACCGCGCTCTCCAAGGCCGTGCAGGGCACCGAAGGCCTTCCTCACATCTCCCTAGCCGAAGTCCCGCACATCATCGGCGGCAGCTACGGCCTCGGCTCCCGCGACTTCCGCCCCGAGCACATCCTCGGCGCGTATGAGTTCGCCACCGCCGGCCTCGCCCGCAAAGACGGCAAAACCGCAGCCGACGGCGCCAACTTCATCGTCCTCGGCATTGACCATCCCTACTCGGTCATCGGCGCGGAAACCCCCTCGCTCCTCCCCGAAGGCGCAGTCGCCGTTCGCTTCCACTCCATCGGCGGCTGGGGCGCCATCACCACCGGCAAAAACCTCGGAGCCATCCTCGGCGATCTCAACGACCTCATCTTCGAGCGCGACGGCGAGCGCGACGAGCTCGGCAATCCCAAGGAAGTCATCCACGTCAGCGCCAACCCCAAATACGGCTCGGAAAAGAAAGGCGCGCCCACCAGCTACTTCATGGTCGCCGCCAAGGACCGCATCCGCGTCAACTGCGACCTCCGCCACGTAACCACGGTTCTCTGCTGCGACCCCAAGGCCTTCACGCACACCAACCCGCTCGACGGCATTCAGCCCGGCGGTTCTCTGGTGTGGGAATCCGACGCCAACGGCGAGCGCGCATGGGAAAACCTCCCCATCTGGGCCCGCAAGCAGATCATCGACAATAAGATCCGCGTCTTCACCCTGCCGGGCTTTGACATCGCCCGCAAGGCTACCGATCGCGGCGACCTCCAGCTCCGCATGCAGGGCAACGCCTTCCTCGGAGCCTTCTTCGCCTGCAGCACTCTCCTCCAGGAGTTCGGCATCACCCAGGAGCAGTTCCGCGACGTCGTCCACAAGCAGTACGTCAAAAAGTTCGGCAAATTCGGCGACGCCGTCGTGCAGTCCAACATGGAAGTCATGATTCAGGGCTTCGAGCGCGTCCAGGAAATCAAGGTAGGCGAGCTCGCAGCCAAGGATCACAGCTCGCTCCGCGGCCAGGCCCTTCTGCCCATCCTCGAAAGCGTGCCCGTTGGCGGAGAAGCCGAAGCCACCTGCAGCATCGGCTGCCGTGCCACCCCTGCACCCGCAGGCCAGGCCGCCCGCACGCCCATCACCTCCATCGAAGCCTTCGACGCGGAGTTCCGCTCCAGCTTCGGCTATGACCAGCCCGCCACGCCGCTCTCGGCCATGGGTGTCATCGCCGCAGCCACCGGCGACACGGCCAGCAAGTACGTAGCCCGCCGCGAAACCCCGCTCTATATCCCCGAAAACTGCACCCAGTGCATGGAGTGCATCTCGGTCTGCCCGGATACAGCCCTCCCCAACACTTCGCAGGACCTGAGCACTCTGCTCTCAACCGCGGTCACGCGCTACGTCACCAACACCGAAGACCGCCGCTCCCTCATCGCAGCCCTCCCCGAAATCGAAAAGCAGACCCGCACCCGCATGCTTGCCGAAATCAAGCAGGGAACTCCGCTGCCCGCCATCATTAAGGAAGTCACGGAGTCCCTCAACGGCTTCAGCGCCGAATCGAAGACGCAGTTCTTTGACATCCTCGCGAAGGTGCCCATGGCCTACCAGAAGGTCAACGCCATCTTCTCCTCGCCCGAGCGCAAGTCGCCCGGCTCCGGCGGCATCTTCTCCATCTTCGTCTCGGACCTCTGCAAAGGCTGCGCCGCCTGCGTCACCGCCTGCGGCGATCACGAAGCCCTAAAAATGGTTGCCGAAACCGAGGAAATCAATGCCGAGCACGAAACCGGCACGCACTTCCTCAACCTCCTGCCGGACACCTCGCAAAAGTACCTCGGCCTCTTCAACGCCGCCAACCCGGCTGACTCCAAGACCGCAACCCTGCGCAACATGCTCATGGTGCGCACCAACTACGATGCGCTGGTATCCGGTGACGGCGCCTGCGCCGGCTGCGGTGAAAAGTCCGTCCTCCGCTCCATCGCGGCGGTGACGGAAGCCTACATGCGGCCCGTCTACCACGCGAAAGCGGACCGCTTCATCTCCAAGGCCGGCCAGCTTGAAAAGGAAGGCCCCGCGCAGCTAGCAGCACTCAAGTCTTCTGATCCGGCAGCCTACGCCCAGCTCAAACAGGGCGTAGCGCACCTCATCCTCGGCCTCGGCGGAGAAGACAATAAGGACACCGTCAAGCGCATCGCCGCCTACGAAAAGGAGCACGGCGAAATCACGGACGCGCAGATCGTCGAAGCGTTGGCAGCGGTCTTGCTCACGGAAGCCTTCAACCACAAGAGCCTGCAGCCCATCGATGGCCGCCTCGCCAACGGCATGTCCGTCATGGCCATGGCCGCGCATACCGGCTGCAACACGGTCTATGGCTCGACGACGCCGAACAACCCGCACCCCTACCCGTGGATGAACTCGCTCTTCCAGGACGGCGTCACCGTCGGCTGGCTCATGGGCGAAAGCTTCATCGTCGACCACGCCCGCCGCAGCGTCCTGCCCGAGCGTCTCACCGACATCATCCTCGCCGGCAAGGGCATCGACGCCGAAACCTACTACCACTTCACGCACTTCACCGACGCGCTGATGACCGATGACGAAATCCACGAGCTGCCCAAGGTCTGGGTCGTCGGCGGCGACGGCGGCATGGGCGATATCGGCTACCAGAACATGTCGAAGGTCATCCTGCAGAACCGCCCCAACGTGAAGGCGCTCATGCTCGATACGCAGGTCTACTCCAACACCGGTGGCCAGAACTCCGATTCCACCCCCATGCTCGGCGGCAACGACATGAACGTCTTCGGCGCAGCCACGCAGGGCAAGAACACGGAGAAGAAGACCGTAGCGGAAACCTTCCTCGCCGGTCACGGCTCGCCCTTCGTCGCGCAGGTCTCCATGGCCAACGCGCCCAAGCTCTACCGGGCCATCCTCGACGGCTTGGAATACCGCGGCACCATGTTCCTGCAGGCCTTCACCACCTGCCAGCCCGAGCACGGCGTCCCTGATGACATGGCTCTCCACCAGGCCCAGCGCGTCCGCGACTCCCGTGGCGTGCCCGAGTTCGTCTTCGACCCCCGCAAGGGCGAAAGCTACCAGGAAGCCCTCGACATCACCGGCAACCCGACGAAGGACCTCGACTGGTACGAAGTCAAGGACAACAAAACCGGCGAAACTCGCCGCTACACGGTAGCCCACTGGTGCACCACGGAAGCCCGCTTCCGCAACCACCTGAAGAAGGTCAAGCCCGAGCAGCTAGACAAGCTGGTGTCTTTGGACAACATGCTAGTCCGCATCACCCAGCAGGACGTGGTCTACCGCCGCTACCTCGACCCCACGCACCGCGCCTTCATCCCCGACTTCGGCGTCTACATCGAAGTAGTGGACACCGATAGCGGCAAGAAAACCTACTACTCGCTCAGCCGCCAGCTAGTAATGTTCTGCGTAGAGCGCCGCAAGGCATGGCGCATGCTGCAGTCCAAAGCCGGCATCAAAAACCGCGAGTACGAAGCCCAGAAAGCCATCCTGGCCGAAGTAGACGCAGGCAAGATCAGCAAGGAAGAGTTCTTCGCCCACGCCTACGAAATGGTCCAGGAGAAGCTAGGCAACCTCGTTCCCGCCAAGGCGTAAACAAAATTCAATCCCAACCACAAATGGCGGGCCATTCGGCCCGCCATTTCATTTAAACGTAATTTGTGCCAATGACGCGCTGCTGTGTCAATCTCTCCAGAACATCAATCGTTGCCATGCAGTTTTTGGCACAGCACGATTAGCAGCCGCAACAATCTTATCCCTAATCGCGTCGAACTCTTGGTGAAGTTTCTTTCTGGAATTTGGAGCCTTCGAACCGATGGCTTCGGCCCACCGTGTAACCAGCTCTTCTAGGTCTAAATCATCATTAATGAAAATGCGGTCACGGAAAATCTTCAATGAGTAGTTCTGCGCGTCGTGGAATCTTTTGCGCCCGTCTTTGTCGTTATGAATTTCTTCAAATGTTGAAGAAATAGTCACAATGTATGCATCAGACAGCGCCGATAGCAGTTCTCGGTATTCCTGTTTCTTGTTGTCCAAAATCCATTTCTCACGTTCGCGTGATTGAGTAAGCAAGTGTGTTCCAAATGCGCCGAGAAAGCCAGCCAAAATCGGGCTCCACCAAAGCGCAGTTGCCCTAATCGCATCCCAGGGGGCGAACGTGTTCTGAGTCATGCCAACCAAATTTATCTCCAGGTCATTTCTGGTCGGACTTGCTGCAGGGATAATTAGCTTCTAAAGTTCGTACAAGTCCCTCAGCTTTAATGGCGTCTAGTAACTTAGGATGCTTCTCCATATACAGCACGTAGAGGCGAATGATAACCCCCAAAGATACACTTTCGTCTAGGCAGAAAAGGTGGCGGTCTGCTATGGATTGCAAACTAGAGCCGGTAACGAAGCCGTCAATATATGATTCACATCCAGTGATGTCCATAAGTTCTGTTGGCGATAGTGATGTTTCATTTGAATCCGCGTTACGAATAGCTGCCTTGCAAGCGTGATACAGATGGTTGCCCTTCCCTTGGTCTGCAATCTGCTTCGCATTTTGTCCGAAAGATTGGATATTACACCCCCCCAAGACAACAAAAGCAGTTATAGCCCACTGTCTGATCTTCATTCCAGCCCCCTAAACAATTTGCGCTTATCGTATCTCATCTTAGGACGGGTGGCGGGTGACCCCAATCTCATCGGGTGTACTCAACCTAACTGAGGTTGCCCCCGGTCCCTTGCATTTGGGGAGCGGGGATAACACTCCCACCAGTTCTCCCTCTAAAATCAAGTCGTGTCATCCTGAGCACAGCCGCTTTTCAGGCGGAGTGAAGGATCTGCGGTTGCTTTTGTTATGCCCGCGCCGCACTTCTGAGGTATATCTATATTTCCCGGGGAGGGCGCATGAAATTCAGCGACCTGGTGACGTTATATTTCGAACGATTCAACGCAGAGCAGACTCTGTGGGGAATTTATATAACGATTGTGCTCGGCACGCTGGCTTTCTTCGGCGCGCTTAAACCCTCCCGAAAGACGAAACAGGTCGCCGTGCTGCTCTCGATAGGCTTCTTTACCTTTGCCGTCGTCAACGCCATGGCGCTGGGATATGTTGTCCATGTCCGGTCCCATATTTATAAGATCGTCCAGGAGTACCAGGCTCACGACTCGGACGAGAATCAGGCAATCATAGAGCAAGTGAAACCAACCGTAACGAAGCTCTACCCAATCTGGGAGCTTCTTTTATTTCATGGCTCCGCGGATGCGATGGTGCTGGTGGCAATCTGGCGGTTGTCGAGGCAGGGCAAGGAGTGCCAGTCTGAGCCGTCGGACTCTTGAGGCGGGTGGTCCACCCATAATCCGGGTGCCCCATTCATGCGCGGCTTTGTCGCGCATGGGTGGGGTGGGAACATAATCTCCCACCTAAAATGGTAGTGTGGCCCTCATAAATCCCATCCCGTCTCCCACACTCAACGCCGACTTCGCCGCCCTCGAATGGCAGCCACTCCTGGCGCTAGTCTCCGGTTACGCCTCCTCATCCGTAGGCCGCGAAAGCATCCTCGCCCTCGTCCCATCGACAAGCGAGCAATGGATCACCACCGAGCACGCCCTCACCGCCGAGCTCCGCCTCATCCTCGACGAGCAAATCAGCATCCCGCTTGGAGGCCTCTTCGACCCCACGCAACTAGCGGCGAAAGCTCAAATCCCCGAAGCCGCCCTCGAACCCGAAGAGTTCCAATCCATCGCTCGCCTCGCCCACGACATCGCCAACTGGCAATCGCTTCTTCAGCAACCGCCAGCCCGCCTAGCCGGCAAACTCCCCGGCCTCACCGAACTATCCGCATCCCTGACCCTCAACCTCAAACCACTAGCCGAATCGATAGAAAGAAAATTCCTCCCCGACGGCACACTGGCCGACGATGCCTCCCCCGAACTCAACCGAATCCGCCGCGAGCAGGAGCGCCAGCAGCGCGCCATCGAAGAATCCCTCCGCGCCGCCCTCCGCAAGCTCTCCGCCGACAACGCCACGCAGGACGATCTCATCACCATCCGCGGCGACCGCTTCGTCATCCCCGTCCGCAGCGAGCTCAAGCGCCGCGTCAGCGGAGTAGTCCACGGCGCCAGCAGCTCCGGCCAAACCGTCTACGTCGAGCCTCTCGAAACCATCGAGCAAAACAACCTCCTCGTCCAACTCCTCGAAGAAGAGCAAGCCGAAATCCACCGCATCTTCGTCGCGCTAACCCGCCAGGTCGGCACCTACGCCCACCCACTCACCGAAGGTGCCCGCGTCCTCGCCAGAATCGACAGCCTCCAAGCCCGCGCCCGCTTCGCCAAAGCCTTCGACTGCATAGCCCCAACCTTCAGCGAGCAAATCCTCTCCCTCGAACAAGCCCGTCACCCACTTCTCGAAAAGCGCCTCCGCGCAACAAGCGGCACCATCATCCCGCTAACACTCGAGCTCACGTCAGAACACCGCCAGCTAATCATCAGCGGCCCCAACACCGGCGGCAAAACCGTAACCCTCAAAACCACCGCGCTTCTCGCGATGATGGCACAGGCCGGCCTTCCCATTCCTGCCGCCAAGGCAAGCTTCCCCATCTTCACCGCTTTCCTCGCCGACATCGGCGACGCGCAATCGATTGAAGCCGCGCTCTCTACCTTCTCCGCGCACATCACCAACCTCTCGCGTCTTGTGCAATTGGCCGATACGCATTCGCTGGTACTGCTTGATGAGCTTGGTTCTGCGACAGACCCGGAAGAGGGCTCTGCGCTCGCTGTAGCCGTGGCGCAGTTCTTCCTCGATGCGAAGTCGTGGTCCATCATCACTACGCACCACACCTCACTCAAGGTTTATGCAGCTAACACTGCAGGCGTTCTCAACGCAGCCGCAGGATTCGACGAGCGTACCCTCGCTCCAACATACCAACTTCGCTTGGGTGTTCCCGGCGCGTCGGCAGGCATTGCTACCGCTGAGCGCCTCGGTCTCGACTCGCGCATCGTAGCCGCGGCCAAGCAACGCCTTGGCACGCAGCAAGTCGACCTGGCCCGTTTCCTCGACAAGCTTCACAACGAGCTGGCGCAACTGGAAGCCGAACGCAAACTCGCTCGCGAAGAGCAGTACGCGTTGAATCAAGAGCGCAAACGCCTCGACCGTGAATCCGACAACGAAATCCGCAAGCGCACTCGCGAACTGGAGCAAAAGCTTGCGTCGTTGCTCAAGGAATTCGAATTCCAGATGCGCGAAAATGTCCGCGCCGTAGAGGACCGCGCCGCGCAGCAAAAGCTATCCAAGGAAGCCGAGCGCCGCATCACCCGCCTCCGCCGCGAGTTTCAGGAGAGCTTCAATCAAACCGTAGTTGCGCATCGCACGGGAGCCGATACTGGGGATGCGAATGCGCAGCCTCATCTGCTTCGCCACATCTCCCCCGGCGACAAAGTGCTGCTCAAATCCATGAACAAGGTTGCTATTGTCCAGCGCGAAGTAGAGAAAGATGTTTTTGAAGTAGCACTAGGCCCCATCAAAATGCGAGTCAAGCGCGATGACCTGGCCGACCCGCAGCCTGCTGCGCAAAAGCAGACTCCGCTAGATGCTGTCCGCAAACAAAAGAACGTAGTAGTCTCCGTAGCCCACGCCAACACCGACGACATGCGCATGGAGATCAACCTCATAGGCCGCACCGTAGACGAAGCCACAGAAGAGTTAGAAAAGTATCTCGATCGAGCCTTTCTCGCGGGCTTGCCAAGAGTGCGAGTCATCCACGGTCACGGCGCAGGCATCCTCCGCCGCGGCGTGCGCGACTTTCTGAAGTCGCATCCTCATGTGGCTACGATTGCAGAAGCTGAGCAGATCGAAGGTGGACAAGGGGCGACGATCGTTGAATTAAGGCAATAAAAAAGCCGGGCAGATATGCCCGGCTTTTAAGTTATTTGGCTTTGACGATTAAGCCATTGCTTCGCGGCCCATCGCTTCAAAGTGCAGTTGATTCGTCTTGCGATCCACGTCAATCTTCACATGCGAGCCGTGCAATACTTCGCCGTCGAGAATCTTAATCGCCAGCGGGTCTTGCACCATGCGCTGTAATGCGCGCTTCAGCGGCCTTGCTCCGTAGGCCGCGTCAGAGCCAGCGGCCAGGATTAGCTGGCGTGCGGGTTCTGTCAGTTCGAAGCTGATCTGGCGGTCTTCGAGAAGCTTCTGCAAGTCCATGAGTCGCAGGTCGAGAATCGCGCTCACCTGCGCATTGCCCAGCGGCTTGTAGATAACAATGTCATCCACGCGATTCAAAAACTCCGGCCTGAAATGTTCGCGAAGCACGCGCATCACACTCTCGCGCGCCATCTCGAAATCATGGTCCGTCTTCAACGTATCGGCCGTCAGCGCAGCCGAGCCAAGATTCGAAGTCATAATCAGCACCGTGTTCTTGAAGTCCACGGTGCGACCCTTGGAGTCTGTCAGACGGCCATCGTCCATTACCTGTAAGAGCACGTTGAAGACATCGGGGTGCGCCTTCTCGATTTCGTCAAGCAGGATGACTGCGTATGGTCTGCGGCGAATCGCTTCGGTCAGTTGGCCGCCTTCGTCGTAGCCAATGTAGCCCGGAGGCGCGCCAATCAAGCGTGCGACGGCATGCTTCTCCATATACTCGCTCATGTCGATGCGCACCATCGCCTGCTCGTCGTCGAAGAGAAATTCGGCGAGAGCCTTGGCAGTTTCGGTTTTGCCTACGCCGGTTGGACCGAGGAAGATGAACGAGCCGATTGGTTTCTTCGGGTCGCTCAAGCCTGCACGCGAACGCCGGATTGCATTTGCAACAACGTTCAACGCGGCATCCTGGCCAACGACACGCTCCTTCAGCCGCTCTTCCATGTGGACGAGCTTCTTTACTTCACCCTCAAGCATGCGGGTAACGGGGATGCCGGTCCACTTGGAGACGATTTTCGCGATGTCTTCTTCGTCTACTTCTTCTTTCAGCATGCGAGCTGTTGATTCGTTCGCCGCGCCATCCTGCAGGGCGTTCAACTCCTTCAGCTCGGTTTCGAGCTTGGGCAGTTCGCCATACTGAATCTGTGCGGCGCGGTCGAGCTGGCCTTTGCGCGTCTGTTCTTCAGCTTCAAAGCGCAGGCTCTCAATCTGTTTCTTCAGATCGCTGATGCGAGTGATCGCATCGCGCTCATTGGTCCACCGCGCACGCAGAGTGGTAATCTTCTCTTTGTTCTCGGCCACTTCCTTCTCAACTTCCGCAAGCCGCTCTATGCTGTTCGCATCTGTCTCGCGCTTCAACGCGGCTGCTTCAATTTCGAGCGAGGTGGTTTCGCGTTCAAGCTGGTCAATCTCCGTGGGAACACTGCCGATCTGGATGGCAAGCGATGCTGCTGCTTCATCGACAAGGTCGATAGCCTTATCGGGAAGGAAGCGGTCGCTGATGTAGCGATGCGACAACGTGGCCGCGGAGACGATCGCGGAGTCCTTGATGCGCACCTTGTGATGCTGCTCGTAGCGCTCCTTCAGGCCGCGCAGAATCGCAATCGTGTCTTCGACATTCGGCTCACCGACATAGACAATCTGGAAGCGGCGTTCGAGTGCGGCGTCCTTCTCGATGTACTTACGGTACTCGTTCAGCGTGGTGGCGCCGATGGCACGCAGCTCACCGCGAGCCAGCGCGGGCTTCAGCATGTTGCTTGCATCAATTGCGCCTTCGGCTGCGCCTGCGCCAACGAGTGTGTGCAGCTCATCGATGAAGAGCACAATCTCTCCATTCGACTCTTCAATCTCTTTGAGAATCGCCTTCAAGCGATCTTCAAACTCGCCGCGATACTTCGCGCCGGCAAGCATGGAGCCGAGATCGAGCGAAATGACGCGCTTGTTCTTCAGAATCTCCGGCACATCCCCGGAAGCAATGCGGCGTGCGAGGCCTTCGACGATGGCTGTCTTGCCGACGCCGGGCTCGCCGATGAGCACGGGGTTGTTCTTGGTGCGGCGGCTTAGCACCTGGATGACGCGGCGGATTTCCTCATCGCGGCCAATGACGGGGTCCAGCTTGCCGCGACGGGCAAGCTCGGTGAGGTCTTTCGCGTATTTTTCGAGAGCCTGAAACTTTGCCTCAGGATTCTGATCGGTCACACGCTGCGAGCCGCGAACCGCGGTCAGTGCCTTCAGGATTGCGTCGTGCGTGGCGCCCGCGGCTGCCAGAGCATCGCGTGCTGCGTCATTCTTCTGCTTGGCTGCCGCCAGCAGAATATGCTCGGTCGAAAGATACTCGTCCTTAAAGGTGTCGGCCTCTTTGAATGCCTGTTCGAGGACCTTATTCAACGCCTGACTCAGCCCCGGCTGCGCCCCGCCAGAAACGCGCGGAAGCTTCTCGACGATGCCGCGCAGTTCGCTTTCAAGGCGCTCAATCGGTGCGCCAATCTTTTCGAGAACAGCAGGAATTACGCCTTCGCGGTCCTCTACCAGGGCCAGCAGCAAATGCGCCGGCACAATCTCCGGATTGCCAAGCTCTGCGGCGCGCCCCTGCGCCTCCTGCATTGCCTGCTGCGACTTTACCGTCAACTTATCCCAACGAATCGCCATGAAAGACAGCTCCTCAAAAACAGCCTTTAGCTGCTAGCTATTAGCTTTTAGCTCAGATCGCCAAGCTGCGGCCATAGCTCTCACACAGAATTTTGGATGCTATTCACGCATCCTGCAACTACCAACAAAAATGCGCCGAGGGTGAAGCAATTTCGCATTCACTCCCGGCGCCTCGCACTACCGCCAGCCTTAGCTTAACCAAGCGAATAACCAAAAGCCGGCGGTTCAACGCTGCTGTTACGCCGCAACGTTAATCTTGATCTGCTTCGGCTGAGCCTCTGCCTTTTTCTTCAGCTCCAGCTTCAGCACGCCGGCGTTGTACTTCGCGTCAATACTTTCGGTGTCCACCGTGGTGGGCAGCGTAAAGGCCCGGTAAAAGCTGCCGTAGCGCCGCTCAATGCGGTGGAAGTTCTCCTGCTTCTCCTCGCCTTCAAACTTGCGCTCGCCCTGCACCGTTAGCGTGTTCTTCTCCACGCGAACGTCGAGGTCCTTCTCTTCCACGCCCGGAACTTCGAGCTTGAGAACCACCTTCTCGGCGTCCTCATAAATATCGACAGCAGGCACAAAGCCACCAGTCAGCGCCGCGCCCTCGTCAAATCCGCGAAACAGCGGCTTGAAGCGGTTCTCCAGCGCAAAGACTTCGCGAAACGGGTCCCAACGGGTAATGGCCATGATTGTGTGTCCTCCAAACAGATAAATGTTTAGCCGGGAGATCCTCTCACCGGCCTTCAATCAATCTGATGGAATCGTAGCACAAAAGATTCATGAAATATGAGTCTATTACGCTAATATTATTCAAAATAATCATATATGCATTGAAAATAAAAGACTTGCATCGCGCTGGAATCGCGGAAATCTCCGAACGCCCCGCATAGCACTACAATCTAGAGAGAAATGAATTCTTACGCTCTGCCCTTTAGCGGCCATTGGCTGTGGCTGATTGTGGCCTCGTTTCTTGCCGGAGTCCTGAATGCGGTAGCTGGCGGAGGCTCGTTTCTCTCGTTTCCCGCCATGTTGAGCACCGGAATGTTGCCCGTGCAGGCGAATGCCACGAATACCGTCGCACTCTGGCCGGGGCAGCTTACCTCCGTCGCCGCTTATCGCAATGATGTCCGCAAATATCTCAGGCTGGCTGTTCTTATGGGCACGGCTGGCTTCCTCGGCGGCACCGTCGGAGCCATCATTCTCCTCCGTACCCCGCAATCTACGTTTCTGCACCTGGTGCCGTGGCTGCTGCTGATTGCTGCCACGCTCTTTGCGCTGAGCGGTCCCGTTACTCGCTGGCGGGAAAGCAGAAAGCTTGCCTCATCGCAGGCCGAACCCTCACCCAACCGCCTTACCCTTTTCGTTATCACCGCTGTTGTTTGCGCGTACATTGGGTACTTTGGCGCGGGAGCGGGCTTTCTCATCATTACGACGCTCTCGTTGTACGGCTTCCGGGACCTTAACGAGATCAACGCGCTCAAAGTTGTCTCCACCACCATGGCCAACGGCGTAGCCTTTTTCATCTTCGTCATCACCGGGCAGGTCGAGTGGCGCTACTGTCTTCTCGCTATGATTGCCTGCGCCATTGGCGGTTATTCGTCCGCTTCGCTGGCCCGCCGCATCCCGCAACAGGTTTTGCGAACCACGGTTGTAGTCATAGGTTTTTCCATGGCAGCGTGGTTTTTCTATAAGAACAGGTAGGGACGAAGGACGAGGAACGAAAACGCCGCGACTCCAGCTGTCCCTTTCGTGCCTCGTCCTTCATCACTCGTCCCTATAATGTAGTTATGAGCCACGAAGGAATCCGTTTTATCAGCGCGCAGGAACAGGCCGAGTTTGAAGCCAAAGAAAAGCCGCTTGCCCGCGCCGCCATTACCCCCGCCAAGGTCCGCGTGCTCATTACGGAAGGTAAGGGCCTGGAAATTGAATGGCAGGATGGCCACAAGAGCGCCTGGGATTTTAAGTGGCTTCGCAATGCCTGCCCCTGTGCCACCTGCATTGAGGAGCGCAAGCAGCAAAACCGCGCTGCTGGGGAAGCCCCGTCAAAAGCGACTGAACTGCTCCCTATGTATACTCCGCCAGCGCGCCCGGTAAGTGCGCAGGCTGTGGGACGCTACGCACTGCAACTCAACTGGCAGGACGGGCACTCTGCTGGGATCTATTCGTGGGACTACCTCCGCCGCCACTGCACCTGCGGCGAGTGCAAGCTGGCTGCCACCCAACTAACCGGCGCGCCCAACTAAAGAAGGGACGTCCTGATGGACGTCCCTTCTTTCCAGCACCAGCGCCGTCAAGCGCAGTGCTACTGTCCCGCGTACTTGCTCGCCCCTGCAAAATATTCTGGCGTATCGAGGTCCGCGAGAAGCCCCGGCTGCTTCGGTGCCCAGCCGAGCTCCTTGCGCGTCCATGTGCTCGAAGCGATAACATCCACTCCCGCAAACAGCCCGAGGAAGCCGAAGTGCTCCATTGCTTCTTCCGGCGCTTTGCTGACTACGGGAATGCCCAGACGCTTTCCGATGACTTCAGCAATAGCGCGGAACTCCACGCCTTCTTCGGAAATTGCGTGATAGCGTGCCCAGGGCAGGGCTTTTTCCAGCGCCAGGCGAAATACTACTGCCGCATCCAGGCGATGCCCCGCAGGCCAGTGGTTTTTGCCTTCGCCCACATATGCCGCTACGCCTTTTTCCCGCGCAATCTCAATCAGCCGCGGAACAAAGCCGTGGTCGCCAGCGCCATGCGTCGTGGGAGGCAGTCGTACCACGCCCGCTCGTACTCCACGCTGTGCTAGCTCTGCGGCTGTTTCCTCTGACTTGCGCGGAAACTGATGCTGCGCTACATCTTCTTCCGTGACGACACGGCCTTGCGGCAGAACGGCTACTCCGCTCGTTACCAGCAATGGCTTTTCGGTGCCAAGCAGCACTTCGCCCATTGCTTCAATCGCAGCCTTATCGATGGCGCTTACTTCAGCAAACCGCGTGAAGTCATGAACGAAGCCAAGATGAGCCACAGCATCAGCTTGCTCCGCGCCGTTTTGCAGGCTCTTCAGGTCGGTCAAATCGCCGCGATGTATCTCTGCGCCCAACTCGGTCAGCTTTGCCGCATTCGCGTCATTGCGGGCGAGACCCAGCACGCTATGCCCCGCACCAATCAGATCCTTCACCAGCGCTGAGCCAATAAATCCCGCTGCGCCCGTAACAAAAACACGCATGATAGCTTCTCCTTATCGGTGGGTTGGAGCAGTTATCCATGCTGTCCGCAACCTCACTATCAGCACAATAGGCTACAAGCTGCGTACTATCTATACTTGGAAGTCCGTAATATCTTTGCAATCGTCCAGCCAGGTTTGGAATCAAACAGATATGGACCCGCTATCCGACGTTCTTTCACTGCTCAAGCCTCATACCTACGCCGCCGGTGGTTTTGACATCGGAGGGAGCCACGCGGTTCAGTTCGGACGCCATGACGGCATCAAGTGCTATGCCGTTGTCTCCGGCGAGGGCTGGCTTGTTGTCGAGGGGGAACCAGAGCCCATGCGCCTTACTGCGGGCGACTGCTTTCTGCTCCCTCATGGCCGTCCCTTCCGCCTGGCAACCGACCTCTCTCTTCCGCCAGTGGATTATCGGGCCTACATACCACTGAAAAACGAACAACCCAAGGGCCGCTTCACTGTCATCAACGGCGGCGGAGACTGCTGCATTGTTGGTGGCTTCTTCGCTTTCACCGGCAATCATGCGCGCATTCTGCTCGATGTGCTGCCGCCTGTCGCGCACATCCGCAAGGAGTCAGACAAAGCCACGCTCCGCTGGTATCTCGAACACATGCGCCAGGAGCTAGGCGATGAGCAGCCGGGCGGCTTTCTCGTGGTTCAGCATCTTGCCCACATGATTCTGCTGCAGGCGCTGCGTCTTTACATGACGGGTTGCTATGGTCCACAGGGCGGTGTGGGATGGCTTTATGCGCTTGCCGATCCGCAGATTGGCGCGGCAATTCAGGCGATTCACGCCACTCCAGCTCATCCATGGACACTGCACGATCTCGCCGTACAGGCCGGAATGTCGCGCTCCACCTTCGCGCAGCGATTCAAGGAAAAAGTAGGCCAGTCACCCATGGACTACCTCACCCGCTGGCGCATGCTTGTTGCCGCCGACAAGCTGGCCAACACCAAGGACTCCATCGCAACCGTAGCTTCCTCGCTTGGTTATGAATCGGAAAGCGCCTTCAGCACAGCTTTCAAGCGCGTCATGGGCTGCTCACCGCGGCAGTATGCAAGAGGCTGTCCACCTCAGCCGCAAACCGAGTCCGCCTCTCTGCAATTGGAACCCGTAGCAGGCTGAGCATTGCAGCACAAACAGGCGATTCGAGAATCGTTTCAGCGATTCCTGATGGCTTCCATCTTGCGTTGCGAAGGCGAATTCGATAGCTTTGTCCCATTACAGCATTGTGAAAAGTCTCCCTGCGGTTGCATAACGTACGGATCTCGCAGGACATCTCTCTTGCCTCTGCTAACTCGGTTTCGCCCTGTCCGTTAATCCAGATTTTTCCTTCTTGAAAGCGAGAACCTCTATGAACCTGTACCGCATAAAGCAGGCTGCCGCTCTCGTCATAGCTCTGCTGCTCATCCCATCCCTGACCGCACAGGAACCTGCAGGCGACAAGGTTGACCTCGACGCCCTTGCGCAGATCAAGCACGAAGCCTTTCAGAACTCGCAGGTAATGGAACACCTCTATTACATCTCCGAGGTCTACGGCCCCCGCGTTACCAATAGCCGCAATCATCGCGCAGCAGCCGAGTGGGCCATGCAGCAGTTGCGGGCCTGGGGACTGAAGAATGTCCACCTCGAAAAGTGGCCCTTCGGCTACGGCTGGCAGATTAAGAAGTATTACGGCGCACTGGAATCCCCGGCCTATGCTTCCATTCCCGGTTTCCCGCTGGCATGGACGCCCGGCACCAACGGTCCCATCACGGCGGACGCCATATGGGCTCCCATCCACTCCAAGGACGATTTCGCGAAATACAGGGGCAAGCTGAAGGGCAAGATTGTACTCATGTTTGATCCGGCTCCGCTCCATCTGCACACCACGCCGGACGCAATGCCCAGCCCCACCGATGAAGAGATTGAAGCTCGCGCAGCCTCCAACGCTCCGCGTGGTGGACGCGGTCCCGGTGCTCCCGGCGGTGCTGCCGCCAATCGCGACCCCAGCGGTCGTGGCCGCCCCGGAGAAGGCACATGGGAGTACACGCCGACTTCGCTTGCTCTCTCCGGTCCTAAGAATCAGGCTCTCCGCAACGAAGTGAATGCCTTCATGAAGGAAGAGGGCGCAGCCGTAGTTCTCACGCCCGGTTACAACGGTGACGGCGGCACAATCTTCTCCTCCTACGGCGGTTCACAGAATCCCAACGACCCCGTTCCGCCTCCGATTGTCGCCATTGGAGCCGAGCAGTACAACCGCGTCGTTCGCCTGTTGCAGCACGGAACCACGCCCAAGCTCACCTTCGATATTCAGGTCGAATATCAGAAGGATGACCAGAACGCCTTCAACATCATTGGCGAAATTCCCGGATCCACCAAGCCGGATGAAGTCGTAATGCTCGGCGGCCACTTTGATAGCTGGCAGGGCGGTACAGGAGCCACCGACAACGGCACCGGCTCTGCGGTGGCCATGGAAGCCGTGCGCATTCTTGCTTCGCTGAAAAAGCCTATGGCGCGTACGGTCCGCATTGCCCTGTGGGGCGGCGAAGAGGAAGGCGTCTACGGCTCCACTGCGTATGTGCAGCAACACTTTGCTCCACGCGACACCATGAAGAAGACTCCCGAGTACGACAAGCTGGATGTCTACTTCAACGACGATGGCGGTTCGGGCCGCTTCCGCGGCGTATCGGCAGGTGGCAGCCCGGAGATCGGCGCAATCTTCAAGTCATGGATTGAGCCAATCAAGGACCAGCACATCGTTGCTGTGTCGGGCATGCAGTTCCGGCCCACTCCTTCGCCCGGTGGCACGGACTCAACCGCTTTCTCGTGGATTGGTCTGAACGGTATCGGCTTCCAGCAGGATGGGCTGGAGTACGGCACGCGCACCCACCACTCCAACGCCGATCTCTATGACCGCGTACAGAAGGACGACGTGATGCAGGGGGCCATGATCGAAGCATGGTTCACCTACAACGCCGCCACTCGTGCGGAGATGCTGCCGCGCATCCCAACGCCGGAGCCTCTGACAAAATAACGAAGCAACAAAACAGAAAGGGTGAGGCCGAAAAGCCTCCCCCTTTTGTTATCACCAAAATTGGGTGCCCCATCCATCCGCGTTTTTGCGGGTGGGTGGGATAACCATCATCCCGCCTTGATTTCGTCCTTCGTCCCTGGCCCCTATCTACAAACTTCCTGCATTCCGCAGCATTCCGCCGTCAATGAAATACGTGCTCCCCGTGACATACGCGGCATCGTCAGAAGCCAGATAAACCGCTAGCTTCGCCACCTCTTCAGGCTTGCCCCATCGCCCTGCGGGAATCTCTGCCAGTATCTGACGGTTCAGATCCGCATTGCTTTCCACGTCCTTGTCGATAGGCGTGAAGATAGCGCCGGGGCCAATATTGTTCACGGTAATCTGGTGCGGAGCCAACTCAACAGCAATGGTTCGCGTGAGCATGCGAAGGCCACCCTTCGATGCGCAATAAGGCGCGTTTGTCGGCATGGGCAGGTCTTCATGAATGGAAGAGATGTTGAGGATGCGCCCGCCGCCGCCCTGCGCAATCATCTGCTTTGCCGCAGCCTGCGCGCATAGAAACGGCCCCGTCAGGTTCACCGCCATAATCTTCTGCCACTCTTCCAACGGGTAGTCAACAAAGGCAAACTTCTTCTCAATCCCGGCATTGTTCACAAAAATATCCAGCTTGCCAAAAGCGGCAACCGTCTGCTGAATCAATCCGTTCACCTGGTCCGGATTGGAGATATCTGCCTCAACGCCGAGAGACTTGCCGCCAATCGCGTCAATCTTCGAGAGCGTATCTTTCGAGGTGGAGGCATCGCCAATATAGTCCACCACCACAGCCGCGCCCGCCTGCGCGAACGCGATTGCAATTGCCTGTCCAATTCCCGTTGCCGCGCCCGTAACGACGGCGGTTTTACCCTGCAAGCTCATGGTTCACCTCGGCCCCCATGCTATCTCATGGCCGAAGGAAACTTTGTTACAAAATGGTTGCACAAGAGAGTTCGGACAGTGCACCTGTTCTCAGTGGCTCGCAGGCGCAGGCCGAATGCCCGTATACTGCGCGCCAATCAGCTTCCATGTTCCGCCTTCGCGCTTCGCCACAAAGCTTCCGCGAATCTCCATATTGCGGGTCTGGCCGTTCTCGCCGGGCATCGTATAGGTAAATTTGAGGATTGCAATCGCCGTATCACCAAATACGCGAATCTCTTTGTCAGAGAGGGTGTGAGGCGGCCACGAGGTTTTCTTGTCCTGCGTATAGAAGCCCAGGAAGCGATCATGAGCATCGACTTCTCCAGCGGGCGAGACTTCGACGTACCGCTCGCTGATGAGTTTGGAGAGCGCCGCGGAATCATAAGCTTCTTCGGCAGCCACAAAGGATTGCACAAGCTGGGATACTTCTGTTTCCGATTGATCCGGAGGATTCTGCGCCCGAGTTGCTGCGCCCATTGCCAGGGCAATTCCCATTGCGGCGAGTGTTGGCTTCCAGATACGCATCGTTTTCCTAAATGTTTGCCATCGTAATTGCTTCTTTTGCGCTCGCCGCTACCAGCATCAATCCCCGGTACTGCGGCTTCAAAAAGCCTTCCCTGACGGCCTTATCCAGAAAGCCGAGCAGCTCATCCCAATAGCCCAGTGTATTGATAAGCACGCAGGGCTTCGAGTGAATCTTAAGCTGCGCCCACGTAACGGCCTCCATCAGCTCATCCAGCGTTCCATATCCGCCGGGCAGAATCAGCAACGCATCGGACAGCTCCACCATGCGGGCCTTGCGCTCGTGCATGGATGAGACCATCTCCAGCCGCGTCAGCCCTGGGTGCGCAATCTCGCGCCCTGCCAGCACCTCCGGCAGCACGCCAATCACTTCCGCTCCGTGGGCAAGCGCGGCATCGGCCACGGTACCCATCAACCCGACATTCGCCCCACCATACACAAGCCCAAGGCCAGCGGCAGCAATCGCCGCGCCAAGAGCCTCAGCCTCGGCACGGTAAGCAGGATTATTTCCAATCGTAGAGGCGCAATAAACCGCCACACGGCGGGGAGTAGCAATGGAGTCTGTCATTACCTCCACAGAATAGCGCCCTAACGTCACAGGACGAATACATCCCGGCTACGCAAGTAAGGGGAGGGAAGAGAAGAAAGGCTGAAAACGACCGGAACAGGTCAGATTTCAGCCCTGAAAACACCTTTGATTTTGCCTGCAGCGCAGGTCTTAATTATCTTTATTCGCTGCCGGTGTCAGCTTGCGCAGCACAAACTCCTGCAGAATTGTGCTGACTCCACGCGTTGCCGTGCCTACTGCAAAGTTGGTAAACACCAGCCCAGCCCCGCGGTTCGACGGCGGGTAGTAAATATTCGACAGCGAAGCAGAAATCAAATCCCCGCCCATCGTCGAGTAGTTCGGCTGCAGCTTTCCGTTATCGCCCTTGCAGATAAACGGATAAGAAAGCGCGTGCATCAGCCGCGACTTCGTCGTGCCCGTTCCCTGGTAGTAGTAGCGCGGGTCCTGATGCAGCAGCACCGGCAGAATTGCTCCGCCAAACAGAATGTCCGTAAAGCCGTCGGCATAAACAGCTCCCACGCGCTCTCCGTATCCCTTCCATCCCTGGTGATAATCCGGCGTATTCGCTGCCTGGTCTACGGTTCCCAGAAAAAATGCCCCCGCAAAGCTCACCGGGTTGGTCGCAGCCTTCAACGCCATCTGAAACTTCAGCTTCGCCGTCATCGGCACCGTGTTCGCCGAGTCATACACAACGTAATAATTCGGAATGAACCCCAGAACCTTCTGGTGATACTCCACATTCACCTGTTCCGTGGCAATCGCGGCTGTATCCGCATACACCGTCACCGAGGCCGCGTTATCTGGCAGCTTCAACTGAATTCCTGTTGCCGTATAGGACTCGCCCGGCTTCAGCACAATATCCTGTGACTTCCAGCTCACAAACCCCGTGCCGCTTACCGTAAGGTGGTATGTTACACCCGGCCGCAGTCCCGTGAACTGAAACGTGCCGCCGTCATTCGCTTCTGCCGTGCGCAAGTCCGCCGGCGTGCCGTCTTCAAGCTTCACGGTGGCGCCAACAACCACATCGCCGTACGCATCCATCACGGTGCCGGCAATTGAACCCGGCTGTGCGTCCGGCGCCTGCGGAACCTCCGCTGCGTCTACGGCAACAGCCGCCGCAGCCGCGACGCCCGAATCGACCTGCTGGGCCCGCGCAGCTACCGCGCCACTCAAAAAGAAGAAAAGAAAAATTGCAGTCAACTGTCCCCGAAAAGGACAAGTATTCCAAAACATCATTCCACCAACCAAAATTGCCGCCAGAAAAGCCGTTGTATGAAGAAAAATCAGCCCTCCGGCAGGCAAAAACTTGTGTTAACTTGTTCTCTCCGCACACACAACGGGGCGAAGAGCCCATCAGGATAACCTCCTGATTAGACGCACCTCCGCCCCGTCAGTTCCATCTTTATTTCGACTGCACTTTACTGCACCGGTTGCCGCTCCTTTATCTCCTTTAGCAACATTTCCACACGGTCCTCGTTCTCCAGGGCCGCAAATTTCTCCTCCAGCGACTCCTGCGCCATCACTTCGGTCGTCGCCGCACTTTCCGCGGCCCGCTCATGCACACGGCTCTTCAAGCGCTCAACTGCCTGCCCGGTATCCAGTCCCGCAGCCCGCCGAGCCTCTGCCGCACGCCCAACAGCCCGCGCCCGGCGATGTTCCGCAATCAGCATCTCGCTCCGTGCCCGCGTCTCGCTCAGCTTCTGGTCCAGCTTCCGTAGTGCCTGCCGCAGATTCTCTGCCTCATGCTTCTGCTCCTCAAGCTGAGAAGCGAAGCCAGCAGCCAATCCTTCATGGCTCAGCGCCCGCTCCAGCGCCCCGCGAGCCATCTCATCCTGCCCCTTCGTAACCGCAAGCTCCGCCTTCTTCTTCCACTCCGCGAACTTATCGGTCTGCTCCGCCCGCTTCTTCTCCAGCAGATGCTCCCCTGCAATCGCAATCGCCACCTGAGTCTTCACTTGAAGCAGTTGATTCTCCATATCCAGAACAACCTGCTTCAGCAGCCGTTCCGGATCTTCCGCCTTCTCCACCAGTTCATTCAGGTTCGCCCGCAACAGCGTTCCCACTCTCTCCAGCAATGCCATAACCCACCTCCTTCAGCTTTTAGCCATTAGCTCTTAGCTGTTAGCTAAAAAACTTTTGGTTGCCGAAACTGCCTGGTCCTTCATAAAGCCATCAGCCCGCAGTACGCATACAAAGCCCCGTTCACGCACTGCGAGCTAAGAGCTAAAAAGCTAACAGCTAGCTTTTCTCCTCCGGCTTATCCTTAATTGCCTTCACGTTCGACATCAATTGCTTGATGTCCATCCCGCTCAGCGCCTCAAACAACGCCGGAACCTGCGCCGCAATCTTCGTCATATCGCCGGTAATTTTGTTCACACCCGCAGCTCCGTCAGATCCAGTGGACACAACCGTAATCTTGTCCACCTTGCTCAGCGGCTCTGCCATTGCGCGAACAACATCCGCCATATTCGTAAGCAGCTTGTCCACAACTGCCGCCTGGTTCCACTCCTGGTAAGCCTCGGCCTTCACGTTCATTGCTTTAGCCTCCGCTTCACCTTTCTGGAAGATGATTGCCGCCTCAGCCTCACCTGTTGCGCGAGTAGCAGCCGCCTTACCCTCGGCCTCTGCCATCAAGCGAGCCTTCTCCGCAGCAGCCAGCGTCTCAATCCGCTGCTTGTTGATTTCGGCCTCTTTCAGCACCGTGGCAATCAGCTCCTTCTCATGGCGCAGAATCTCAGCCTCCTGCACCTTGATAAGACCTTCCTTCTCCACCTGCTGCACCTTCACCTGCTCCGCCGTCACCTGCTGCTGCATCACATTCGTCTGGATCTCATAAGCCTTATCCGCCTGCGCTTGCTGCCTTCTGCTCTGCTCCGCGTACTCTGCTTTCTTGATATCCAGGTCGCGTTGCGCCTCAGCCTGCCGTGTTGCAGAAGCCGTCTCCGCAATCACGCGGTCCTGGTCCGCCTGCGCCTTTGCTACTGCAGCTTCGCGCTGCGCATTGGCCCGTTGAATCGCCGTATCGCGCTCCGCCTCAGCCGTCGCAACATCCGCATCGCGGCGAATGCGAGCAATATCCGGACGCCCCATGTTAGCGATGTACTCATTCTTGTCCTTCACTTCCTTAATGGTGAAAGAGATCACCTCAAGCCCCATCTTGCTCATGTCATCCGCACACGTGGACCGCATCCGGTCGCCCACCATCTCCGGCTCTTTCACAATCTGCTCAACCGTAAGCTGACCGATAATTCCGCGCAGATGCCCTTCCATCACCAGCCGAATCAAACCCTCGCGCTGCTGCGGCATCTTCGTCAAAAACTGCTCGGCGGCAGTAAGTATCGAAGCCTGATCGCTCCGCACCTTAATCTGTGCAACGGCTTCGACCGTCACAGCAACACCCTGCTTCGTATAAAGGTCCTGCTGCGGAGCCACATCAAAGCTCATCAGCTCCAGGCTCAGCTCGCGGCAATTCTCCACCATGGGAAAAATCACCGTGCCATGCCCTTTAATGACACGCGGTCCGCGAAACCCATACACAATCAGCGCCTCATTCGGCCCGGCCTTCCGGTACATGCGGGCAATGATGCCCATGATGAGAATCAGCGCCAGTACAGCGATTCCTGCTACTAAAACTATTGTTTCGAGGTTCATTACATTCCCGGTCCTTTCAACCGGGAGAACAACCTTGTTACTTGTTAAAAGTTCACGTCCATCGGCCAATCAACAGCAATTCAGCAATTGCAACTTACTGCTTCACACTGCGGCCGCGTCGAGGAAATAACTTAGCCAGAAACCCAGCAAGAAAAATCCCAGCCAGGATGGCCATATCCGTTATCAGCACAGTCGTATTCGTCATTGAAACCTCTCAAGTACAGGGACATAGAGACTAGGCACGTAGGGACTAGAAAACGGAACTTCAAAGTTCATGCTGTTCTGAGCGAACCGACGGACTTGCTTTGCATCCGTTCCACTACCACGCAGTCCACTCACCACGAACCGTCTTTGTCTTTCTAGTCCCTATGTCCCTTAGTCCCTTGCTTCTTCATCCCATCTGCGCACGTAAGCAATCCCACGTTCATACCTCACAACAAAGACCTCTTCCTGTTTTGAAATCGGCCTTCCATCCTCAGAGCGGGCAGGCGCAGACCGCACCGCTCCGAGCTGTTGGTAAACAATCTCTCCCGTCCCGCCGGCAAAGATAGGAGCCGAAACCGTACCCACGGCACCCACAACATCTGTCTCTTCAGCGGTAAGTTCCTTCTCATGCGGCAACATCACGCGAGTAAGAAACGCAAACACAATCGCTCCACCGGCAATACCGGCCACGGCAGCCAACGCCAGCGTTACCCCTGCCATAAACCCCCCATAACGAGTCAGCAGGTATCCCGCCGCGCCAAACCAGCAGAGAAAAATCATCGCGGAGAAGCCATTCCACCACGGCACCCGCGCTGCGCTGTGCGCCGCAGCGGAAGCCGCATGCGCCGCCGTGTTCACTCCGTGCGGCACATGGACATGCACATGTCCACCCACATGCAAATGCCCCATTCCGCCCAACAGCGCAACCACACTCAACATCAGCCCCGCAACAAAACAAATTAGGTACAACATTTCCCAATTCATGCGTGTTCTCCCACACCGCGCTACGCTTCTTCCCCTGTATCCCGCACCCTGTACCCTGCACCCTGTTTCACCAGCACCTCGGAAAGCCTCTCCACCAGCCCCGGCGTCTCAATCACCGCCTCCATCAGCAGCAGGCACTGCCGGGAGTCCTCATGCCGGGCCAGCGTCAGCAGCGCCGACCGCAGTTCCGGGTCGCGCCGAAACCGCTCCGCGCCGGAAACAAGCCAAAGGTCCAGCTTGTCCTCCACGTCGCGTACCGGGCTCATCAACTCCGCCGAGTACCCCTCCGGGTCATCCACCAGGTACCCCGGATGAACCTTGAAGACGGTAGCCAGAATCTGTCGTGTCTTGTTGGTAAGGTGAGGCCGCGCTCCGCTCTCAATCTGGGAAAGGTAGCTCTGGCTCAACTTCTCGCCGGTCTCAGCCTCAATGGCCCGAACCAATTCCAGTTGGCTCATCGCGCGGTCAAGCCCACGAAGGCTCCCTTCCACCTCGCGCAAATAACGAATTTTTTCGCCCAGCTTCATTGCCGCAACAGGCGGCCCCTTTCGAGCCAAAGTTTCCCGCCAGGGAAACACCATATTGCAATCCGCAATTGACATTATTGCCGATTGCAATACGAGTCAAGCGAAATCGAAAAATATTTTCAATTTCTGTGGAAATCTTTTGCGCTGGATTATGGGGTTTTGTGCCAAACTCAAAATAGTCAAAGAAATACGGCCCGATTCCCAAGGAATCGGGCCGTTCTGTTTTTCCGGAGGGGGCAGGGGCCTTCAGGCCCCTGAATATTGGTTCAAATTGTATGGGCTTTAGCCCCGGGTTTCTTCTTAATACCTCCTGCGGGTGCCCCGGTCCCTCGCATTTGGGGACCGGGGATTACCGATGCCTTAAGTTCCCCATTCCAGCTATCCCACAAAGAAAGGAGAATCCAATGCACCCAACACCAGCCACAACCACCCTGCACCCCGTACCCTGTACCCTACCTTCCCCACAGTTCCACAGTTCACAAATAAAGATTCTCCACAGCCACTGTGCAATCATCCGTAACCCATACAAAACAAACAGTCTGGAAAGGCATCCCACTGTGCGCACTACACACGGCGGCTAAAAAAGACGTAGTAGCCTGCAATAATCAGCCCAAAATCAAGGAGCGCCCCGAGGATGGCGGAAACTTCAGCAGCAATGGAAACAACCGGGGTGCCCACCCTCACCAGGCCGCATTTCGCCGTCCTCGACGGCCTGCGTGGAGTTGCCGCCGTAGCCGTCGTAACCTTCCACTTTCTGGAAATGGTTATCTGGCCCTACGACAACCTCTGGCTCGGCCATGGCTTCCTTGCTGTCGATTTTTTCTTCTGCCTGTCGGGTTTCGTCATGGGCTACGCCTATAACGACCGCTTGCAAACCATGTCCTTCTGGAGTTTCCTCAAAGCACGCCTCATCCGCCTGCACCCGCTCGTCATTCTTGGTTTCATCCTCGGCCTCATCGCCTTCTACGCCAATCCCTTCGGCATCGCCCCCGGCTACAACGCGGCAAAAATCGCGATAATCTTCGCGACCTCGCTCCTCATGATTCCCTACGGCGTTATGAAAGAGCGAGCTTTCAATCTCTTTGGCCTCAACGCCCCTGCGTGGAGCCTCTTCTGGGAGTACGTCGCTAGCATCGTCTTCGGCCTCATCCTCTTCCGCCTCCGCCGTGGTGCGCTCCTCGTGCTCACCATTGCGTCGGCCATCCTTCTCTGCTGGGTCGGCCACAAAGCCGGCAATCTCCCCGGCGGCTGGAGCACCGGCACCTTCTGGGACGGCGGCGCGCGTGTAGCCTTCTCGTTTCTCGCCGGCCTGCTCATCTACCGCATGGGCTGGCATATCAAAAGCCGCCTCGGCTTCACCGCGCTCAGCCTGCTGCTCATCATGGTCCTGGTCTCGCCTTATAAAACCGGCGCATGGGTCCGCGAAGCAGCCATCATCATCCTGTACTTCCCACTGCTCGTCATGCTGGGCGCCGAAGCCAAACTCTCGCCGCGAGTGGAACGCATTTGTAAATTCTCCGGTGACCTGTCCTACCCGCTCTATATGACACACTATTCCGTCATCTGGATATGGGGCGACTACGCCGCGAAACACAAACTTCTGCACTCCGGCCTGGGGCCCGCGGTCCTCGTCGGCGTAATCATCATGTTCACCTTCGGCTGCATCGTAATGGTCTTCTACGACAAACCAGTAAGAGCTTGGCTCAGCGCAAAGTGGCGCTAAACCTGGGTGCCCTATTCGTGTTCACGCTTTTTGTGAACACGGGTGGGGTAGCACTCTGCCAGTTCTCCCACTGCCGAGCTAACAGCTAAAAGCTAAGACAGGTAAACTGATAGAAGGATTCTTTCCCCCCGGATTGCCATTGTGACGTCGCCGCTAGTAGCCAAACTGAACCCCCAACAGCGTGAGGCCGTAGAAACCACGGAAGGCCCGCTGCTCATTCTTGCCGGCGCCGGCTCGGGAAAAACCCGCGTCATCACTAACCGCATCGCCTGGCTTATTGAAGAAAAAGGTGTTGCCCCCGACTCCATCCTCGCCGTCACCTTCACCAACAAAGCCGCGGCGGAAATGGGCGAGCGCGTCAACAAGCTCATCGGCGGAACCACGCTGGCAAAGCCGCTCATCGCCACATTTCACTCACTTTGCGTCCGCATCCTCCGCCGCGACATCGAGCACCTGCAAGTCAACGGCAAGGGCCTGACGCGCAGCTTTGCCATCTTCGACGAAAACGACCAGCAGAACATTGTCAAGCAGATCATGCGCCGCATGGGCATGGACATTAAGCAGCTGACCCCGCGCACGGTGCTGGGCAAAATCTCCTGGGCCAAGAACCACATGGTTGATCCGCAGGAGTTTTATCTCGAATCCAAGGACCCTAACACCGAAAAAATCGCACAAATCTACCAGCAGTACAAAGCGGAGCTAATCAAGAACAACGCCCTCGACTTCGACGACCTGCTCCTCGAAGCCCAGCGTCTCCTGAAGGTCTCGGCAGAGGTCCGCAGCCGCTACCAGAACCGCTATCGCTACCTATTGGTAGACGAGTATCAGGACACCAACAAGCCGCAGTACGAGCTGATGAAGCTCTTGGCGGGCGAGCGCAAAAACGTCTGCGCCGTCGGCGACGAAGACCAGAGCATCTACTCATGGCGCGGCGCGGACATCAACAACATCCTCGGCTTTGAAAAGGACTTCCCTAACGCGAAGATTGTTCGCCTGGAGCAGAATTACCGCTCCACGCAGACCATTCTGGAAGCGGCTGGCGCTGTTGTTGCCAACAATCTTCGCCGCAAAGGCAAAAAGCTCTGGACCGACAGGCAGGGTGGCTCACTTATTGGCTACTACGAAGCTCCTGACGGTGAAAACGAAGCGCTCTTTATTGCCGACCGCATCCAGAAGTTTCTCCGCGAGACCAGTTCCGATGGCGAGGAAGGCAAGTGCGCCGTCCTCTACCGTACCAACGCACAATCGCGACTGGTGGAAGAATCGCTGCGCCGCTATGGGGTTCGCTACACGATGGTCGGCGGCTTCAGCTTCTACGAGCGTTCGGAAATCAAGGACCTCATGGCTTATTTGCGCCTGATCCGCAACCCGCATGACTCCATGGCGCTTCAGCGCATTATCAATGTTCCCGCCCGAGGCATCGGCGCAACTACACTCGGCACGCTGGAACGTCTTGCGCTTGAAACAGGCATGTCCACATGGGACGCTATCGGCTCTGCTATTCGTGAAAAGCTTATCCCCACGCGAGCTTTGATGGCGCTGGACTCCTTTCGCGGAATGATGATTGATGCGCAGGCCATGATGGACCCCGACTTTGCCGGCAAGCTGTCTGCTGATGTTGCGCCTGAGACGGAAGAAGAAGGGGACACGGATTTTTCCTTCGGCGAAACCAGCGCTGAGACAGCGGCAGAAGCGGATGCTGCTACGGAATTTGATTTTGGCGAAAACGAAGATGCCGAGCCGGAGCAGCAGATGTCTCTGCTGGATTTTGCTAGCTTCAATCCTTTTGCCGCTGCGGAAAAGAAGCAGGAGCCTAAGAAGGCTTTTCTGAAAGCGCCTAAGCAGGAAGAGGAAAAGAAGGAAGAAGCTCAGTCCGCGCCGTTTCGCGCGCCGGGAGATGCTGCTACTTTGCCTGAGCTGATTCGCTTTATTATTGACCGCTCCGGCTACATCAAGGCGCTTGAGACGGAAGGTTCGCCGGAATCTTTCAGCCGTATCGAAAACCTGAAGGAACTGGCCAACGCTGCGCATGATGCAGAAGTACGCGGCGAAACGCTGGCTGATTTTCTTGACCACGCGGCACTTGCCTCTACTGCCGACCAATTCGACCCCGAGGCTCGCGTTACGTTGATGACGCTCCATGCGGCCAAGGGGCTTGAATTTCCGCTCGTCTTCCTTACCGGCATGGAAGACGGCCTGTTCCCAAGCTCGCGCACGCTCAATAACCCGGAAGAGATCGAGGAAGAACGCCGTCTCTGCTACGTCGGCATGACGCGCGCTATGAACACGCTCATCCTGACTCGCGCTCACTACCGCCGCCGCTACGGCAACGACGCGCCGGAGCAGACGCTTCCTTCGCGCTTTCTGGAAGAGATTCCGCCCGCGCTTGTTGAGAATCTGAGCCCGCGTCAGCCTGTGTGGGCGAGTGGTAATTCTCGCAGTGGCCGTGGCGGAGACGACTTTGGCGACAGCCATTTCAATTACGAAGACGAGAGCCAGGATACTCCGCGGCTGACTTACAGCTATGGCAGCAACAACCGCGGTGGAAGCTACGGCAAAGGCGCATCCAGCTACGGCGGCGGCAGCAAAAGCAGTTTCAGCAGCAATAAGGGAAGTAGTTCCAATAGCTCCGATGGGAACTCGCTCGACAACATTGCCAAGTTCTTTGGTGGTAAGGGTGGGGCGTCGAAGTTCAGCACTACCTCGCGTCCTGCTATGGATATTCCCGAGTCCAAAGGGGCATCCGGGCTGAACAAGGGGCAGAAGGTTCGTCATGCCAAGTATGGCGAGGGCACCATCCTGATGAGGGAAGGCGAAGGGGAAGACGCCAAGCTGACCGTGATGTTTGCCCGCCACGGGATGAAAAAGCTGATTGAGAAGTTTGCGAATCTGGAAAAGCTTTAGGGTGTGAGGCAAATCGGGAGATGCGCAGAGTGTTTGCATCTCCGTGTGTATGCGCACAGTGGGGTGCTTCCCCATTTCTTTTGTTTTGTGCGGGTTGTGGGTGATTGCACAGGGACTGTGCAGTTTCTTTATTCCGGAACTGTGGAACTGTGCAGAGGGCAGGGACAAGGGAAGAGGGACAAGGGACAAGTGGGTTGTGCCTGCCATTGATGGCATTGGGTTCTCCTTTCTTGGGGTTGAGGGGAGCGCAGCCATGTGAAGTGGCAAAAGCGTACCTCAGGGCTTGAAGGCCCATTCCTTCTGGCTGGTTTGATTGCCGGGGCTGAAGCCCGGCCTACCTGTTCGTGCTCATTGTGTATTTACTGTGTAATTGCGGAGGTAAAACAGAACGGCCCGATTCCTTGGAATCGGGCCGTTTTTCTGCTTATTTTTAGTTTGGCATAAAGCACCATAATTGAGCGCAAACTGCCTGGAGATTTTTGTGTTGATGATAAAAGAGTTAGAAGATATTTTCGCGAAAAGGGCTTGACAGGAGTTTTCCACAGGCAGGGACGAGGGCGCTCCGGTTGGTCTGTTCTGCTTATGTGCATGTGTTACAGGGCATGAGTTTCATCAAGTGCGATGGGGCGTAGACTGCTCATGGTTTCGGTTGCCTTGGGCAGCGTCCGATGGATCAGTTTCAGCTTGGCGGGCAACGAAAGCATCCCCCAGGGACTAAAGCTCAATGCCTTTTCTATGCTTTTCGGCACGACTGAAGTCATGCCCTGATACGAAGCCTTGCAACTGTTCGCTCATAATAAAGTGTCATCCTACCAAGAACCGAAGTTCTTTATTTTCTGTGAGCGCAATGCCTCCCCAGAAAAATAGATTCATCCTGACATGTCTGAAACGAGGTGATTATGTGAGCAGCAGAAATAATAAAGTGTCATCCACTCGTCCATATTGATTGTTGAGCGGAACTTTGACCGCTCAACAGGTGCGGGGCACTGCTGAATGTGGCACCGGAGGAAGGCGTTCAGGAGGGGGTCACTTCCCCTAGACGGCTTTGGTCAGTGCTACACACCCCCTTGAAGATATCCACGGAGGGAATTCTTCTAAACCCGTGCCTGGGTGCAGCAGCCTGAGCCTGATCATCATTGGTCTCCAGGCCTCACTGACCTCTGCTGTGACAGTTACGCTAACTGATTGTATCTAAAATATTTAGCTGCGTTGATGGCTAAGTGAAGCACCCTTGAGCATTCAAAAACACTGGGAAAAACGCAGATTCCAAATTTCAGCACCCTCGCAGAAACCTAGTGCTGAGAGCCTGACCTATGCCGTGCATAGGCAACAAGGTCGACGTGGGCAGAGGTCTGCTCTTTCCGCGAATTGATCAAATCCGAGAGTGCGGAAGGGTGCTCGAGCACGCTCGCTTTGCTCCAATTGTTTCCAGCTTAATCACTTCTGGAAATCGATTGTTTCCCATGTGTCTGGAGACAAAACTAAGCTGCAAGCGACAAGGGCGTTTACAAGGACTGATCATCGCCAGGCCGCTTTGTCAGGATGTGCTGCAGCGCACAGCTACGCTCACGACCTTCCTCTGCAAGACGCATACGAACGCGCGATGAGAGAGCTTGTCTTTGAGCCCCTGGGGATGTCACATACCTCGATCCTCTCTACGGACTCGACTCTCGACGCCGCTCCCCACGGCCGTGATCTATCCGGGATCGCTGTTCCCATCGATCCTGTGCTTGAAACCTTTGCCGACGCCGTGGCTCCGGCTGGATCGGTCTGGTCCAACGTTGTCGATATGGCCCAATATCTGAAATGCGAGATGCTGGAGGGATTGAATGATCGAGGCGAACGGATTATCACGGAGGAGAACCTGCTGGCGCGCCGTCGTTCTGCCATAAAGATCGACGGAAAGAGTAGCTATGGATTAGGGTGGTTTCTGAAAGACCGACAGGGCCTGGCCGAGGTTGGCCATGGTGGTAATACGCGTGGCTTTACCGCAGATATGTTCTTCCTGCCGGAGCACCGCATCGGGATGGCGATTCTCACGAACCTTGGTCTGGCAAATCAATTTTTGGCATCGGTTGAACAGAAGCTGTTGGAGTTAATCTTCGGAGCAGAGAGCAAGGCCGAAGCTATGATTGCCGCTGAGAAGAAGGCCCTCGACGAGTCAACGGAGGTCACGCGTCAGCGGATCAAGACGGATGTTGAATCCACAGCATTGATTCGCAAGTACACAGACCACTATATCTCGAAGGAGCTGGGATCTGCGTATATCTCGCAAGTGGGAGAAGGATTCCAGATTGACTTTGAGTCTGGTTCCAGCAAGCTTGCAGCAGAGCACTCCGGCGCGAGTCGCCAAATCGTTCTCATAACTCCACCATGGACAACCAGGCTCCAACCGACAGACGATCCGAATACTCTGCTGGTTGATGGTGGCCAAACAAAGTACCAATTCGTACGAGTTGCAAAGGAGCGTTCCTAGGTCATTGGACAGGAGGGCAAACAATTACTCATCGCTGTGGATCATCTCATTAGTCGGTTTAGCGGAAGTAATCCGTCTCAATGAGCGATTTGGCGATTTAGCACCTATCTTGAAAAACAAAGTTTTTCAAGATAGGTGCTTGTTAGGAGCAATTTTTATACTTTGCGGCCAGTTTCCAGTGTGACGACCATCCTTCTAAAAAATATTTTCAATTTCCAGATACATCCCGGCGTCAATGCTTGTGAGCATTCAGCGGCAATCGTTGTGGCCAGCCGCCGGCAAGTGACCTGTATAAGGAAACAGCCGCGATCCCGTTGCCAGAGCGGCTTTCAGCGAGTGATTCTTCGGCCTGGAGTTGCACTCGCTGGGCGTCCAGCAAATCCAATAATCCTGTTGCGCCATTTGTATAGCGCGTGCGCGCAAGTTCCGTGGCCCGTCGGCTGTCTTGTGCCGCGCGTTCCAGTTGAGCAGTTCTGTCCTGAGCACGCGCATACGTGACCAGCGAGTTTTCTACATCCTCCAGAGCCAGCAGGACGGTCTGCTGATACTGTGCGAGCTGAGCGGATGAATCGGCGCGGGTTGCATCCAGCCGCGCGCGTACACGGCCTACGTCAAGAAAGGACCAGTCGATACCTAGCACCGCAAGACTGGTTGGGCTAATGCTATCGAAGGGGGTGCCTGAACGAGAGCCGAAGCCTCCGAACATACCGGAGAAGCTCAGGCGTGGAAATAGATCGGCTGTGGCGATACCAATCTGCTCCGTTGCTGCATGCAACCTCTGTTCCGCGGCTCCAATATCAGGGCGGCGACGCACGAGATCGGCGGGCGCGCCCGGGTCGATGCTCGGCGGCGGGACCGGTAATGGCTTTGCGGAATCGAGCTCTGCAGCCAAAGCATCCGGTGTGCGTCCGCACAATACCGCCAGACGATGTTCATCGACGGCGATGGAGGTTGAAAGGGTGGGTATAAGCGCAAGCGTTGATTCCATCTGGGCACGCGCGCGCTCCACATCAAAATCAGTGCCACGGCCAGCCGCGAGGCGTGCTTCTACCAGTTGCAGGGTCTCACGCTCGTTATCGGCATTTTCGTGTGCGATGCGTAGACGCTCCTGCTGGCCACGCAGATCGACATAGGTACTTGCAACATCACCGACAATCGTCACCTGTAATGCTGCAAGATCGTTCGCGCTTGCCGCTGCGAGATTCCGTTGTGCTTCGATGTTATGACGCACCTGACCCCAGAAATCGAGCTCCCAGCTTGCATTCATACCCGCGTTAAAGAAACGGCTGACCGGATCATAACCATACGCCTCGCTTTCGGCGATCTGTTGACGTCCTCCCTGAGCGTTCATAGTGATCGTCGGATAGCGGTCGAACTTCGCTACACGCAATAGCGCATTGGAGCTGTCGTAATGGGCAAGTGCAGCATGCAGATCGTTATTTGCCTGGAGCGCCTGCTCTATCAGCGCACTCAGTTGCGCATCCTGAAAGCTATGCCAGAACTCAGTGTCTCCTGCATTCGCAACAGGCGTTTGATTACGGCTTTCTCCTGTGGAAGGAGCAGTAAATTGTTGGGGCAAGGTGACGTCCGGCCGCTTATAGTGCGGCCCTACGGAGCAGCCCGTCAAAGACAGAACGAGAACTACGGGAAGGATTCGGCACAAGTTATACATGGTTGCCTTCCAATGCAGCGTTATCGCCCTCCATGGAACTATGGCTTCCTGGCACAGCCAGATTTTTTCCAGAGAGTTTGCGCAAAGTAACGTAAAAGACCGGGGTAAGAAACAGACCAAACAATGTCACACCAAGCATGCCGGAAAACACAGTGATGCCAGTGGCCGAGCGTACTTCGCTTCCCGCGCCATGTTCGAGCAGCAGAGGCACCGAACCAGCGATAAACGCGATCGACGTCATCACGATGGGACGCAGACGCAGACGGCAGGCTTCGAGTGCCGCCTCAACAGTTCCTTTTCCCTGGATCTCGAGTTCGCGTGCGAACTCGACGATCAGGATGGCGTTCTTGCAGGCAAGGCCCATCAGCACAACCAGGCCTACCTGCACGAATACGTTGTTGTCACCGTCCGTCAACCATACGCCCAACAGAGCTGCACACATACACACCGGAACGATCAGAATGACCGCGAGCGGCATGGTCCAGCTCTCGTAAAGCGCAGCGAGCACAAAGAATACAAGCATTACCGCGAGCGGGAACACAATTGCCGCCGCGCCGCTCTGGGTCACCTGTTGATAGCTCAGATCGGTCCATTCCAATACCATGCCTCGCGGCAATACCTTGTCAGCGATCTCCTGAAGTTTGCCAATCGTCTGGCCAGACGAGAGGATGTGCGGATCCGCATCCCCGATCAGATCGGCCGCGGGATAACCGTTGTAACGCATCACTGGATCGGGTCCATAGGCTGGAGTAATCGTCACCAGCGAACCGACCGGCACCATCTCGCCGCGTGCGTTGCGTACACGTAGATTGCCAATGTCCTCCTCCCGTTGACGGAACGTGGAATCGGCTTGCACCATGACACGGTAGACGCGGCCAAACACGTTGAAGTCGTTGACATAGGCTGAGCCCAGATAGGTCTGCATGGTGTTGAACAGATCCGTTAGATCGACGCCCTGCGCCTTGACCTTGTCTCGATCAACCTTAACCTCAAGCTGCGGCGTATTGGCCTGATAAGAACTCACCGGAAAAGTCATGCCTGGGGTCTGTGCAACCGCGCTCTGAAACGCGACCACTGCGTTCTGCAAAGCGCCATACCCAAGACCGGCGCGGTCTTCTATATACAGGGAGTAGCCCGAACCATTGCCAAGCCCCTGAATGGGAGGCGGCAAAAGAGCATAGGCATATCCTCCAGTGATAGTCGAGAATTTGGCGCTTAGTTCCGCATTGATCTCTTTTGCGCTGCGCTTACGCTCGTCAAACGGCTTGAGGATGATGTAGGTCGCAGTGAGATTGGGCGTGTTGACTTGTTGCAAGGCATTGAACCCAGCATTGCCCATTACCTTTTCAACACCTTCTACCTTGTCTCCCATCTGGACCAGCTTGTGCATCACCTCTTCGGTACGGGCCAACGATGCTCCTTCCGGAAGTTTGGCTCCGGCAAAGAGATAGAGCTTGTCCTGAGTCGGGATAAAACCTGTCGGAATCTTGTTGAAGAGCAACACGGTAGCAGCCAAAAGACCGGCGTAAACGAAGAAGACCACCCCGCGCAGCTTCAACGAGCCCGCTACCGTACGGTGATAACGATCAGAGCTGCGTTGGAAGAATCGGTTGAATGGCCTGAAGAACCAGCCCAGCACCTTATCGATGCCTCGTGCTAGTAGATCCTTGGGCGCGCCGTGGCCTTTCAGAAGTATTGCCGCCAGCGCCGGCGATAACGTCAGCGAGTTAATGGCGGAGATGACGGTCGAAATCGCAATCGTTACAGCAAACTGCTTGTAAAACTGGCCGGTGACGCCGGTGAGAAATGCCATGGGCACAAACACGGCGCACAGCACCAACGCAATGGCTACGATGGGACCGGAAACCTCTTTCATCGCCTGATGCGCGGCGGCACGGGCATCCAATCCCTGTTCGATGTTACGCTCGACATTTTCCACGACGACGATAGCGTCATCCACTACGATGCCGATGGCAAGCACCATGCCAAACAGCGTCAATGTATTGATGGAGAAGCCGAGCACATACAGCCAGGCAAACGTGCCGACAATCGAAACCGGCACCGCAACCAGCGGAATGATCGAAGCGCGCCATGTCTGCAGAAACAGAATCACCACGATGACAACCAGCAGGATGGCCTCCATCAAGGTGTGCTCTACAGCGCGAATCGATTCCCGCACAAACACGGTGGGGTCCCAAATGGGGCTGTACGTCATCCCTTCGGGAAAACTCTTAGACAACTCGTCCAGCTTGGCATAGACCGCTTTGGCAACGCCAAGCGCATTGGCGCCGGGCGTCAGAAAGATACCAACCGCAACCGCGTCGTCGTTGGTATCTGCGTGAAAGGTACTGGTATAGTCTCCAGAGCCTAATTCCACCCGCGCCACATCGGAAAGATGCACAATCTGTCCATCGGAGCCGTTCTTGAGCACGATGGCGCCAAATTCCTGCTCCGTGCGAAGGCGTCCGCGCACATTGATCGAGACAAGAAAATCCGCTGACTTGGGAGAAGGTGGCGCTCCAAGCTGACCTGCCGAGACCTGAACATTTTGCTCACGAATGGCATTGAGCACATCCGTGGTTGTAAGGCCACGTGAGGCAAGACGGTTCGGATCAAGCCAGATGCGCATGGCGTAGTCGCCGGAACCGATCATCTGCACGTCGCCGATACCGGGCAGGCGCGACAGCTCGTCCTTGATATGAAGGACGGCGTAATTTCTCAGATACAGCGAGTCATAGCGATGGTTCGGCGAGGCAAAGTCGACGTACATCAGCGGCGTGGGAGACTGCTTCTGCGTCGTAACACCATAATCGCGCACCGCTTCCGGGAGCCTCGATTGAGCCTGAGCAACACGGTTCTGTACACGCACGGCAGCGGTGTCCGGATCGACACCGGGGCGGAAGGTAACCACAACCTGAAGAGTGCCGTCAGAGCCGCTGACCGACTTCATGTATATGATGCCTTCAACGCCGTTGATCGCCTCTTCCAGAGGTTCTGCCACCGATTCTGCAATCTCTTTCGGATTGGCGCCTGGGTAGTTTGCCCGCACTACGACGCTCGGCGGTATCACCTCGGGATATTCGCCGGAGGGAAGAATGGGAATTGCGATCAGGCCAAGAGAAAAGATAATGATCGATAACACGACCGCAAAGATCGGCCGATCAATAAAAAAACGTGAGAAGTCCATGTTCGTCGATTCCTTAATTGGTCACTGCCTGAGACGCGGCAGGCGATGCGGAAGTGGAGGATGCATCCATCGCGGTATCCTTCGGCGTAACGGGCACGCCGGGAACGAAGATCTTCTGCAGATTGCTCACAATCACCTTGTCGTTTGAGGTCAGGCCGGACTGCACCAGACGAAGTCCATCGACAAGAGGACCGAGCGTGACATCTTTGCGCAACGCCTTATTGCCAGCGCCCAATACATAGACATACTTGCGATCCTGATCGGTCAGCACTGCTTTGTCGTCAATCAGCAGGACTGGCTGCTCGGCCTGGTTTTGCAGCTGCACACGCGCATAAAGGCCGGGCGTAAAGCTGTGATCGGGATTGCTCATCACAACGCGAGCGCGGATGGTCCCCGTCGACGGATTCACTGTATTGTCCAGAAAATCGATTCGGCCGGCATGCGGGAAGCCCGTTTCGTTTGCCAGAGCGACCCGTACAGGATTTTTCGCGTTGACGCGCTCGCCCCTGCCGGTACGATTCTTGTAGCGTAGATAACTTTGCTCATCGCAATCAAAGTAGACATAGATGGGGTCCTGCGAAACCACCGTGGTCAACACCGTCTGGTCTGCCTGGGCAAGGTTGCCTGCGGTAAGCTGGGCGCGGCTGACCCGGCCATTGATCGGGGAGCGCACTTCGGTGAATCCCAGATTCAGCTCCGCCGTTGCAACTGCGGCCTCTGCCGCATGGACGTTGGCAAGACTCTGGCTCAGGTCCGAGCCCCGGTTCTGATACTCCTCGCGCGAGATCGCCTTGGAAGAGTCCAGTGCCTGCGCACGTTGCTCCTGAATTTTGGCAAAGTCTGCTACGGCACGCGCGTGATCGAGCCCGGCTTTTGCGCTTTCAAGAGCATCGCGATACGGACGCGGATCGATGACGAACAACAGCTGATCGCGCTTCACGGTATCGCCTTCGCGGAAGACAAAACGATCTACATAACCAGTGACCCGCGGACGGACGTCGACGTATTCAACGGCAGCAACACGGCCATTAAATTCATTCGATAGACGCACCTCACGGGATACGACGGAGGCTACGCCGACCTCTGGCACAGGGGCAGGAGCGACGCTCGCTTGAGGTTTGCAACCTGTCACAAGCAGAGCCAACCCAAGGGCACAAGTACTCGTCAGCAGAGAGGGCACAAGAGCGATTTGTCTGTCAAAGATATACAAAGTAGTTTCTCCACGTGGCAAAAGCATTCCAGGCACGACTAAGGCTTTTTGCGATCAAGCCCGGCGGCACAATTTCAAAGGTATTTCTTGTATAAATCCGCGCCCGGAATATGTCAAGAAATGTCTTGGAAAATTCGTTTGATACCTACCAGGTTTGACAAATGGCCTCTGAGGGGCATTATGGTGGATAGGAAGCCAGGAAGAAGAGCTTTTCTGGATGGAGTTTACGACAATCTCATCGAATTAAAGGGGCTTTACAGTTAAACGAGCAGTCGCGGAGATGCAATCGTGTGGCTTTAAGATTCCAATAAATCTAGATTTTTGTCAGATTTTCGTATAATGATTACATGGCGGGTATATCAAGCATCGACTTGGAAAATGAACATGCTTGTCGCACGCAAGGGGATCGATTGCTCTTGCAGCTCAAGATCAATGGTCCGCAGACTGCTTCCGACCTAGCTCTTTCACTCAAGATCACAGGCGAAGCCGCTCGTCAGCAACTTCAGAAACTAGCTGCGGATGGCCTGATCAAATTTCAATCCGAAAAGAAAGGTGTTGGCCGCCCTTCCCAGAGATGGAAACTTACGGAGTTGGGAGAAGGGCGATTCTCCGATGCTCATAGCCTGATTACCGTACAACTCATCCGGGGAATTCGGGAAAGCCTTGGGGAAGGAGCTCTCAACACCATCCTTCGTTTCAGAGATGAGGAAATAGAGGCCGCGTACCTTACTGCCTTTGCAGGCGCTGAGACCCTGCAGGCACGCATCCAGCAGCTCGCGCAGCTCCGCAGCCGCGAAGGATATATGCCGGAGTGGAGCCAGGAAGCGGATGGCTCATTTCTGTTTATCGAACATCACTGCCCCATTGGGGAAGCCGCCACAACTTGTCAGGGATTCTGCCGATCAGAGCTCTCCCTCTTTCAGAAGTGTCTCGGCGGAGACAACATCCGTATAGAGAGAACCGAATACATCCTCTCTGGTTCGAGGCGATGCGCCTACAAAATTTGGCCGGCTCCACACAATGCCTGAACGTGCACCGTAATAAGCTGCTTTGTTCGTCTGTATATGCACCTCCCGACTTCCAAGATGCATGTTTCTCTGCGGCCAGTGTTGACCAAATCGCTTTAATCTCCTGGGTTCGACAACAATGTGCTGACAAATTTCTCCACAGTTGACAACAGGCCGATGCGTTCATTGAGCCCACCAGAGCGGTGCTTACTTCCGCTAAAAGCGTTTCCCGGTACTAATCAGCGGCACAATGGCCGCTTGGCTGTGCCGAACCACTTGCTGCAGAGCAAGAATCAGAGCTTCACTTATGTCCGTTGCAGGAATCATCCGTCCTGCCCTTTACGGCCTATGGCGTTTTCAATTTCAACGAAGTCAGGTTCTCAATACTGCTCGGAGCACGCTGAGTTGGATAGGGTAAAGGCGTCGCAATCCCCCGACCGCGCGAGATTCACGATAACGTCAATGCCCGCGTCATTGATGGAAGTTTTGCCTTCTGCATGGTTCATGGCCACCTTCTCCGTATCCGATGCGACCTGCAGTCACACCAGAGCTTGTAAGGCTGATGAAGGCAGATTATGGGGAGACGCGAGTTGGGTTCTTTGCCGAATGCTGCATGATTTGGTCAGATACTCGCATGGATTGAACGCCGTGAGACAATCGTCGCTTTTGTGATGGAGAATGCTGGACCCCGGAGTTCCCACTCACCATGGCCAGTGAAGCGAGCTAATCTGTAAAAAATGAGTTTGAGAAGATGATCCTCGCGAGTGGCATGGTCTCGATCTTGCGACCAGACGGATCACAAGAGAATACACTGCGGCTACGAGGTATCTTGATCCCATCGACTGTCACGTATGCGTCGACATAATTGACGACTTCTCCTGAGGCCCCGATCAAAGAAGCGTCGTTTCTTGTGCGCCTGATCAAGCCATCTTCGCCAATGTAGGCATACTGGACCTGACACGGCGCAACCTGGTCGGCAGGCAAGGTCACCTTGAGCACTCGCCAGGTTTCCCCATCTTCTATCCAAGGTTCCACTTCCTCAGCATGAGTTGCCTCACTTGCATAGAGGAAAGGGGCCATCAGAGCGTAACGAATGACATTCCCCATGAAGTATCCCGTTCTCATTGCAGCGGGCTCTGTGGCCGGCACATCTTGAGATGAGATTGATTCTGGAAACGCGACGACTTGTGCGAGTGGCAGGTGGGGGCTCAACTGTGACACAACACCCCGGCTAACGAGCAGAGGCTCGAGACCGTCTGGCAGCAATGTGATCGACCGTTGGCCTCGCAGCGACAGGAGCAGCCGGGATGATCGGGCGATGCGTCCTTGGCCCTGTTCGGAACAAAGATCACCCTCAACCGTGACATCAGTGACGAAGTCCAGAAATTGCATCCAGCGTTTCATGCCGCCATGGGCGTCGAGTGTATAGCTCAGCAATGGAATGCTCATCGGATCAGTGCTACACCCGGCGAAGCGAATTGCACTGAGAACGCCGTACTTCACTTCAGCTCCTCTGCTGCTCGCGAACACCGACGATCTCATTTTCTTACCCTCGCGTCTAGGTCAAACGCTTGCACAGTCAGCCCCACTGTCCCTCATACCCCTGCACGCCGACACGGCTTTTGACTATCGCCTTATCTGGCATGAACGAACACAAAAAGACGCCGGCTTCGGATGGCTGAGAGAGCAGATCTATCGCCTCGTTCAGTAGAAAGAAAGCATTGAGCCTTGCCTTCGCCGCGTCAGCGGAGGGTAACAGCGGCGGACCATCTCATTAGCCGACTTCTCGTTAGTGATCTGCCAATCGATACAGGTTATGAAGATCATTTGGAATCGTACTTGGCCTGCGCCTTTCTGACTCGCTCCCAATTTGCCTTCGCCCAATCGACCAACCCCTGTGTGGGCTGAAGGAGGCTCTTTCCAAGGTCTGTAATTTCATACTCAACGCGAGGCGGTACTTCGGGGAAGAGCTCGCGTATCACCAGCCCGTCCCGTTCGAGATTCTTGAGCGTCATCGACAGCATCCGCTGCGAGATGCCCGGCACCGCACGTTCGAGTTCGGAGAACCGCGCACGTCCTCCGAGCAGGTCAAGCGAAAGAATCAAGAAGATACTCCACTTGTCACCAATCTTCGTCAATAGCTCCCTGACCGCCATCGGGTCGGAACTTTTGCAGACGGCTGCTGGGTCCAGAGAAGCTGTTTTGCCCGTTTTCTTCATGGCTTACCTCGGTGTTAGCTACTAATGCCAATGTGCCTTCTTGTTTGAGAGCAGCTTACTCTTTTATAGTCATCCCGTTGAGCATCGTAAAGCGAATGGAGAAACATGGTATGTCCAAGCTAAAATACGCTGCCTACAAGGCCGCAGCCCCTTACTTCGACCTGGTCCGTCGTGCGCTGGGTGATCTTGTCGATGGTGAGCACTTCTTTGACATCGTCACTGATAACACCATCTACGAGGTTCTCTACGATCTCGGCTGGCCTCGCGTCATTCGGGGAGTGGCTGCTTTGATGGATGCATTCCGGGGCTACGTTGACGTCATCAACTTGCAGTCAGCGGACAACCTCGTCGTCCACACCGCGGACACGGGGCATGTCGTAGTCATCGAATACGAGGTCCACGGAACCGTCCTGGCGACCGGCGCGAAATACGACAATCGATTCTGCTCGATCATTCATCTCGAGAACCGGAAAATCGCGCACTGGAGAGACTACATGGATTCGCATGCGGCGTGGAACGCACTGACGCCGCGCGCTCACTGAGAGGAAGCCGCCATGAAAAATATACTCATGATTGAAGTAAGCCCAAGAGGAAAAGATTCGGCGAGTCGAGCTGTTTCCGATACGCTGGCTGAACGGCTCGCTGGCCTCTATCCTGGCGCAAAGGTCCTGCGCCGCGACCTTACCGTAGAGCAATTACCGCATTTGGACAAACTCACCCTTCGGGCGATTTCGACGAAGGACCCGGTGGAGGCGAAAAGCCTGAAGGAATCTGCCCATCAATCCGATCAACTAACCGCCGAGCTTCTGGAATCCGATCTCCTGGTGATGGCGACACCGATGTGGAACTTCGGCATTCCTTCGGCCCTCAAAGCCTGGATCGACCTGGTTGTGCGGCCGGGCAGGACCTTCCAGTATTCCGACGGCGGCGTCCTTGGTCTGGCGAAGAACAAAAAGGCAATTCTCATTCTGGCTTCGGGCGGAGTCTTTACGGAAGGTCCATGGCGTCCTTGGGATTTTGTCGAGCCTTACCTGCGCCAGATTCTGGCGTTCATCGGCATCGTGGATGTACAGACAGTTCGAATCGAGGGGATGAATATCCCCTCACTGGCAGCGACTGTCGTGCTGAAGGCGAATCAAGCTGTCGAAGAGCTGTCTCTGTAGAGGCAGCTCAGGCCTCGGTGCAGGAGCAGCCTCGGGGATCGACTTCGTATTCGCATGTATCGACAACAATACAAATCAAACACAGGAGCAGATGATATGGGAACTTTAAGAACCGAAGACGGCGCAGAAATCTTCTACAAAGATTGGGGACCGAAGGATGCCCAGCCCATCGCGTTTCACCATGGCTGGCCCCTGTCATCGGATGATTGGGACGCGCAGATGTTGTTTTTTCTTGCTCAAGGCTATCGCGTCGTGGCCCACGATAGACGTGGCCACGGTCGCTCTTCCCAGATCGGCACCGGTCACGATATGGATCATTACGCAGCTGATGCTTCCGCGGTGGCCGAACATCTCGACCTAAAGAACGCGATCCATATTGGTCACTCAACGGGCGGCGGTGAAGTGGCGCGGTACGTTGCAAAATTCGGCCAGCCACAAGGACGCGTTGCCAAGGTGGTGTTGCTCGCCGCCGTTCCTCCGCTTATGGTCAAGACCGCCAACAATCCTGATGGCACTCCTATTCAGGTATTCGACGGCTTTCGAGAGGCGCTGGCGGCTAACCGGGCACAGTTCTTTCTTGACGTTCCTTCAGGCCCGTTCTACGGATACAACAGGCCGGGCGCGAAAGCCTCCCAGGGAATCATCGAGAACTGGTGGCGTCAGGGGATGATGGGCAGCGCGCTCGCTCACTACGAAGGCATCAAGGCCTTTTCAGAGACTGACCAAACGGATGACCTGCAGGCCATCACCGTTCCAACCTTGGTGCTGCAGGGCGACGACGACCAGGTTGTCCCCTACAAAGACGCATCGTTACTTCAGGCCAAGTTGCTCAAGCACGGAACGCTCAAAGTCTATCCCGGGTATCCACATGGCCTCATGACCACTCACGCGGACATCATCAATGCAGATATCCTGGCCTTCATCCGGGCCTAATCCAATATGGGCGGCGGTTTCGTCGCCTATACCTTCCCATGAAAATTGATCCGCAAGGAGCTGCCGATTCTGTCTCGTGAGCGAGACAGAGCAGAGCATTCATTTCATGCGCGACATTAGTGTTACTCCTCATAAACGCCCTTCTCGTAAGTAACGAGCACGCAGTCTGCGGGGTAGATGAGTGCATTGCCCTGAAGTCAGCAGTTCATACTTCGACTCAAAAGACGAATCACTTCCTCAATGCCGACGTATCAGGACCTGGCATTAAGCCTCGCCGGCTGGCGGAACCGCCTCTCCTCCAACGAAGCTACGGAACAGGGCCACAACGCGCTCGCAGGCATCCGGCGCATAGAACATCTCCGTGTTTACCATGGTGTCCGCCGTCATGGATCGCATGCGGGAGAACATCTCCGTCTCGTACGCCGCGATTGCATCACCAGGCGTGGCTTCGCTGAGGAGAAGTTTTGACAGCACCAGAGCGTCGAGCATCGCCATATTCACGCCTTCGCCCGCATAGGGCGGCATTACGTGCGCCGCATCCCCAATCAGCGTAAGGTTTGGCTTCGACGTCCAATGCTGATCCATCGGGCAAACAAGTAGCGGACGCCAGACCATTGAGACAGCCTCTCTGAAGAGCGGTTCCCATAGATCGCTCCACCCTCTGAAGTTGGCGTGGAACCATCTCACTCGCTCGTCCGGACCGCCTGCCTCTTCAAGGCTCTGCCTGGCCGCGGGATCATCGGTTTTCAATCCCGCGTAGAACAGCACACTGCCGTCCGGCTTCGTTCCCATGCCAATCGTCCGTTCGCCTCCCAAAGCGATCAACGCCGAGCCTCCGAGAAGGTCCCACAACTCCGGTATTGCGTGCTTTGCCGCAGGAACGAGGCCCTCTACGAGCGAAACTCCGACATACTGCGACCGGATAGGAGTGACCAACTCACGCAGACGGGAGTTTGCGCCGTCGCCGCCAATGGCGATATCCGCCACTGAGGTCTGTCCGTTCGCAAAATGTAATAAGACCTGCTCGCCCTGGAACTCTGAATACTCCAGCTTACAGTCCCACTGGACGGTGCCGGGCTGAAGCGAGTCGAGCAGAAGGTCGCGCAACGGACCACGTTCGATTTCAGGGCGTTTTCCCGGACCGGACGTCCGGCGGAGATGCTCGTGAAGAACCGTTCCATTGGTATCGGTAAGGCGCAGGCTATTGAGATCCGGCCGATGATTGGCCCAGAACGCTTCCATCAGGCCAGCGGCTTCCAGCGCCGCAAGTCCAGAGTTTTCGTGGAGGTCCAATGCGCTGCCCTGGACTCGCGCACTACGGCTCTGGTCGCGCTCGTACACTGACACCTGCGCACCGCTTTGCTCTAACAGCCGTGCCAGCGTGAGCCCACCAGGTCCTCCGCCGACGATGGCGATCTTCTTTCCGTTGATGGCGCTCATACTTATCTTCGAGAATCCATTCGCTATATTCACAGGCCGCAGGGGCCGGTACGATTCTCTTAAATCTTATATTCGGCTTATCCGATCTGATGGCCTATCCTGCCGAATCCTACAACCGCGTAGCTCATAGTGCTTCTCCAATCCGTGTCGATATTGGTTTGGTCGGCTTTCAGCCGCGCCGATGATGCATCCCCGGTGTGTGGCGACCTTCGCGTAGGCATTGCGCCTTGAGCCGCGTTCGCTTCAGTGGAAGGTCAGCCACTCACCGAGGTTCGCAGACTTTAGATCGCCGTCATGCCGCCATCGACGAACAACTCCTGCCCGTTCACAAAGCTTGAGTCGTTTGAAGCTAGAAACAGGGCTACGGTAGCGACTTCCTCAGGTTGCCCCATCTTTCCCCGTGGGATGAGGGATTCGAAATACTGCTTCGCCTCTGGGGTCATAACCGATTCCTGCATCGTTGTGGCAATTGCACCAGGAACCATAAGGTTTACCCTGATCTTTCTCTCCTTGAGTTCGTTGAGCCACGTGCGTGCGAAGGAGCGCAACGCCAACTTGCTCGCCGCATACACTCCCCAACCCGGAAAACCTTTCGCTGAAGCATTGGACCCGGTCATGAAGATCGACCCACCGTCGTTGAACAGCGGCAACGCTTTCTGCACCGTGAAGAGTGTGCCGCGCACGTTGAGGTCGAAGGTCTTATCGAAGTGCTGCTCGGTGATCTGGCCAAGCGGGACAGGCTCGCCTATGCCGGCGCTCGCGAACAGGACATCGATCTTGCCCTTCTCTCGCTTGACCGTCTCGAACAGGCGGTCGAGATCGTCGAGGTTGGCCGCGTCACCTTGTACGCCGGTCACGTTCCGGCCAATCAGCTTGACGGCCTTGTCGAGCGTCTCCTGCTTCCGGCCTGTGATGAAAACGTAGGCACCCTCGTCAACGAACAATTTGGCGCTCGCCAGCGCCATACCGTCGCTTCCACCCGTGATAACTGCAACTTTGCCTTCAAGCTTTCCCATTTTTGCTCCTTCGAATAATGTGTAGCATCCACTACAGAGCAATAGATTCTTTTGGCAGTGGACGCGAATTGCTCAGGAGTCCAGAAATATTGTCTATTCGTCCAAAATAAGGAGGCTGATTTGGACCCGATAACCGACATCTTCAGAACGCTTCACGTAACCGCTTTCGGTCAGCACAGGCTGGAAGCAACAGCCCCGTGGGGCTTGATACAGGAAAAACAAACCGAAGAAAAAGTCATGCCTTCCGGCAAAAGGATTTCACCTACAGATTTGGCGCACTTCGCCATGCTGTCGCGTGGCAACTGCTGGTTGAGTGTGGAAGGCATTCAGGAGCCGATCCCCCTCACCGGTGGCGATTGCTTTCTGCTCGCCCGCGACACTTCGATCGTCATGCGCGATAATCCGCGAACACGTCCAAGGTCAACCTTCCGCGAAATCGCCGCTGAACCCAACACCGTCGTTCATTACGGAGGTGGCGGCGCACCAACGACAGTCGTCTGCGGCTCCCTCAGTTTCGAACGAGCCAGCCTGAAGCCCATCACGCAGCTATTACCGCGCTTCATTTTGATTAAGGCTGATCAGGCCCACACACTTGCTCTTCACAACACTATGCAAGCGCTGGCCTCTGAAATGGCAGGGCAGGCGCCGGGATCGGAAGTCGTAGCGACTCGACTGGCCGAGGTTCTGTTCATTCAGGCACTCCGGGCGCATATCGCGTCCGAACCGGAACGCAACCAGGGATGGCTTCGTGCCATCTTTGATCCCCAAATTGGGACTGCTCTGAGTGCCCTTCACGATAGAGTGAACAAACCCTGGACGGTCGAATCCCTGGCTGAGGCGGCGGGCATGTCTCGCTCCGGATTCGCTGTGCGTTTCAAAGAGCTACTCGGACAAACACCACTGGAATATGTAACCGAGTGGCGGATGCAGAAGGCCATGCAGCTACTGCAACAGCGGGACAAAAAGCTCATAGACGTCGCTCGCTCGGTCGGTTACGAGTCCGACGCTGCGTTCAGTAAGGCGTTCAAGCGAGTTGTCGGGGCCAACACGGGTGATTACATCAAACGTGGTTTTGAACGCCGCAGTAATGCCGGAATTGCGGAAGCTTTTTGAAGCGGAGGATCCTAATTTTGGCGGCGGGGCCTGGGTACCATGGAAGTGTGTTCTTCCACTGAAATGGGTGCCCTCGGCGCCTTGCATTTAGGAACGGGAGATCGCGTAACGCAAAAGCGTCTGGGGGAAAAGGGCGACGGTTTATTGGCACAGAGGCTCAAGAACGAGTTCCATAAGCAGGGGGTCGGCGCATGGGATGATGTCAAATACCATTACGCCGGTGTCGAGGGCGACGCTGATGTAGTAGCCCTTCAAGGCAAATTCTTGTTCATCTTCGAGTGCAAGAACTCGCTTCACCCATGCAGCACAGCAGAACTTCGCACCTCCTACGAGTACCTCCTGAAGGCCCGCCGACAGCTTGAAAAGTTCACGGCCCTCTGGAGCAACCAGGGGTTTCGGAAGTACTTCGCAAAGCTTTTGAAGACAGACCTCAGCGCGGTCACGACCGTGGTGACTGCGGCGATCACCGGAAATCGGATGTTTAGCGGGCTCTCACTTGGGACGGCCAACGTCCTCGGATTCCACGAGTTGGTGAACTTCATTAACAGCGGCCGCATCATCATCTTTGACCAGGAGATCGTCGGACGCCCATCCGGTGCGCTGACGCCCGAACAGCTTCGGGACTTCGTGACAAACCTCCCCTGGGAGAAGCCCATGCACGCAGCGATGAAACGCAAGGACAGGATCACGCGCTACGGCGAGATAGAGATCCGAGTCGAGGATTACACGCTGAGATTGCTCGATCTGGCAAAAGAATGGAATGTCGAGGTCCCGGAAAAGCTGAAGGTGCTCTTCACTGAGGAGGCCGAACCCGTGACCGTAGACGCCTCGGATCAATAGCGGACATCAGTAACGATCTGCAGCAAACAGCCCACTTGCGTTCATGAGAGCTCCGATGGACTTGGTGACGGAAGTCCTCGAAATTTTTGAGAAGGTTGATTCTTGCCGAGACAGCTTTGCTGCTTGGTTCACAGAGGTGGAGAGACGTCAGCCGTCTGCGGTTGTCTGGCTCCAGACTCGCGGATCTCTCAGGGTGGCGAAACCGTATCAAACCGATGATCTCTTCCATGCCATTTTGGATGCGGTCTGCAACTAATTGAAATTGCTCGACATCAACCGCGATGAAACACGACTTTATGCGACATATTTTCCCCGTTATTGGACCCTTAATGGACCCTCGATATCACTTCACATAAGCCCGTTTATCAGGAGCCTCCTCGAACCGACCCTATTGCCGCGAAGCCCGATCTCGATGGGCTTTATAGGTACGCCGTATTGGTGATGCTCACCTTTCCTGACAATAAACCTCCACAAAGAAACCACCGGGACACCGCACATAGAACGTCCACGCGCCGTGAAACTCCTGTGGCTCTGGTGGCATTAGACCGGCGGTCAGCATGCCTGCGCGGATCAGGTTCACCTGCTCACGAGTCTGTTGCTTGAATCCAACGTGGAAACCAAGAAAATCGGGGTAAGACACTTCAGCAGGTTTGAAGTGCCCGAGGTTCAACACAAATCCGTCCTCATCTTCAAGAATCGCCATCTTGTCGGCGACTGCCCTCTTAACTTTCAAGCCAAAGTGATCGACAAAAAACTGCGTAGCTGCAGAAACATCGGGGACGGCTAGATTCAGGTGGTTCAGTTTCATCGGGTGTTATCCTTCCTGGTTGGTTGCGTTGGGCCACGTGCCATTTGCCGACGGCTTTATAAACTGACCTTACAGTCGGTGAGTAGTTGCGTTCAATGCCGTTGTGCGCAAGGTATACTTGCACTGAAATGCAACAACCGGACATGAACCTTCTCTTCGCTCTCGATACACTCCTTCAGGAGCAAAGCGTCACGCGTGCTGCAGAACGAATGGGTATGAGCGTACCTGCGACGAGCCGCGTCCTGCTGCGGCTGCGAAAGATGATGGGCGATCCACTTCTGATTCGAGCCGGTATGCGCCTTGTACCCACGTCCCGCGCCCTTGAACTGCAGCCAGAGGTATCGGCGTTGGTAGAGCAAACGCGTGCGCTCGTGCAGGCAAAAGCGGCGGTATCGCTTCGCGAGGTCGAACGGACCTTCACCGTGCGCTGCGAGGATTCAACAGCACTTCTTACCGCCGGACTTTATAAGTTGATGTCCTGTCATGCTCCGCATGTAAAGCTCCGAGTACTGGAGGCATCCGCACGCGATATCGACGACCTGCGGGAAGGAACAGTTCATCTAGTCATCAGTGGGACAATGGCGACAAGCCCTGAGATCAAGCAGCAGGTGCTTTTCAAGAGCACTCTTGTTGGAGCGGCTCGCACCGATCACCCGATATGGAAAGGAAGCATGACGTTACGACGCTTCACCAGCTATAAGCACGTGAACGCTTCTCGCAAGGGGCTCGACTTCACGCCCATCGACCGAGCGTTGGAGAAGTTGAAGCTTCGGCGCGACGTTCCTCTTGTTGTCGCAAGTTTTCATGCAGCCATGGTGCTGGCCAGTCAGTCGGACTTGATTGCCACCGTACCGCAAATACTCGCAGCCTCCGCAGAGGCCATGTCTTTACGGACGTTCAAGATCCCTGTCCCACTCTCACCCATCATGATCTCGCAAACGTGGCATCCGCGCTTCGACTCGGACAACGCTCACCGCTACTTGCGCAAGTGCGTTCGAGAGGTCTGTAACGCTCGTTTGATACCGTGAAATGGGATGAGCAGGTCTTCCGGAAGGGAGAGACTGTATCCCATGAAAAAGACGACGCAGCACCTTATCGCGGAAGTTCCACGCAGGCAGTCCAAGATCGGGATGACGATTGGTATCGACCTTGGAGATGTCTGGAGCCATTACTGTACTCTCCACGAAGGCGGCGAAGTAGTGGATCGAGGTCGCTTTCGGACCACGCCGAAGGCGATCGAGAAGTGGTTTACAGATGTTCCTCACGCACGCGTGGCGATGGAGGCTGGAACCCACTCGATTTGGATCAGCGAGCAACTGCAGGAGCTTGGCCATGAAGTAATCGTGGCCAACGTCCGTGAGTTGCGGGCGATTTCGCACAGTGATCGGAAGAGCGACCAGGTCGACGCTGAGAAGCTGGCGCGGTATGCCCGGCTCGATCCGGAGATACTGCGTCCGATCGCGCACCGGACCGTCGAGCAACAAGAGGCGCTTACACTGATTCGTGCAAGGGATCTCCTGGTTCGGCTGCGCACAGCGGCGGTGAACGCGGTGCGTGGACTAACGAAGTCCTGTGGCCATCGGATGCCGGCTTCTTCTACGCGGTGTTTCGCCAAGCGCAGTCTCGCAGTCATGCCGCCAGGGCTACAGCAGGCGCTCGGACCGGTGCTTCAGCAGATCGCGGAGATGACTCTGAAGATCAAGGAGTATGATCGCCAGATTCAGCAGCTAACACAGACAGAGTATCCCGAGACGCAGGCGTTGCTGAAGGTGCAAGGCGTCGGCCATATCACCGCGCTCACCTTCGTCCTGACTCTAGGCAACAAGGAACGCTTCGGGCGAAGTCGGGATGTCGGCTGTTACCTTGGCTTACGCCCGCGACGCAGCCAGTCTGGAGAACGAGACCCTCAGCTCGGCATCACCAAGGCTGGGAACGTCTATCTCCGAAGTCTTCTGATCGAGTGCGCGAACCACATCCTACGGCCGCATGGGAGAGACTCGTCACTCCGGCAGTGGGGGCTGCATCTTGCAGCTCGAGGTGGCAAGCAGGCGAAGAGCAGGGCTGTGGTTGCCGTGGCGCGGAAACTGGCCGTCCTGCTCCATCGCATCTGGGGTACCTGTGATCTTTCAGGAGGTTGTCCATTCGATTTGAACCGGAGAAGCTGGTTGTGACGAGCAACTAGAACCTTCGGAGGAATCGAATGGACATTCATAAGAATGCCCGACTTAGCTTTCGCAGTCGAGAGGCGTTAGCCAGATTCGTTGTCGAGCAGGGAGCCACGCGGAAGGCGGCCGCGGCCGCCTTCCGCGTGAGCGCAAAAACTGCCGCCAAGTGGGTGGCTCGCTTCCGGATCGCCGGCCTCGATGGGTTGCTGGACCGTAGCTCCAGGCCGCACCGCAGCCCGCGTCGCTTGCCGGAAGGCATTGCCAGCCGCATCGTCGAACTGCGCCAAGGGCATATGCCCGGATACGAGATCGCCCGCCGCACCGGCGTCTGCCCGGCTTCGGTCTGCCGCATCCTGCGCCGCGTCCGGCTGAGCCGATGGCGCGACCTCAACCCGCTGCCGCCCGTCCAGCACTACGAGCACGCTGCCCCTGGCGATCTCCTGCATCTGGACATCAAGGGCATGACACGCTTCTCCCAGGTCAGCCTGCGTGGCGATGGGAGGCTGCGTGGCAAGCAGAAGCACCCCGGCTTCCTGGCGCTGCACGTGGCTGTGGACGACCACTCGCGCATGGCCTTCACACAGATGCTGCCCGATCAGAAGGCAGAAACCACCATCGGCTTCCTCAACGCAGCCGTGGAGTTCTTCGCCAGCCACGGCATCGGCGTCCGCGCACTGCTCACCGACAACGGCTCATGCTACCGTTCCAGCCAGTTCCGACACGCCTGTCAGAAGATGCAGCTCAAACACCGACGCACAAGGCCATACACCCCAAGAACCAACGGAAAGGCCGAACGCTTCATCCAGACCGCGCTCAGAGAATGGGCCTACGCAAAACACTGGAACGACTCTGACCAACGCGATGACTGCCTCAAGCCTTGGACCGATTACTACAACCACTACAGGCACCCAGGAACCGTACGTGCCTTTCCATGCTGAAGCTGCTTGAGAGCTGGACTATGTTTACCCGTTGCGATCACACCGTGTTCCGATGACTGCGAGCCGACTTTGGCCCATAAAAGGCCGTCCGAGAAATGGCAGCATCGACTCTCCTCTCGAACCCCAACCGGCACCGAGCTTGCACTGCAAACTGCTCATCCAGAGTGCGTATACAAACCGGTGGAGAGCAACATGCGGCGCAACGACAACAGCAAAAGCACAGACCGTGAAAAGAGAAAAACAACGACCACCGCTTGACACCAGTGACCTGTTCATACAATGTCGGCTTGCAGCACTATGAATCGGGTGCTGCTATAAGCGCTCTTCTCGCCGTCCTAAAGTACAGGACAGTAAGCGCAAAACATCGGCTGCCGTTAAATAGTCGTTGATGAGAAGATGTTCTCGCGTGACGAGAGCGGCGTTTCTCAAGATCTATGCTCTGCTGGTGTGGGCGTATCTTCGATCGAAGGCCGCGCGCGCCTGCTCTACTTCTTCCATGTGTTTCTCAGCCCACATCCAGACCCCGCAAAACGCCGCTCCCAGGCTGAGACCCAAGTCCGTGAGCTTGTACTCGACCTTCGGCGGGATCACCGGGTGCACCGTACGAGCAATCAGGCTTTCACGTTCCATCGAGCGCAACGTTTGAGTGAGCATCTTGTAGCTGATCCCCGGCACAAATTCGTTGAGCCGCGTGAATCGCAGTTCTCCCTGTTCCGTAAGCACTTCGAGGATCAACATCGTCCATTTATCGGCGACACGGCCAATGAGTTCTGTGACCAGCACCTCGACGCGAGGGTCCGTGATCTCTGGCGGTTTGCACGCCTGGTAGGCCTGCAGCGAAGCAACCTGCTCGTTCGAAAGCTTTCCTTTGGCCATGATTTTTACACTCTCTTTTAAGTGCATATCAAACTTTCAGGTGCCTACTTCCTAAAGGATAGCGGCTCTCATATAGTGACACATATGGTCGCGCGCTGCACAGAGCGGCCAAAGGTGAATATGTATTTAGTCCAACACGGAAACCGACTGCACAGCCCACTGCTTCACGCGGCATATGGCTGGCTTCTCTTGAGCGGGCTACTACACTTCAGCATCGATGTAGCCTCCCAGTACCTGCGGGGCATGCGCGCGCCAAGGCCTGCGACAACCCTGTACTACGGCATCAACAGCTCCTATGCCGCGAGCCAAATACTGTTCGCAGCGCTGGCCCTGTTTTCCATCCATCACGGTGTTACTGCCATGGGTCAATGGTCGGGTATTGCGCTGGGCCTTATGGCGGCCTGTGCGTGGTTCGTCCTTAGCTTGCTTTTTCTCGAATACACCCAGCCACGCTTGACAGTGGCTCTCTTTGCAGCGTTTCTTGTCGGCACTGCCCTTACGGTCTAAAGCTTCTCAACCCACAACAAATTCAGAGGTCCCATGAAACTCGACAGAAGAACGATTCTCATCACCGGCGGTACTAGCGGCATCGGCTTGGAGATGGCCAGGCAACTCATCGCACGCCGGAACACTGTCCTCATCACCGGCCGCGACCAGCGCAAGCTGGAAGAGGCGAAGTCCGCTCTGCCCGGCGTTCATGTATTCCGGAGCGACGCAAGCAAGCCTGAAGACATTCAATCCCTGCGCCAACGCGTCACTACAGAGTTCCCGGCATGTGACATCCTGATCAACAACGCAGGCATCATGCGGAATCTCAACATGAATGAACCGCGTTCCTTGACAGACGTCACACGAGAACTCGACATCAATCTGAATGGTCCGGTGCAACTGGTGCAGGAGTTTCTTCCTCATCTCAAGAGCAGGCCGAATGCCTTGATTGTGAACGTCTCGTCTGGCCTTGCATTTATTCCGTTTCCACTCTCCCCCATCTACAGTGCAGCCAAGGCAGGTCTGCACGCCTTCACACGTTGCCTGCGTGTTCAGCTCAAAGGTTCAAACGTCGCGGTAGTAGAACTGGCGCCTCCGGGAGTCGAGACGAAGTTGTTCCGGGAAGAGTTCGAATCGGAGATGAAGGGCCAAAAAGCAATGCCGGTGAATGTCCTGGTGACAAAGGCAATCACCGGAATTGAAGCAGGCAAGACGGAAATTCGCCCCGGCCTCAGCAACGTTCTTTATCTGCTTAGCCGTGTTGCTCCCTCGCTTCCATTCGGGCAAATGGCAAAGATGGTGGCTCGTGGCGGGTAGACCGTGGTAGCAGTTGGGGCAATCCTGGACGCCGCGCCTGTCGAACCTCCATGCGTTACGCGTATCCTCCAAGCGAACGCAACGAGCACCTCGGCTTTCGTGTTCTCCTAAGGTTCGTTCCCTAGCACCAGGACTCTTTCTTGGCGTAGTGAACAGATGAACATCCTGAGCCCGAATCATTGCAGGGTTTTCCTAGGACGGAGCGGCTCAAATACTACTCAATAACCGAGATGTTTGAGAGCTAACTGTGCTGTTCGCTTCAACTCGGCCTTCGTGCATCCATTTGCTGTTTGAATAGAGAGTCCGGCCAGAAGCATAGAGATATAGCGGGTGTAGTCGTCAACGTTGATTTCCTTAGACAACTCTCCGGCTTTACGAGCCTGTAGCAGGCGATTCTTAATGGCCGCTTCATTTGCCTTTCGAACCTCCGTCATCAGGTTTCTCGCTGGAGCAGCGTCGATGCTGCAGCCCATCGCTCCGGCCAGGGACATGCAGGTCGGTGGATGACCAAGGCCGGTCAGGAACGCCACAGTATTGTCGAACAGCGCGCGAATGACCTTCTCCAGCGTGGGTTCGGCCAACGCCTTCGTGGCATATTGCGCCCGCGTTTCGAGGTAACGGTTCACCGCGTGCGAAAAGAGGCTGTGCTTGTCGCCAAACGCCGCGTAGATGCTTGAAGCACTGAGCCCCATCGCCTGGGTCAGATCGGCTATCGAAGCACCCTCGAATCCTCGCTCCCAGAACAGCAACATCGCAGCTTCCAAAGCTGCTTCCCGGTCGAATCCGATTGGCCGTCCCGTCTTCTTTGTTCCTGTATGCATCGTTGTGAACGCCTCTACCTCGTTAGAGAGGAAATTTGTGCAACCGATTCATTCATGATACATCTGTAACAAGTGTTCTGGAATACTCATACCAGAATTAGCGTGGATATCAGAGAGGACAACCTCATGACAGAACGAGCGCAATATGAAGCAATTCGATGGCCCGAGGACATGCAACCCAGCCGGTGCCCTATTCACTTCACGAATGAACTCGAAGTTGCGGTTTCTCCGGAAACGATTTGGTCGGTGCTCACCGACACAAGCACATGGCATAAGTTCTATCCGGGCGTTCAGCAGGTCGAGTTGATCGGCGGAGGTCAGTGGCTGCGATCCGGGACGCGTTTTGAGACCAACCTTGCCGGACAAGATGTGGCAGCGTCCGTAACAGAGTTCGAGCCCGTCACACGGATTGCATGGTTTGGAGGACCGAAATCAGCACCGGATTCCGTAGCCTACCACGCCTGGATAATCTCGCCTACGCAGCAGGGTTGCCATCTCTGGACGGAAGAAACGATGCGCGGTGCGCTCTGGATCGAGCTAGCAAAGAAGGCTCCCGACGGGTTCTGGCTTGCCCATGAACGTCTTCTGCGTGATCTTGCAACCGTTGCCCTTCAGGTGAACTTGAAGCGCAGCTAGGCTTCACCAACCACGAAATGTCAGCTTGACATGCAAAGGATGTTCTATGACCTATTCGATTTTAGGCGCAGGAAATGTCGGTAAGGCGCTCGCGAAAGCTTTCGCTCGGAAAAATATCGATGTGACTTTGGCTAGCAGGCGGTCGCCGGAAGAGCTCGCTCCAATCGCCGATGCAATTGGCCCCAATGTTCACCCCCGGTCCTTGCAGGATGCCGTGAAGGCCGACGTAATCTTGCTTGCCATCCCCTTCAAGAGTTTCCGAGAAGTGGCAAAGGCTGCGGCGAATTGGAAGGGCAAGCTGATCATGGACGTAACGAATGCCCATGGCGTCTCACCTGAGGAGCTTGGTAATCGCCCATCCTCCGCGGTCGTCGCTGAGGCTTTCAAAGGGGGATTGCTGGTCAAAGCCTTCAATCACCTGCCCGCAGAAATACTGGCGCAAGACCCGCAAGTTGGGGAGGCGCGGCGTGTTCTTTTTCTCTCCAGCGACAGCGAGGACGCGAGCGCAAGAGTCGCTGCGATTGTAAAACAGCTCGGCTATGCGCCGGTTGCTCTGGGAAAGCTCGCCGAGGGAGGTTTGCTCATCCAGGCGCAGGGCAATAGCTGGGCTCCATTAATCTTTCAAGACCTGCTCAAGAAGGGGGAGTAACAATGTACGACCATGTAATCTGGCCTCCCGAATACGATCCGAAAATCTCCCCGATCTATGCACTGAATGACATTGACGTGAAAGCGCCGCCAGAAGTGGTATGGAAGCTGCTCATCGATGCCAGGAACTGGTCCAGCTACTTTCCACCCGAAAATCAAGTCGAGATTCTTACGGGTGAGTCCGAATTGGCACTGGGAACGAAATATAGCCGAGTCACCATCGGCTTCCGGATGTTCCCCATTGTCACGGAGTTCGTGCCTAGCCGCCGTCTCGCGTGGTCGACAACCGTCGAGGGAGATGAAACAGGCTCTACCGCCTATCATGGCTGGGTCATCACGCCGACGGAGAGAGGTTGTCATGTCTTGTCCGAAGAAACGCAGCAGGGACCGTGGTTCCTTCAAAAGCTCGGCCATGAGTATCCCGGCGGTCTCTACAGCTATCACCAGGACTGGGTCGAAGGTCTGGCGCGTGCGGCCGAGGCGGAAGTCGCGAAGGCGAGGAGCTAACCCCTAATTCCGCTGACGGCTCGCCGGGCTTTGCCGCACCGTTCGCCCGGCTCGCGTCATCCCTGCGGAAACGTCTCATGTCATGCTCGCCAAAACTGACCGCCGGGACAACATAACCATCGAATGAGGCTCATAGGAGAAACATCATGAATCGATTTGAAGGTAAAGTCGTGATCGTAACTGGAGCCGGTTCCGGTATCGGGGCTGGCACAGCGCGTCGATTCCTGCGCGAAGGCGCGTTTGTCGTGCTGAATGGACGGCGTGAACACAAACTGCGCGAAACTGCTGCAGGTTTTGACACAGCAAAGGCATTCGTTCACCCCGGCGATGTCTCTGATGAGGCGTACGTAAAACGACTTGTGAAAGACACAGTCAACAAATTTGGAAAGCTGGATGTGTTGGTTAACAACGCGGGGTTCGCTACCTTTGGTGCTTTCGAACAGACGACTACGGAGGTCTGGCGAAAGATTATGGCGACTGATCTCGATGGCGTCTATTTCGGTGTACGGGAAGCGATGCCTCATCTCTTGAAGACGAAGGGCTCCATCGTCAATCTTTCCTCCGTGTCTGGTCTCGGCGGAGATTGGGGGATGATTTCCTATAACGCTGCGAAGGGGGCAATCACGAATTTCACGCGCGCCCTGGCGCTAGAGTACGGTTCACGCGGCGTCCGTATCAACGCCGTGGCACCGAGTCTCACCTCGACGGATGCAACTGTTGATATTGAGAAGATTGAAGCCGTGGTGGACGCCTTTCGCGACCGCCTCCCGATAGGCAGGGCCGCCACACCCGATGAAATCGCAGGTGTGATTGCTTTTCTCGCAAGCGATGACGCCCGTTTTGTCAACGGAGTGATCCTGCCGGTCGACGGTGGGCTCCATGCCTCCAACGGACAACCAAACTTTCTCTCACTTTTCGGGAAAAGCTGAAATCCAGATAGGACCACCGGCCCGCGCGAGTGCCAAACGAATCACGTATCGGCGGAAGTGCCGTTAGCCGTGGCTAGCAAATAAGAGAGAAGGAGGTTACTACGGACCCCATAACCGGGTGGAAGTATCAGCTAACCTGGACAGAGGCAGGCCAACGATCCGAACGCGAAATCGAAGAGCTTGAGCAATTGCGGAGAGTCAACATAGGCAAATATGTTGACGAATAGCTATTGCTGGGTGGGTTCATTCTTCAAAAGCAGAATTCTTCAACAACCTGCAGAACGGTAAACTGACACCATGAGCGAGAGCTACATGTTGCATGCAAAACAGATCAATCATGGCCAGTCCGAGATTTGGCTAGAGGCAGACGGCAAGGAACTGACTCCGCGCCGAACGCTGGCTACCAACGAAGTCGTGAATGTGACGCGTCGTCGTTGTGCGCCCGAACTCTTCGAGGCGTTCTACAAGGACTATCGCGGTACCGTGGGACATATTGTTGCGCTGAGCGTGTCCAAACTGGACGGTATTGTGGATGAGCTGGGACTGAAGACGTCCGGGTGAATTCAGTATAGAAATACTTAGGTTGCGAATGCCGAAACGGAGTGCGGGTCTGTTGATGTACCGGCGAATGGCCGATGTGGTGGAGGTCTTTCTGGTTCATCCGGGAGGACCGATCTGGGCTAAGAAAGATAAAGGAGCGTGGACGATTCCCAAGGGCGAGTATGAGCCAGAGGAGCATCCACTTGCTGCGGCGAGGCGAGAGTTTGAAGAAGAGACCGGCTTTCGAGCTACAGGAGAGTTTGTCGATCTCGGCTCGATCAAGCAGAAGAGCGGCAAGATTGTGAACGCCTGGGCATTTGAAGGTGACTGCGATCCGTCCAAATTGATCAGCAATACCTGTGAGATTGAGTGGCCATCGCGTTCCGGGCGTCGTCTTGAAATCCCCGAAGTGGATCGCGGGCGCTGGCTTTCAATCCGAGAGGCGAGCGACTATATCCGGGAGGAACAACGGCAACTTCTGCTGCGGCTTTCGGAGATTATCTAGCGCAGACTGCTGAGCGAACTAGACCGATAGCGGCGTACTCACCTCGGCATCTTCATTCTCGAAGAGTGGGGATTCCACCTCAAGGTGGAAATTGCTGAGTCCGACGCCGACCAGGCGAAAGAGCTGTTGTGGTCCAAGTTCAACTCGTTCCCGCAAAGCCAGCGCGATCGTAGTCAGGTCATCACACGATGCGGGAGGTACCGATGGAGTAAGGCTTCGCGTGTCCTCGGAGTTGTCGAAGAGGTAGCCGAACTGCCCGGCCTGGGTCCAGCGGTGCAGGCGCTCCCCGAGAGGCCCGAGGATGGAGGCGAAGTTGGTGAGCGTCCGTATCTCGGCGGGCAGCTTGTAAACTCGCTCGATTGAGGCGAACAGCACCTTTTCATCCTCCGGCGTCAGCTCATAGCGTCCACCGGCTTCGATCAAGACGCGCAGAAACAAATACAGAAAGTTTTGGTTCTCGTGGGTCGGGGCGAGAGAGAATGGCTGGATTCTGAAGCCGGGGTCCTTCATCCCGACGTTCAGGTAGGTTCACCTCCTCCCATTCGTAGCCTAGCTCGGAAAAAGCCAAGCCATGAAATTTACCGCGCCTATAGCCATGCCCACGCCGAAGACGATGCCGGCGATGGTCTTCTTGGACTGGCCTTCGCCATAGGCGAACATCAGTCCTCCGACGACGATTGCGACCAGCGACAGCCCGGTCGCAATCGTGCCGGTGAAGGCGGTTTTGAGAACGTTGACCGCGTTGTCCCACGGATCGCTGCCTGTCTGTGCGTAGACCGGCAGGGCCGCGAGAAACATCAGCGAGGGGATGACCCATCTCCGGTACTGCGCGCGCAATCGCCCGAGGTGAGGTCGTTTGATGGGAAGGGTGATGTGCATTGGTGCTCCTTTCGTTTGCGTCTCCGGCGAGTGGGTACTCTCCGTTTGCAACGTCTGGAGTCAAGGTAGGGCGGAATCGCAGGGTCGATTTATACCTTTTCGTGCTGACTTATTCAGGTTTGGTATAAATCGCGGACACGGTCTGTGGCGGGTGGGACACACAAGGGAAACCGTCGAAAGGAGCGCGCCGCGTCGGCGCAGAGATGGCCATTTCCACGATGGCAAGCAAAAGGCTGCGGGGCTGGCGCGGGTCAAGGCGGAAGGATCATGGCCTCGAAGAGATGTTCGCCTTGAGGCGCGACAGCCTCGCAGGCAGACTCGCTGCACCGTGGAGATGGACGACCATCGTTACGGTGCATGGGGGAACAAGACGACTGAGACTATTGCGGAACGAGTCGAACGACATGCCGCGTTGATGCCGGGAGATTCTCAGTGGAACAACCAGTAGTTCCCGGCACACACATTCTCAGGAGTGGGGTGATGCGAGATGTTCGGCAGCGCTCACGACGCAGGCACGGCGACGCCGTCGCTCCGCCCGATCGTTGCCATCTGAGCCCGTAACCATGCGCGCTAGCTGGGGCACGGCGAACCACCATGCAGCCAGGGCAATCAGCAAGAACAGCAGCTTCGCGGGGTCGAGATCGTCATTAAGCACGCCCTTCCGTTGGGCAGCACCTATCGTTGCTACAGTTCGCCGATAGTGAGCGGTCCGTCCTACCTCGTTGACTGCTGGGCCACCCGCCAGCCCCTCCCAGAGCAAGAGTCGAACAAGGTCTGGATGCTCCGCGTGGTAATCGAAGATACATCCCGTGTATTCTCCGATATTCTCGAGGCTGGGAGCATTGTTCAGCAGGGAGACGGCCAGCTTCTCCAGTTCCTCGGTGAGGACCGTCTCGAACAAGGATCGTTTGTCACCGAAGTAGTTGTAGAGCCTTTCCTTGTTGATCCGGGCACGGTCCGCGATCCGCGCCATGCTCGTGCCGTCCGGGCCGTTTGCGCTGAACTCCGCATGCGCCGCCTCCTGAAGACGGCGTCGCGTTTCCTGAGTATCCCAAGCCATAGCTGAATAATATTGCATCTCCAACGATACGGTTGGAATCTCATGAGTTATATCCAACCGAACGGTTGGAGTTTCAGGCGGCGGTTCGCCGCTTTAGGAGAGATCGAGTATGTCGGGCAGAGTTGAAAACAAAATTGCAGTGGTTACGGGCGGAACCAGCGGGATCGGTCTGGCAACGGCCACACTGCTCGCAAGCGAGGGCGCCAAGGTCTTCGTGACGGGACGCAGAAGCCAGGAACTCGCGTCAGCGATCGAGCAGATCGGCCACGGGGCCGTCGGGGTACAGGGCGACGTATCCGAGCTGGACGATCTTGACCGGCTCTTCTCGACGGTGAGGGAACGGGCGGGACGGCTGGATATCCTGTTCGCCAACGCTGGTGTGGCTGAACATGCCACCATTGAGCAGATCACAGAACTCCAATTCGAGACCGCATTCTCGACGAACGTGAAGGGAGTTTTGTTCTGTATGCAGAAAGCCTTGCCGCTCATGCCGGACGGCGCCGCGGTGGTCCTGAACGCTTCGATGTGGACCATCAAGGGGATACCTGGCTTTGGTGTCCTAAGCGCAAGCAAAGCCGCGGTACGGAGTTTCGCGCGCACATGGGCGAATGAACTACGCGCGCGCCGCATCCGTGTGAACGTCGTCAGTCCTGGGCCGGTGCATACTCCGGCAATCGAGAACGCAACGGGCGGCCGGGAGAATGCTCAAAAACTCTTGTCAGAACTGGCGAAAGAGATTCCTCTCGGCCGCCCCGCACAGCCGGATGAGATTGCAAAGGCAGTCCTGTTCCTCGCCTCCGACGACGCAAGCTACGTGAACGGTGCCGAGCTATTCGTCGATGGCGGAATGGTTCAGATATAAAGAGCTAAAGGTATAGACGGTGATTGCCCCGTCGTCGTCGGGCCAGTGCGAAAGTGGGAAGGGCAAGGCGCTTTCCACTTTTGCACTGGCCGCTTTTTAATAAGCGAGTTGCCGATTCGAGGACAAAAAAGAAGAGGACCGCCTGGCGGCGATCCTCTGGTGAACTCTGTTCATACGTTCCATTGCCTGAGCCAGATAAGCCTCATCGAGCTCGATACCGGTGTAGCCGACCAGGCCTTCCACCTTGCCCTTATCGTTACCCCTGGCCGGTCGGCCGAACTTATCGGCGAACAGATAGTAACTCTGTAACTCGGAGAAGGAGCGTGTGCGCTGTCGCTGCTCGCCACCCAGGATCTTCGCCACCGCGATCTTGGTGTTGTCATAAAGTATCCGCGTGGGAACGCCGCCGAAGTAGGCGAAGGCTCGCACGTGACCTTCGAGAAATGCTTCTGTCGTCTCGGCCGGAAATGCCGCCACGAAACAGTCGTCCGAATGGGGCAGATCCATCGCCAGATAATGCGCCTTGTGCTCGACTCCGGCCACCACCACCAGCGCTTCGCCGAAATCGACCTGCGCCTCGCCGGCAGGATGCACCAGCGGTACAAACACTTCTTGCCCCCGCAGCGTCGCCGTGCGCACGTAGTCCTTCACGATCGTGTAACGTATTCGATACCGGCCCTTGTCAGCACCGTTGCTGTGTCCAAGTAGCCTGACGTATAGGCGAGGACCGTCCGCATCGTACACAGCACTTGCTTGCCGTCTCTGATCCCTTCCTTAATGACAACTTGGAGGATTTGCTTCTGGATTCCCGAAAAGACCACGAAGTCTTCGATCAGCAGGATGAGTTCTTTGCCTTGCTCAAGCAATTTCTTTCGGACTGCATCGAACAGTTCGGTCACAGTGGGATCGATACCAAGCAAGCTCTGTTTGGCCCCATCCAGAGCATCGTTCAGCACACGACAAGCAGCCGCTTTCCTTTCGGGACGCCCGAGTTGGGCGATGGCCGTCTTTACAGATTGACCCAAGTCCGACGTGTCCACGCCACTGAAATCGAGATCCTCAGGAACGAAGATGTACTGTTTATCTCCCTCGTCCTCCGCGCCCTTCGAACGTGATAACTGTTCTACCAGTCTCCGTATCGGCGCAGTTGGATGCGATGGTTCCCGCACGAAGTGTCGGTCTCGCAGACCCTTGTTCACAAGCAGAGTCTGGAGAACATCGGCTTTCCCATAATCAACAACCTCGCGAGCTGATTGATCGGTCGGATTGCCCAGCAGCTTGGATCTTGCGTTAGTTACCTTCTCCGCCAACGTCTGGGCCAACATTTCGCAAAGAAGTCCAGCAGATCGCTCTGGGTCGAGTTGGTCATTAGCTGCCCGTAACTTCGCGCGAAACGGTTCGTATTCTGGTTCGGTGAGCCGTTCCAGAAGGATGTCTAATACACCCTTGAGACTCGTGCCTTTAGGTATGCGGATGCCCGCGTCGTACCAATGGAGTCTGGATTCAGCGAAATAATGTCTTGTCCCGCTGCATTTAGCTTCTCGTTACTCGGCGAAAAGTATCAAGAGTGAGCCTCGACGAATTCACCGCTCAACTCGGCCCTCTTCCCAAATCTGATGGGAAACGCTGGTGTGATCGGATGCCATTCCGTTGACCTGTTATGCAAGGCTGAGGCGGCTTTCTTCGCCCAGCATGAAGTTTTTCGCCTATAATGAAAAAAGAGGTCTTTTATGCTGATGCAGGCTGAGAGCCATGAACTGGTCGTATGGACGGGCAAGAGCGAGCTTGAGGAGGCGAAATCTGTCTTTTCTCGCTTTCGCGCGGCCTTCCAGACGGTACCGCAGTCGGCCCCCCATCGAGATCTGAAATCCGATATAGTCGTCTTCTATCTACATCATCCAACAGAAGATACAGTCATTGAGTCGGCTTTGTTCGAACTCAAGTCCTACAAGCCCGCGAGTGTGGTGTTTTATTTCCCTCACCATTCGTCGGATTTTGCCTTCCGTATCGGCAAGCTTGCGGAAAGAAGCAGGTTCCGGGAGACCGAGTGGGCGTTCAACATGCAGCACCTTCGCCAACTCCTCCGCGCGAAAAAGGTTCAATTCCCAGCGGATGAGACTTTGGATGACGGCGGCAAGGAACTGGTGAGACTCCGGAAACGCCTCGGACTGATCCAGGACGAGATGGCTGAGGCGCTCGGAGTGACCCCTCGAACCTTACAGAACTGGGAGAAGGGTGTCGGTACAAGTCAGCTCAAGCGCAAGATGCGCGATCTCGTGGAACTGACTTCGTTGATGGATGACTATGTGAGTGCTCCACGGGAGACGGAATGGTTATCGACTCCTCTGACCGCTTTGCAGCACAAAACACCGAAAGAGTTGATCGCGAGTGGCAGAGCCCGGGATTTGATCGTTGAGTTTCTGCGGCTCCGCGAGGGGCAGCCGGCTTGAGTCTGTCGATCTCCGAACGCGCTGCACTCGACCTGTGGTCGGCGGGCCACGCTCCCCTCGCGGGAACGTATTTCCGGAGTGTCGAGTATCGTTACATGGACCCCGATGAGGTCCTTAGCGGTCTAGGAACAGCGGCTGTCGGTGGACGCTTCGCGCCCGCTGGGGACCAAAGCGGTGTACCTGAACGCGACCGATTCCGGCACGGGAGCTGAGCTTCTTGCGCGCAAATCCCGTCTTGGGGGTGCGTCGCAGATCACTCTAGACAAGTATCCGCGCATCGTTTTCGGGGTAGAAGTCAATCTGGAGCGAGTACTTGATCTATCGGCAGGCTCTCTACCCTTAGATATGAAAGATCTCGTGGATCGGACCTTATCTCCCGACTCTCTCGTCGATTCAATGGAGTTCGCTGCTGTGCTGATCGCAGCCAAGATCCAGGGACTGGTCTTCCCCAGTGTTGTTGGCGGTACCGAGAATCTTGTCGTCTATGTCGACCATTGCGGTACCGACGCCTTGACTCTCTACAACGCCGACGATCTCGTCGCGAAAGCGAAGCGAATGGCTACAAAGGTTAGACCCTAGCGCTCGCCCTGGCGCCTTCTACATTTCATCGCAAAGACAGGCCTTCCCCTCATAGAGAGAAGACGACGTTGATCGCACCTTCTAACTGAGGATCCTTGCCTTCACAAGCGAGGTAGGAAGAACGCGACCCGTGATCAAGCGGAAAGTCTACCAATGACCCGGTGCTGACCAGTGTGATCCGGAGAAGAAAGTGCTTATGGTTCGCAGCTATTGACTGTCGAACAATCCAACCTGTCGATTGGTAATTGGATCTTCGCTCATCTAACCCTACTTTGAGTTCGAAGCTATATATCGGCTCTCAGATGTGGGAGAGCACTATCCCCTCCTGTATCAAGAGCGCTTTAAATCCATTCTCCGCATGGAGGCCTATGAGTCCGGGACTCTGGATGTTCTCCAGAAAATCAGGATTGCGGTTCGCAGCCAGGTCGCGGAGCAGGGCGATTGCCTTCTTCTTGTTGCCGGCAGTTGCATACCATTCAATTGGATTGAAGTCATTGGGATGGCTCCGGGTTCCCTTTCCACTTGCAATCGCGGTAAGACGGACCTGAGCATAAGCCTTAACTCCTCCCTGCTGAAACCGGCGCAATCCCTGATTTTCGATATCGACACGCACCTGGTCATGCTCCGCTTCGGCCATCTCACGCCATTCGGCGATAGCCTCGATCGGTCTTCCGCTATACCAGAGAGCATTCGCCATGGCGTCTTTTGCGAAAAGGGAATTGGCGGTAAGAATTTCCAACTGCCGTGCTGCCGCCAAGAGACGTTTTTGATTGCCGGCATTGCCGGCCACAAAGACCTCAGAGGTGTAGACAGGGGGCCAGTCCGGTGCATCAGCGTGCGCGAAATCAATCTGCTGGAGAGCCTCGTCCCCTTTTCCCTCAATCGAGAGCACAACGGCGAGCCATTGATGATAAATGGCCTGTGTCGGATCCAGCCGAATTGCGAGTCGAAGTTCTCGCTCTCCGGCGGCCAGGTCCCAGTCCCGGTAAGAATGGATCAAACCGAGGACTCCATGTACCTCCGCAGATGAGGGATCCAGTCTCAGCGCGATCGTGATTGCATCGCTCGCCTGTGCGATCGCTTCAGGTTGCGGTAATAGACCGTGCTCTCCCATTACGAAAAGGGTTCGGCCGAGCCCCGCATAAGCCGCGGCGAATTTGTTGTCCTTTGCGATCGCAGAACGGAACTCCCTGACAGCGGCCTGCATGGAATCGTTTGTTTGCTGCCAGAAATGCAGTCTCGCCTGCAGGTATTCGTTATAGGCCTCTTGATTGGAGGTCCCTGCCGGTGCTTGAAGGCCATGCTGGCGAGCCAGGTTGAGCCGTACGAAGATGTCCTGCTGGAATTTCTCGCGGATAGAGGCGAACTCTGACTCACTCCCGTTGTATTGAAAGGATGCGAGATGAGTTCCATCCGAGGCTCGCACCAGCTCAAATTCAAGATGGCATTTATCGAGCGGGCGAGACAGCCGGCCATAAAGAATTGTCGCCAGGCCATTTTTGTCAACCGGAAACGCAGGGCCACCGGCTGGTTTCGACAAGGTGTGCTGCTCTTTGACCTTAAGATTTGGTAATTGCGAGAGGGCGTCAACGAGTTCGAGTTGAAAGCTGCTGGCGAGTCCTTTCAGGTCCGGGGTATCGTATTCGATCGGCGTCACTTCAAGTGAGATGACAACCGGCGCGGTTTGGTCGGGGGTGGCCGTCTGGTGCGGGCGGAGCAGAAAGGCGGCCCAGGCAGCGAGTGCCAGAAAGGTCAACGACGCGAATATAATAGAGAGACCCCAGTGCTTCCGAGGCCAGAATGCAGATAAGCTCCTACCCCTACGTGGATCGGCTGATGCGTCGACTTCCAAGTAGCGAATCTCATCGGCGCCTACGGTTGCTTCGCTCTCTTCCCTGGGTAGCCGGGGGTGGGCGGTCGGTCCCAATGCTTCAGCGTCTGATCGCGGGCGCGATAGCCGTTCCACGGGAATAATCAGCCGATATCCCCGCTTGGGGATGCGCTCGATGTACCGGGGGTTTTTCGGGTCGTCCTGCAACAGGAAGCGCAAACGGCTGATGCCGTTATTGATAACTTTTTCGAAATCCAACTGCTCGCGCTGAGGCCAAAGAACTTCGCGGATCTGTTCCCGCGTGACGAGTTCGCCAGAATGAGTGAGCAGAATGGCCAGTAGATCGCTGACTTGTTTGCCAATTCGTATACGATGGCCATTCTTCGTCAGGTCGCCAGTTGCCGGATCGAAAATAAAGTCCGAAAACATGAAAATCGGTCCGTGGCGTTCTGTCATATCCGTGTTCCTCAAATATATATTGTCATTCCACGTTGCTCCTGCACCCGCACCGGCACCTCCCGCCAGGGATCCGCAACCAGTCCGCGCAGGATGATTTCCAGCAAGTATATGAAAATAAAAAAGATATATTGATACGTTATTGAGTTGTAAAAGTGACGTTGTTTTTCATTGTTTCGTCACAAGGCATACTCCCACAATCGTTTCATTTAAAACCCATTTCCCACTTTGGAGACCCGAATGTCTGCGTCTAGAACCTGGAGATTGCTCTCCCTTCTCTTCTGCCTTGCCCTGATCGCCGCCCCGGCATTCAGCCAGTTCAAATCCAGCGCTGCGCCTCAGATCATCCAGGGCCAACGAACCATACTTACAGGGCATGTTGCATCGGTCGTTCGATCGGCGGAGGATCTCGGCCGAGTCGCACCTGACACGATGCTGCAACACATGATGCTTCAGCTCAAGCGTACACCGGAAGCGGAGAGCAAAGTGAAGGCCGCCATAGACGACCTGCACAATCCGAACTCCGCCAACTTCCATCAATGGTTAACGGCTGCCGAGTTTGGTCAGCGCTTTGGAGCCTCAGATGAGGAACTTGAACAGGTGACCGACTGGCTTCGTTCCGAGGGGCTCACCGTAGAAGGCGTCAACGACGGCAGGAACATGATTCAGTTTTCCGGCACGGTCGGCCAGGTTGAACAGGCCCTTCATACCGAGATGCACAACCTGAGGGTGGGCGGTAAACTCCACACGTCGGCAACTGTCGAGCCCTCTGTTCCGACCTCCCTGGCTGGAATCATCTCTGGAGTTCCCCTCTCGGACTTCTTTCCCCACCCCCTGATTCGCGGCGGCAGGTCCTATAAGCGGGATGGCAAGACCGGCAAGTTGACCGAAGTTAGTCGCTCCGGTGACTCGCTGCCTTCCTTTTTCGTCGACTATGAGGGGGAGGAGTTTCAACTTGTCGCTCCGGGCGACATTGCCAAAATCTACAATTTGACCCCACTCTGGACGTCCGGTTACCGAGGCAAGGGGCAGACGATTGCAGTCGTTGAAGACACCTTGATGAAGGCGAGCGATGTTGCGAGCTTCCGCAAGGCATTTGGCCTTTCCGGATACGCGGGAACCTTTACCCAGGAGACCGTGACAGGTTCTCACCCCTGCCTGAACCCCGGCAAAAACTCCGCTGAAACCGAGGCCGCACTCGACGCGGAATGGGCCGGAGCCACAGCGCCTGATGCCGCGGTGATCCTAGCGGCATGCGCAGACACGCAGACCCAGTTCGGCGGCCTGATCGCGGTGCTGAACCTATTGAGCTGGAAGACGCCGCCACAAGAGATCAGCATGAGTTACGGCGAGTGTGAAACTGAGATGGGGATCATACAGCTCAATCAGTTTTACTATGCGTTCCAGCAGGCAGCGGCCGAAGGCGTGGCGGTTTTTGTCTCCTCTGGAGATGAGGGAGCCGCAAGCTGCGACGCCAACGAGTCTTATGCGCAGAATGGCATCAAGGTTAGCGGCTTCGCCTCCACTCCTTATGACGTATCGGTCGGCGGGACGGATTTCTACGATGCCGCCCAGGGAACCGTGGATCAGTACTGGTCTAAAACCAATGCTTCGGATTACAGATCCGCCCTTTCGTACGTGCCGGAGAAGACGTGGAACAACTCCTGCGCGGACAGCGATCTGATGACCTGGGAAGGATACACCGAAGCTTCCGGGCCGACGGGATTCTGCAACAACTGGCCGGGACTCGAATTTATAACCACCGGCAGCGGAAGCGGCGGACCAAGCCAGGAGTTTACAAAGCCCTCATGGCAGAACGTGGCCGGCAATCCTGCGGATAATACCCGCGACATTCCGGATATTTCCCTGTTTGCCTCCAGCGGCTTCTGGGGACACGGGCTCGTTTTCTGCAATACCGACAAGTACTATGACGGCACTCCCTGCGATCCAACCAATGCGCTTGATTCCATCTACAACACGGGGGGCGGAACCTCTTTTGCTTCGCCTGCCATGGCTGGCATCTTTGCGCTCGTGACGCAGAAATACGGCCGCCAGGGAAATCCGAACGTGGGTCTCTACAAACTCGCCGCCGCGGAATACGGTGTGACCGGAAGCCCGAACGCCGCATCGACATCTTCCTGTGACTCGACCCTCGGCAGTTCCACGGATTCTTCCTGCACCTTTCATGATGTCACCAAGGGCAATATTGCTGTGCCTTGCATCGGTCCGCTCAATTGCTATGGGACGTCGATCGAGTATCAATCGACGTATTACACCAGGTATTACTACGGCGAACTCAGCGTATCTCCTTCCACGCTGGATGTCGCTTATCCGGCTAATGCGGGTTGGGATTTTGCAACAGGTCTCGGCACGGTCAATGCGGTCAATCTCTTCAATAACTGGTCCCAGATTTCGCCCGCAGCGGCCAAGGACACAGGGCTTGGGAAGCCTATCGGGGTTACCCCGATAAAACCCATTGTTCCCATACGTTCGATCGGTGTGAGTTTCTAACCAGGCGATGCGGCACGGAACCGGCCTCCCCGACGCAAAGTGCCGCCTGTTCAAAGTCATTCTGCATATCCGCATATCAATGAAAGGATTTTATGTTTCGAATTATTCGTAACTCCGGCGCCATACTGGCCGCCCTGTGCCTCGGACTCGCCTTCCCGCACAATGCCAATGCCATCCCATCCAGGGCCAAAACGAAGGAAAAGCAGATTCCATTTGTGCTCAATGGACAGCCCCTTCCTCGAGCTATTGAGAGGATGAGGAACGATCCGCGCACGAAGAGTCTCTTCGTGCCGAGTACAACGACACAGCAAAGCAAAGCGTCACACGCAGGCGGCAGTCTTTCAGCCCGCGAAAACATTCTTATGCCCCGGGTCAAGGCGCTGATGGCAAAGATGTCAGGCTTCACCTCCGCGTCGCACGCCAAGTCCGGCATTCACTCTGCGGCAACCGCGGCAATAACCAACAATACGGCTAACTTTCCGGGGTTCCAGAAAACACCGTTTGCTGCAGGCGGTCTTTCCACCGATTCCAGCGCAACCTACACATCCGTAGCAGCCGATATTAACAAGGATGGGAAGCAGGACATCGTAGTTGTGCAAAGCGACGGCTCTGTGAACGTGCTACTGAACCCAGGCACCGGAGATTTTTCTGACTGGAAGATAACGTCCAGCAATACGACAGCTGTTCTGAATCCCAGTGTTTATTACATTGACTCTCAGGCCGCAGACGTAAATAGCGACGGATATGTCGATCTTGAAGTTACGGACTTGGTCAATAATGCTGAGTTTGTCTATATCAACAATAAGAAGGGAGGATTTCTCGATCCCGTGGAGTATGACTTTAACTTCTCCTCCGGAGCCATTTTTAATGATAAGGGAGGCGGAGTTACCATCGCCGATGTCAATGGCGATGGGATTCCGGACATGGTCGCACTCGCCCTGTATGAAGATAGCTGGTCTGAAACCACGGTTTCACTCATAACTCAACTGGGAACGGCAAGTGGAACGTTCGGCGCGCAACTTCCCGAACAGGACACTGTTTTCAATGGCGATATTGTCTCCGAGTATGCGAATCGTACAGTTGGCGATTTTAATAACGACGGGAAACTCGACCTTGTAATCCCTCTACTTGGATATGACTCCAACTTTAACCAGGAGTCTTTTATTCAGGTTCTGACAGGGAACGGGGATGGCACTTTCAGCAGCTTTCCTGCCAACTTTCCCACTACAGGCGCAATTCTCAATCTCAATGATGCGAGCTACGGGTCACATTTCGTCGCCGATGTTGACGGGGATGGAAACCAGGATGTCATCTACTCCCCGGCGTCTTTAGGCGGTCTATGGCTTGCCAAGGGCAACGGCGATGGCACGCTGCAGACGCCGATTAAGCTCCTTTCGAATCTCGGAAATCTGAATAACGGCGGAGCGCCTATCGTAAACTTCGCCGACGTAAACGGCGATGGCAACATTGACGCCATTGCATATAACTACGGCTATCTTTCCGTGTTCCTCAATCAGGGGAAGGGAGTCTTCAATACCGTTCCCACAGCCCAGCTCGCATCCGGCAATGGCGGAGTTACACAACCACTGCCTGGGGACTTCAATAATGACGGCAAGCTGGACCTTGTCATGGTAGACCAGACAAGCTCGCACGTCGGCTTCTATGCTGGCCTCAATGGGACCTTTTCAGGCGTGGCAACGATGCAGCCGTCCGGGGAAACAGCGTCGGGACTGGAAGTGCTTGCAACTGCGGACTTCAACGGCGATGGCATTGTGGATGTTGTTGCCGCTGACACGAGCCATGAAGTCAACATCTCCGACCAGCCGGATATTATCGTCGGCACCAACGATGGAAAAGGGAACTTTACCTATACGACGGCCATCAGTTCCGCGGTGGTTGCTTCCTCTGACATTAATACCGTCTACCCGTCCAGCGCAGATCTCAATGGCGATGGAAAATCCGACCTGGTTATCAAAGCCTATTCAGACACGTTGAACAGCTATGTATTGAGCGTGGCGCTGAGCAACGGGGATGGCACCTTTGCAACCCCGGTCAATCTTTCGCTTGGCACTGCCCTGAGTTGCACACTGGGCTATGTTGATATAGGTGACCTGAACGGTGACGGCTACAAGGACATCATCGTAGCGTACGAGGGAGATGCCAACTGCAATGCTTACTCCCCCGGTACAGCACAACCTGGAGTATTTGTGCTGCTCAATGATGGCAAAGGAAACTTCACGCCATCCTTTACCGCGTTTGGCTATGCGCCGCAGATTCCCAAACTCATCGATTTCAATGGAGATGGGAAACTGGATCTCGCCCTCATTGACGCACAGGACACCAACGGGTTCTATTATCTCTACGTGATCCCCGGAAATGGCGATGGCACCTTCAACCAGGCAACGGCCCAGTATGTATTGGAGTCTGCTGCCGCGACCTCTATCATCCCAGGCGACTTTGATGGCGATGGTATTCAGGATCTTACTGTTGGCGTTGAAGCGCAGGTGGATGAAAACGGCGCCGCTCTCCCCTCTACTACCGGAACCTACCTCATGAAGGGCAATGGAGATTTCACCTTCCAGCAACCCGTCATCTACGGCATGGGCACGTTCTCCTACGATGGTGCGTATGTAGACCTCAACGGAGATGGAAAGCCTGACCTTGCTCTGAGCCAGGGCACCTTTGACGGCTACACCGACATCTACACTCCCGGCTTTGTCTATTACGAGAACCTTGGCGGCGGAGCGCTGGCTCCTGGCGCTACAGGCTTCTCGGCAATTGCAACCTACGGCGGTTCCATCTTTGCAGCCGACTACAACGGGGATGGCGCGATCGATGTGCTCTCGGTTCCGCAAGTCGTCCAGGGCTATAACGATGTTTTGAGTTCCGACCTTTTCCTCAATGTTGGCGGCGATAGCCTCAGCGTGGCCGCAAGCACATCCTCGGCGACTCAGGATCAGAGCGTCACGCTCACGGCGACGGTATCCTCCACGGTCAATACAGGGAGCCCAACCGGAACAGTAAGCTTTTATGACAATGGAAGCCTGCTGGGAGCATCCTCGCTCTCGGGCAACTCCGCTTCGCTGAGCCTGACGACGCTTCCGGTTGGCACGGACACGATCACGGCGAAGTATAGCGGGGACAGTAGCTTTAATGCGGCCACCGCTAGCACCTCTGTCGTGGTCACAGCTCTGCAGCCCGCCTTCACGCTTGGAACAGCAGCAACGGCAACGCTTTCTCTGGTTGAGGGACAGTCTGGTTCGGTGTCATTCAACCTCGGCTCAAACTCCACCTTCAACGGGTCGATCGCACTCACCTGCTCGGGCGCTCCGAAAGAGTCAACCTGTGAGGTGTTCCCGAGTTCTGTCACGATGTCGGGGGCACAATCGATGACGGTCACGGCCGTCGTCACCACGACACCACCGAACAACACCTCTTCCGCAAAGAATCACGCGCTGGAACTCTTTGGCGGCGCTGGAGGAGTATCGGTAGCGGGTTTCCTTATGCTTCTCTTTCCAGTGCGCAAACGTAACCTTCCAAGGGCCATGATGCTCGTCCTGATACTGGGACTGGCCGGCGGATTCTCCTTGTCGCTCACCGGATGCGGAGGCAATGGTTACAAGTATCCTGGGACCCCAACCGGAAGTGCGGTCCTGACCGTTACGGCGTCATCAGGAACCATAACGCAGAGCCAAACCTTCACCATCAACGTTTCGAAGTAATTGGGACGTTGCTGCAAGAGAGGCACGCAAGGATTTTGCGTGCCTCTCTTGCTATTTGCGAATATGCAACATCGACATTCATCCGATATGTAACGTGTCTCTTGCCCGTCCGAAGATCTTTCAAAATAGCTGAGTGCTTCAGGACAAAAAGGCGGAAGACACGCTCATTTG
>NZ_JBZYWK010000011.1:0-151871 GCF_059115385.1 Occallatibacter sp. FHG110214_02 | reverse complement strand
GGGGGTAGGTCTCTTGCCTTGATGCGAACAGCCCGATTCCTGGCGGAATCGGGCTGTTTTGTTAGCTCATTTTTTAGTGTGGCATATTTGGGGTTAATTGAGCGCAAGAGTTATCCACAGATTTGGAATTTATTTTGCATTGCATGCAACGGCTGCGCGTTCGGCGCACCACGATACTTTTGTGGCCCTCCCGGTGGTCGTTCAGGATGACAACGCCTTGTTTTATGGGAGAACGGAGATGAAAGAAGTTACTGTATGAGTATCCCCGGTCCCCCCAATGCCAGGGACCGGGGCACTCGCATTCTTCTTTTACTCATGCCGCAGCGCTTCCATTGGCTGCACGCCGGCGGCGCGGCGGGCGGGAATCCAACTGGCGATAAGCGCCACTGCGAGAAGAAGTACGACTGCGCTTGCCAGTGTGATTGGGTCGTAAGGCGCAATGCCGTACAGCATGGACTTGACCAGCCGCGTCAGCCCAAGCGCCCCCGCAATCCCCACCGCAATACCCGCAGCCGCAATCCATGAGCTCTCACGCAGAATCATGCCGCGAATCTGCTCCGGCACCGCGCCCAGCGCAAGCCGTATGCCAATCTCATTCGTCCGCTGCGAAACGGTATAGGCCATAATGCCGTAGATGCCCACAGCCGCCAGCGCCAAGGCCAGCACGCCAAAGCCCGAGGTCAGCGTCACGAAAAGCCGCTCCTGCTGCATGTCCGCGTCGATCTGCTGCTGCTGCGTGCGAATGTTGACCAGCGGCAGATCGGGGTCAATCTGGTGCAGCGCATTGCGCAGCGCAGGCACCACCGACTCCGGGTCAACGCTGGTGTGCAGCTCGTAGGTTAAGCCATACAGCGATGGCTGCTGCGCATAATGCAGAATGAACTGCGGCGGAGGGTCGTCGCGCAGATCGGAGTAGCGCACATCCGCGCAGATGCCGATGATCTGATACCAGACCGTATTTACGCCCTCTTCGTCGGTTCTGAATCGCTTTCCAATAGGGTTCTGCCCCGGAAAGCGGCTCTTTGCCATTGCCTGGTTAATGACGGCAACCTTGGTGGAAGTAGCTGTATCCTGCGGCCCAAAGCCACGCCCAGCCACAATAGGAAGACCGAGCGCCTCAAAGAACCGGCTACCGCCAAGGTTATACACCTCTTCCTGGTGCTTGTTCTTGTCCTCGCGCTCGCCTTCGGGAAGGAAGTCCGTGCCATCGTAGTTTCTGGCAACGTAAGGCACAGAGGCCGGCGTAACTGCCTCCACACCCGGCACCGCCGCAAATGCTTCTTCAATGCGCTGGTGCAGTTGCACCGCCTTGCCTGCCGGATACTTCGCCTCCGAAGGATTGATTCCCGCAAGCAGCAAGTGGTCCGTACGAAATCCCACATCAACCGAGTTCAACCCCGCCAGCGTGCGCAAAAACAGGCCAGCACCAAAAACAAGCAGCGTAGAAAGCGCAATCTGAAAACCAACCAGCGCCTTGCCTCCAAGCCCTTTGCGTCTGCGTGAAGTGGTTTGCGAGTTCTCCTTCAACCCATGCACCAGCTCGGCGCGCGCCGCCACCAGCGCGGGCGCAAGACCAAACAGCAACCCAGTCAGAATCGTAATCGCCGCAGTGAAAGCAAAAATCTTCCAATCGAAGTGAATCTGAAACTCCGGCTGCTTCCAGGCATTGCCCACAAGCGCAGGCATAGCGGCACTGCCAAAATATCCGGCAAGCAAACCACCCGCACCGCCCAGCACGGCGAGCAACAGGCTTTCCACAAGCATCTGCCGCAACACGCGCGCGCGGCCTGCCCCAAGAGCCAGCCGCACACTCATCTCGCGCTGCCGCTGCGCACCGCGCGCAAGCAGAAGATTCGCAACATTAGCGCACGCAAGCAGCAGCACAAAGCCCACCAGCGTCATCAACACAGCCATCGGCTGCGCAAACAACCGCTGCTGCTCAAACAGCCCGCGGCTTCCATCGCGCAGCCACATGTGCGGAAGCTCGTCTCCCGCTCGCACCGTCTGCGTGTTGCGCACAATCGCGGAGAGCTGCGTATTCAGCGCCGTCTGCGCAGCCGCGTCACTCACACCCGGCCTGATGCGGCCCATGACGTTGACCCACCAGAACTCCGCTTCCTGCAGCACATCGGCATACGCAACGTGCCCATTGGCCGCGCGCGCCCCACGCACGGTCTGCGGATATACGAGAGGCTGCGCAGAGAACGGCACAAAGATATCAGGCGATTGCTGCACATCTCCCGCACCAGTAAAACCGCGTGGATTCACGCCGATAATCAACAGCGGCGCATCATTCACCTTGATCCATTGCCCCAGCACGGCAGGCGAGCGCGCAAAGTCCCGCTGCCACATTCCATCGCTGATAACAGCAACGAGTCCCTTACCGGGCACAGCATCATCCTGCGGATGGATGAAGCGGCCAAGCTGCGGCTGCACACCCAGAGCGGAGTAGTAATTGCCCGATACCATCTCCACCTGCACGGGCTGCGCCTGGTCGCGAACCGTCGCATTCATCGGTATGTCCTTGAACGCGAAGAGGTCTTCAAAGAGGCTGTTTTCAGCACGCAACTGCAGATAAGCCGGATACGAAAACGATTTGCTCGTTACCTGTCCGCCGGGCAGCATGCCGTAGTCGCCATTGATGTGATGCACGGCAACGTGTCCCTTCGGGCCTGTCCATGAGAAGAGCCGCAGCGACGCAGCGTGCGGCACATTCAGCCGTTCATAAAGAAGCTGCTTGGCAACAGAGAAGATTGCCGTATTCGCTCCAATCGCCAATGCCAGCGAACCCGCTGCAATCAGCGTAAACGCAGGCGATTTACGCAGTATGCGCACGGCATAACGCAAGTCCGCACCAAGCTCATCGAACCACCGCAGACCAAGCGAAGCGCGCATCTCTTCCTTGAGCTTGAGCGCAGGCCCAAGCTCAATGCGGGCAATGCGAGTAGCCTGCTGCAGCGTGTGGCCCGCGCGAATTAAATCTTCAATGCGATTTTCAAGATGGCTTTGCAGTTCCGCGTCCATCTCTGATTCAAGCTGACCGCGATGCAGCAAGGCGCGAAGCCAGGAACGCAACTGCGCTGCAAACTGCGCAAAATGAGATGGAATATTCATGCCTGCTCCTTGCTTGTTGTCTTGCTTACTCATGGCGCAGCGCCTCCATCGGTTCGACGCTTGCGGCGCGGCGTGCAGGAATCCAACTGGCCAGAAGAGCCACTGCAAGAAGAAGCAGAACAGCACATGTCAGCGTGACTGGGTCATAGGGCGCAATGCCGTAGAGCATGGATTTAACAAGGTGCGTGAGTGCGAGAGCCCCTGCAACTCCAGCAGTAAGGCCTGCGGCGGTAATCCATGTGCTTTCGCGCAGCACCATAGCGCGAATCTGTCCCGGCAGCGCACCGAGAGCAAGGCGAATACCAATTTCATTCGTGCGCTGCGAAACGGTGTAAGCCATGATGCCGTAGATGCCCACCGATGCGAGCAGCAATGCCATCACGCCAAAGCCAGTAGTGAGAGTAGCAAGCATCCGCTCCATCTGCATGGTGGAGTCAATCTGCTGGCGCTCTGTGCGAATGTTGATGAGCGGAAGGTCAGGGTCAGCCTGCTGCACAATGCGGCGCAGCGCGGGAACAAGCGTAGCGGCAGAAGCATGCGTGCGAATCTGATACGTCATGCCGCCAACTTCCTTCTGCTGAACGTAAGGCAAGTAGTAGACCGCCGGAGGCTCATCCTTCAACTGTGCGTAACGCGTATTGGCGCAGATGCCTACAACCTGGTACCAGTCGCTTTTGGGGTCGTCTTCATCGATCTTGAATCGCTTACCGATGGAGTTGCCATGCGGGAAACGCTTGTGGGCAAGTGCTTCATTGATAACTGCAACTTTCAGCGAGCTGACTGTATCCTGCGGGCCGAAGCCACGCCCTGAAACAATCGCAACCCGCATCGTTTGGAAGTAATCATTGCCCACGGTGTTGGTGTATTCCGGCGGAAGATTCTTGCTGTTCGCGGGCTCATCCTCGGTCCGAAAACCCGAGTTCATCATGCCACCGCCGGCAAGCGGCATCACCGCCGGAGCAACCGACTCGACGCCGGGAAGCTCTGCGATCTTCTGCTCTAACTGCTGATGCAGAAACACACCCTTGCCGTCTGCATAATGCTTCTCCGGTGGGTTGATATCAAACATCAACACATGATTCGGCTCAAATCCGAGACTAATCGAACTCAGTTGCAGAACGGTGCGCAGAAAGATACCAGCACCGATAACGAGCACTGTAGAAAGCGCAATCTGCAATGCGACAATCCCCTTGCCTCCCCAGCTCTTGCGGCGACGCGTGGCATGTTGCGCGCTTTCTTTCAACTGGCTGCTTACATCCTTGCGTGAGGCAAGCCACGCGGGAAGCAGGCCGAAGAGAGTAGCCGTGGCAAAGGTAATAAGCAGCGTGAATGCAAAGACACGCCAATCGAAGGGAATTGTAGTTGTGTGCGCTTCCCATGGGTCTTCCACCAGCCGGGGAAATACATTTCTTCCCGCATAACTGAGGATGAGTCCGCCCACGCCGCCGAGCGAAGCAAGCAGCAGGCTTTCCGTAAACAACTGGCGCAAGATGCGCATACGCGCCGCACCCATCGCCATACGAACATTCAACTCACGCTGACGCTTCGAGCCGCGTGCCATCAGGAGATTCGCCACATTCACACATGCAAGCAACAAGAGCAACACTGTAAACGCAAAGAGCACGTAAATAGGCTTGGAGAGCGCGTTATCCATTGCGTGCAGGCCGCGGCTTCCATCGCTGAGCTCAAGCTTTGGCATGGTCTCGCCGGGCTTCGGTTTCATGACGTTTTGAACTACTGCCGCGAACCTTGTTTCCAACGCTGCTTGCGCAGTCTCGTCTTTAACGCCCGACTCGGCACGCGCTGCAATGTTGACCCACCAGAAATCCGTGGATTCAAGCAGCGACTTTTTCATCATGGGGTTAATCACCGGCTGCATGGTGATGGGCACCACGATATCTGGCAGTTCCATTGCCCCCTTGATGCCGGTGAAGCCGCGTGGATTGACCCCGACGATGGTCATAAGCTGCTGGTTGACGCGGATAAGTTGCCCAATAGCTGCAGGCGAACGATTAAACTCGCTTTCCCACAATCCGTCACTGATGACAGCGACGGTTCCAGAGCCTGGCTGCTGGTCGTCTGATGGCTGAAGAGGACGGCCCGCCTGCACACGCACCTGCATCTGCTCGTAGAAATTGCCGGAAACCATCACCACATCCACATTCTGCGCGTCCCCGTGCACTGTGGCGTTCATGCGGTTTTCCTTGAAGGCCACCAGGTCGCCAAGCTCATGGTTTGCGGCGCGCAACTGCTGATACATGGGATAGGGGAAGATCGGCGAAATCGTGCCGCCGTTCGGCGTGGAGTTCCACTCACCCCACCCGCTCATGCCCGGCGATTTTCCAGTGGTCACCCAGCGCAGCATACGAAGCTGCTCTGGATGCGGTACAGTAACGCGACCATAGAGGATTTGCTTGCCAACTGCAAAGATGGTGGCATTGGCTCCGATAGCAAGAGCGAGTGAACCCGCCGCAATAAGCGTAAACCCAGGCGATCTGCGTAGAAGGCGTATGGCGTAGCGGAGATCTGCAGCTAGCTCGTCAAAGAAGCGCAGGCCGAGCGAAGCACGCATCTCTTCCTTGTGCTTGAGCACAGGACCAAGCTCGATGCGAGCGATGCGGGCAGCTTCCTGCGGCGCGTGGCCTGCGCGAATAAGGTCTTCCGTCCGGCTTTCAAGATGCTGCGCAAGCTCAGCTTCCATCTCAGTTTCGAGATTGCGGCGGTGCGTGATGGAGTGAATCCAGGAGCCAAGCTCCGCGGCAGTGCGTGCGAAAAAGTGCTTCATAGGCTCTCCTCGGTTGCGCGGAGAATTCCGTTGATGATGCCGGACATGCGACGCCACTTTTCTGTTTCCTCGCCGAGACGCTGGCGGCCCAGTTTCGTCAAGCTGTAGTACTTGGCGCGACGGTTGTTCTCGCTCTCGCCCCATTCGCTGGCAATGGCCCCCTGATGTTCGAGGCGATAGAGCGCGGGATAAAGCGAACCCTGCTGGATGATGAGCTCGTCTTTTGCGAACTGGGCGGAGATTTGCTGAATGCGCAACAGAACGCCGTAGCCATGCAGCGGGCCAAGGGAAACGGCTTTCAGAATGAGCAGGTCGAGCGTGCCCTGAAGCACGTCGTTTTGTTTTTCAGAGGCTTTGTCTTGCCTGGGTGGGGTCACGATTCTCTCCTTGGCCATCTAGGAAAGAAGATACCGAAGCCTTTCCTAGACTGTCAAGGAGAGTCTTTACCAAGATAAAAGCGATGCACGCGACTAGCGAATCCCAATCAGCAGGCCGGCGCTCATGCCTATCGACTGTTGGTGGCCACCGGCAAAGCTGTAATCATAAGCCGGCTCAAGATACCAGCCGAAGCGATGCTTGCCGCTTGGCCAGAACATGAAGTCTCCGGCCAGCTCTCCGCTGATGGAATTCTCTACTTTTCCTTTTTGATTGGTGTGAACCCACTCGGGGCTAACGCCCAGCATGAACTCGGCTTTTTGCGAGAAGGTCCACGGCTTTTTGAAAAGCAGATCCGTGTCCCATTCCCCTGTGCCATGCGACTGGAAACGAGAGGTTCCAGCCTCTAGCTCCAGGATACCTTCAATGGGCGTAACCTCCGCGGCCAGGTTCGGCGCAAAGGTGGCTGCTCCGCCGCGGAAATCCCAATTCGTGGAAGCCCCCAGCTCCAGAATTGCGGCTGGCTCTTTGTCTTCCTGAGGCTCATGATTGGTCTGCCGGATAGGAATGCTGGTTGGCGTTGGCTGCCCATGCGCGGACAGTGACAGGAATAGAAACAGGCATGCCGCTGCGGGCATGAATATGCGGAAATACATCGATCCACTCTCTCCAAAACGAGTTATGTTCTCGAATCCGCGCCTATGCAGGCGCGGCGAACTACGCGGAGAGAAGCGTACGGGGAGGCTGAAAGATGGGAGAACGCGCTCCCAGTGCAGGAGAAGAATGTTCCGGCTGCGTTTCGGCCACGCTCCTCTTCATTCGGACGGCAGAAGTGAGCGCGTTGGGAAGTCCCAGGAATGCACAGCACGCACAGACGCCATTACAGGTATCCGGCGCGGTAAGCGGCTCGCGATGGGCAAGCGAATGCGAGGAAGAGGTTGGGATGGCAAGCGAAGATGGACCGTCGCAGGGATTGCAATGCCGGGATTGAACTGCCAGAAATGCCAGCGCTGCACACAGCACCCACGCAATGCGATGGAACAGTGTTGTGTGGGCCGATCTCATGTATTCACAGTAAAGCATATGAAGCCGAGAACTCTGTCAGGACAGAACACCACAAATTCTCCCTTATCTCACCAAGGCAGCGTCCCATGTGCAGTCGAGGCCTCCATGCCAGCTCCATACTTCTGCGCAAACTAGAACTGTAGTAGCACTCATATAACACTCACACCACAAACACAAAAAGCCAAGTCCGAAGACTTGGCTTTTTGTTCAATTTAATTGCCGGCGATCACCTAATCTCCCACACAGTTACCCGTGCAGTACCATCGGCCCAACGAGGCTTAACTTCCGTGTTCGGGATGGGAACGGGTGATCCCTCGCGGTATGGTCACCGGCAAACTTGATAGCGCCTGGCGGGTGGTTGCCCACAGCCTTATGCGACATCTGCTTTATTCCGGATTGTTTCTCCCGGAACTCGCAGCAGGAACGCGTACTGCAAACCAGCGCTACATTCAAACTTGCTCGTAATCGAGCTAGTGAAATCGAAATTGATTGGGAATTTCTTTGTGCAACGTACAAGGCTTACTTAGAAGTGGCTCACGCGAATGACCTAACTGCGCGGAGTTAATTCTATGGTAAAGCCGAACGGGCGATTAGTATTGGTAAGCTACACACATTACTGCGCTTCCACCTCCAACCTATCAACCAGGTGGTCTTCCTGGGCCCTTCAGGGAAATCTCATCTTGGAGCGTGCTTCCCGCTTATATGCATTCAGCGGTTATCACAACCGAACTTCGCTACCCAGCCGTGCTCTTGACAGAACAACTGGAACACAAGAGGTTCGTCCATCCCGGTCCTCTCGTACTAAGGACAGCCCTCCTCAAATTTCCTACGCCCACAGCAGATAGGGACCGAACTGTCTCGCGACGTTCTGAACCCAGCTCACGTACCGCTTTAATAGGCGAACAGCCTAACCCTTGGAAGCTTCTACACCTCCAGGATGCGATGAGCCGACATCGAGGTGCCAAACCGGAGCGTCGCTGTGAACGCTTGGCTCCGATCAGCCTGTTATCCCCGGCGTACCTTTTATCCGTTGAGCGATGGCCCTTCCATACAGAACCACCGGATCACTAAGGCCTGCTTTCGCATCTGCTCGACTTGTAGGTCTCGCAGTTAACCACTCTTATGCCTTTGCACTCGACGGCTGATTTCCAAACAGCCTGAGAGTAGCTTCGCGCGCCTCCGTTACAATTTAGGAGGCGACCGCCCCAGTCAAACTACCCGCCTAACTATGTCCCTCACCCGGATCACGGGTGGAGGTTAGAATCACAGCACACATAGAATGGTATCTCACCGGCGGCTCCACCGAATCCGAAAATCCGGTCTCAAAGCCTCCCATCTATTCTGAGCAATGAATGCCATAACTCATAGTTAAGGTGTAGTAAAGGTGCACGGGGTCTTTCCGTCTAGCTGCGGGTAACCGGCATCTTCACCGGTACTACAAGTTCGCCGAGCAACTCGTTAAGACAGTCGTACGATCGTTACGCCATTCGTGCAGGTCGGAACTTACCCGACAAGGAATTTCGCTACCTTAGGACCGTTATAGTTACGGCCGCCGTTCACCGGGGCTTCAATTCAAAGCTTCGCTTGCGCTAACCTCTCCTTTTAACCTTCCGGCACCGGGCAGGCGTCAGCCCCTATACGTCGTTTTCGACTTAGCAGAGACCTGTGTTTTTGTTAAACAGTCGCCGTACGCGCTTCACTGCGGCCCACCAGAGGTGGGCGCTCCTTCTCCCGAAGTTACGGAGCCAATTTGCCGAGTTCCTTAACGAGCTTTCACTCGAGCGCCTTTGGATATTCTCCTCGTCTACCTGTGTCGGTTTGGGGTACGGTTCCCTTTGTTCTCCTTAGAGGTTTTTCTCGGCAGCGTGAACTCAGCATCCTAGCCCCACTGGGACTGTGACTTGTCTCACCGTTAAGAGAAAGTGGATTTGCCTGCCTTCTCCGGCTTACACAAGCCAAACGCAATAGTCATAGTGCGTCATGCTTATCCTTCTGCGTCACCCCATCGTAATAACGAACATTGGGAGGGACGGAATATTAACCGTCTGTCCATCGACTACGCCTCTCGGCCTCGCCTTAGGGACCGCCTAACCCTGAGCGGATTAACCTTCCTCAGGAAACCTTAGACTTTCGGCGGGGAGGGTTCTCACCTCCCTTATCGCTACTTATGCCGGCAGGGTCTCTTCGCAACGCTCCATCAGTCTTCTCAGTCTGACTTCGACGCTGTTGAGAATGCTCTCCTACCACGCACACAAAGTGTGCATCCGCTGCTTCGGTGTACAGTTTTAGCCCCGTTGTATTGTCGGCACCGGACCGCTTGACCAGTGAGCTATTACGCTTTCTTTAAAGGATGGCTGCTTCTAAGCCAACCTCCTGGCTGTCTGAGCGTTCCGACTTCCTTTCCCACTTAACTGTAACTTTGGGACCTTAGCAGGCGATCTGGGCTGTTTCCCTCTCGACTATGAGGCTTAGCCCCCACAGTCTGACTCCCGGATATGTTGTCACTGGCATTCGCAGTTTGGTTGGATTCAGTAAGCCGGAAAGCCCCCTAGTCCATCCATATCTCTACCACCAGTGCAATTCGTCCGAGGCTAGCCCTAAAGCTATTTCGGAGAGAACGAGCTATCACGGAATTTGATTAGCCTTTCACCCCTACCCACAGCTCATCCGAGCTTTTTTCAACAAACACCGGTTCGGTCCTCCAGTGGGTGTTACCCCACCTTCAACCTGGCCATGGGTAGATCATCCCGCTTCGCGTCTATTCCTGCCAACTTAACGCCCTATTAAGACTCGCTTTCGCTTCGGCTCGCTTACGCTTAACCTTGCTGACAAGAATAACTAGCCGGCTCATTATGCAATAGGCACGCGGTCAGACATTCCCTTACGGGCATAGTCCTCCCACTGCTTGTAGGCACACGGTTTCAGGTACTTTGCACTCCCCTCGACGGGGTTCTTTTCGCCTTTCCCTCACGGTACTGGTTCACTATCGGTCAGAGACTAGTATTTAGCCTTACGGAATGGTCTCCGTAGATTCAAGCAGGGTTTCACGTGCCCCGCCTTACTCAGGTACCGGCTTCGAGTCTTGAGTGTTTTCGTCTACGCGCCTGTCACGCTCTATGGATCTCCTTTCCAGAAGATTCGACTAACACCAAGATTGGTAACTCTACTGTTGCCGGCCCTACAACCCCCGAAGCACCGAAATGCTACGGGTTTGGGCTGTTCCGATTTCGCTCGCCACTACTCTCGGAATCGAGGTTTCTTTCTTTTCCTTCAGGTACTGAGATGGTTCACTTCCCTGAGTTCGCTCTATCCTGCCTATGTATTCAGCAGGTAGTTCCTAGGGTTTGCCTAGGAGGGTTGCCCCATTCGGAAATCTCCGGTTATAACGCCTGTGTGCGGCTTACCGAAGCTTATCGCAGCTTGCCACGTCCTTCATCGCCTGTCTCTGCCAAGGCATCCACCGTGCGCCCTTAGTAGCTTGACCATAGAATTAACTCCATGCAGGGCCGCATCGCTGCGGGCCATCATAAGCTAACTCCTAGTTATTCGCCTGTGTGATCGAATTGCTGATCACTACAAAGATTTGCTGTAATCAACTTGCGATTACAACCAATATCTAAAGACACTTCTTAGTTGAGCAATCTGATTTCGCCACATTACGAGCGTGGCTAGAACAGTTGCTCGGCCTTGTATGTTATACGCTTGAACTTACAGCCTGTCGCTTGCGCCTCGCGGCGAACAAACAGACTTTCAATCGTATTACCCAATCAATTTCGTTTTCAAACATCAGACCTTCGCGCTTACGCTGCAGAAGGCGCGCCCTCAGGCGCTTGAAACCTGCCTACCATGAACCAGATAAAGACCATTCCGGCTCGTCAGCATGCTTCCAGATTGATACCAGCAAAACTGATGCCAATCTGGAAGCACTCAAGAATGAGCTTGGTGGAGCTGATCGGGATCGAACCGATGACCCCCTGCTTGCAAAGCAGGTGCTCTCCCAACTGAGCTACAGCCCCATGTTGTTGGCGCTTACAGCCGAGTATGGTGGGCCTGGGTAGATTCGAACTACCGACCTCACCCTTATCAGGGGTGCGCTCTAACCAACTGAGCTACAGGCCCAAAGTTGGCCGCCCCATGCCGCCTACATCTTACAAATTGCAAGCGCGGCGGCTCTTGTTACTCTCATTCCGTGCTAAAGGGTTTCGAGGACAAGGTAGAACATGCTGAACAGCTACGCCGTTCATGACGATCGTGCGAATCGTATCAGCCAAAAAGAAGGCTTAATCTGAATTCTGTTCACGCTGCAGGTTACAGCAGAACAGTTGGATAGCACCGCTACTCTACGCTTCACAGCGTTCCGCTATCGCGGAAGGAGTAGTTGTGCCACCGTTTCTCTTTTAGAAAGGAGGTGATCCAGCCGCAGGTTCTCCTACGGCTACCTTGTTACGACTTCACCCCAATCATGAATTACACCTTGGACGGCTGCTTCCTTGCGGTTAGCTCACCGGCTTCTAGTGCAACCCACTTTCGTGATGTGACGGGCGGTGTGTACAAGGCCCGGGAACGTATTCACCGCGGCATTCTGATCCGCGATTACTAGCGATTCCAGCTTCACGTAGTCGAGTTGCAGACTACGATCCGAACTGAGGACGGCTTTTTCCGATTAGCTCCCCCTCACGGGTTTGCGACGGTTTGTACCGGCCATTGTAGCACGTGTGTAGCCCTGGACATAAAGGCCATGAGGACTTGACGTCATCCCCACCTTCCTCCCCGTTATCCGAGGCGGTTCTGCCAGAGTGCCCAACTAAATGATGGCAACTGGAAGTAAGGGTTGCGCTCGTTGCGGGACTTAACCCAACATCTCACGACACGAGCTGACGACAGCCATGCAGCACCTATATAACGGTCCCTTGCGGGAAAGCGATATTTCTACCGCGGTCCATTACATTTCGAGCCCAGGTAAGGTTCTTCGCGTTGCGTCGAATTAAACCACATGCTCCACCGCTTGTGCGGGCCCCCGTCAATTCCTTTGAGTTTCAGCCTTGCGACCGTACTCCCCAGGCGGACTGCTTAACGCGTTAGCTACGGCACGGCGGGATTGGGTACCCGTCACACCAAGCAGTCATCGTTTAGGGCTAGGACTACCAGGGTATCTAATCCTGTTTGCTCCCCTAGCTTTCGTGCATCAGCGTCAGTTATGGTCCAGTGAGCCGCTTTCGCCACAGGTGTTCCTCCTGATATCTACGCATTTCACCGCTACACCAGGAATTCCACTCACCTCTCCCATACTCAAGCCCGGCAGTTTCCGATGCAGACTATGAGTTGAGCCCATAGATTTCACATCAGACTTACCAAACCGCCTACGCACCCTTTACGCCCAATAATTCCGAACAACGCTCGCCCCCCTCGTATTACCGCGGCTGCTGGCACGAAGTTAGCCGGGGCTTCTTCTCTCGGTACCGTCATTATCGTCCCGATCGAAAGAAGTTTACGTACCGAAATACTTCATCCTTCACGCGGCGTTGCTGCGTCAGGGTTTCCCCCATTGCGCAAAATTCCCCACTGCTGCCTCCCGTAGGAGTCTGGACCGTGTTTCAGTTCCAGTGTGTCCGTGCGCCCTCTCAGGCCGGATACAGATCACTGTCTTGGTGGGCCATTACCCCGCCAACTAACTAATCTGCCGCGACCCCCTCCTTAAGCGAATTGCTCCTTTGACCCGTAGGTATTATGCGGTATTAGCCTCGGTTTCCCGAAGTTATCCCCCACTCAAGGGTAGGTTAGTCACGTGTTACTCACCCGTGCGCCACTGTACTCAGGACCGAAGTCCCTTTCTCGTTCGACTTGCATGTGTTAGGCACGCCGCCAGCGTTGATTCTGAGCCAGGATCAAACTCTCGTTTGAAACCTGTTGTCAGTAGATTCAGGACGGAGGTCCGAATTCTACCGACCGCATCCACGGACCGAAGCCCTGGATGCCTTACCTTGTGAGATGATCAAGCCAAACCTGATCGAATCTCACGACTGGCACGTTCTACCTTATTGTCAAAGATCCTTAAGAGTGATTCTCCTGAGAGAGACCCTTTGGATCGGGCTTAAACCGAAGTTTAAGTTGTCCCCGAACTTGTTGCGCTTCAACAACTTACGCCGTTCAGCGTGTCGTCGTTTCGTTTGCGCGACTTTTTAAGATTATCGAAGTTTCGCTTTCTTGTCAACCCTTTGTTTTTCTTACCTCTTTACACTCTTGAGGCCGCCCGGTCACTATACCGGCGGTTCGTTCCTCATCGCGAGTGCGAAGCATCGAAACCCAAGGAGCTGAGCGGCGAACTTGCCTCTCAAAAACTCACGCGCTTACGCGCAAAAAATCTATCAAAGAGCGACTGACATTCGTCCGCGCCGCTAGAGGCGCGCGAGGATTTAATCCTCGGGTCGAGCAATGGGTTGTTCTCTGAGGGATTCCCTACAGGGGCCATATGGGGAGTTACTTCACCCTAGCCCTTCGAACCGTCTTCCTCATTCCTTAACAGGCAGGCCAGCGAATCTCGCTTCAGCCACCGGGAAGAACCACTGCAACTACTGTACTGCTCACTGCAACTTTCCAAGAGTAACATAGGCTACTCTCTTTTGCAACCTCGATGCTCACTTGCGTGTTTCATCTTGTTGCAACTTTTCGAGATTAGCATAAGCTTTTCTCTTTTGCAACTCACTGTGTTCGCTTTGCCTTACGCTGCGTTCACACCTCGTTGCGACTTGTTGAGAATAGCAATCTATTCACCCCATTGCAACCTTTTATGCTGTGAAAAACCGGGCATTATCGTGGAAAAGGCCCTCGCACCCCTATAAACACTGGACTTCAGAATCTTCATGAAATCCTAATATGCATTAGGAATGGTGCAAAAGGCCTTGTTCTGCAGTAGAAATCCATGCTTTTGAGACTGTTTTCCGTACAGAAGAAACGGTGTGCGTGCCTCTAACTAAGAGAACTCTCACTCATGTTTGGGAATCATTCCCAGGTCGGTCAGCCCATTCACGAAGAACTGCATGGCCAAAGCCACCAGCAACAGGCCCATAATACGTACGAGAATACGAATGCCTGTTTCCCCTAGCACACTGCGAATCCTCCCTGCTGCTGCCAACACCCAGTAGCTAATCAGGCAAGTGAGCGCAATGGAACCGAGAATGAGGCCCATCTCATAACCGAAGAATTTCGGCACCTGACCAACAAGCACCATTACCGAGGAAATCGCACCTGGCCCGGCAAGCATGGGTATACCCAGCGGCACGATACCCGCATCTTCCTTGTGGCTGGCTTCTTCGGTATCGCCCGAGGCTTCCTGCGTGGGAGAGCGCTTGGCTTCCAGCATGTCCAGGCCGATGAGCAGAAGAATCAACCCGCCCGCCACCTCAAAGGCCGGCAGTGTAATGCCGAAGATGCGGAAGATAATCTGCCCGGCAAGCGCAAAACTGGTCAGCACAATGAAGCAGGTAATGCAGGCCTTGCGCGCCATGCGGTTGCGCTTGGCCTCGTCGGCACTCTCAGTAATGGCAAGAAAAGAGCCAATGGCGGCAAAGGGATCGACGAGAAAGAAGATGGAGCTGAGGGCGAGAGCGGCAAAGCGCACCCACGGCGCGGTGCGCAGCTCGTTCAGCGCGGTCGCGGCTGGATTCTGAAAGTACACGCTGCAAGCGTAACATGCATTTGCGTGAAAATCGCAGTATCAAAAGGACTAAAGGGCGCTGAAATCCGAAATGGAGCTATGGCCGTGCGCGTCCTCCACAAGAGCATTTCCGGCACGCACGACGAGCCTCGTCTGGCAGCCGGCTTCGCGGGCAGCATCCAGCTCAGCCACTACGTCCGAAAGGAAGAGAATTTCCTGCGGAGCAACCTGCAGCGCCGCCGCGATGGATGCGTAGCTCGTGGCCGCGCGTTTCGGGCCGGTCGTAGTGTCAAAGTAGCTGGAAATCTGCGGAGTCAGGTCACCGAAGGTGGAGTAGTGGAAGATAAGCTGCTGCGCCTCAACCGAACCTGACGAATAGATAGCGATGCGCGAGCCATGGGACCACCGGCGAAAGGCTTCCGAAACATCGTCGAAGAGCGTGCCTTTTAGCTCGCCACTCTCATAGCCTGACTTCCATATTTTTCCCTGCAGGCTTTTGAGCGACATCGATTTGCGGTCGCGGTCCATAAGCCAGTTGAGGTACTCGATGACTCGCGGAAGCGTATAGAGTGCATTCCCGGAACCTTCCTGCCGCATGCCGGAAGGCTCGCTGAGAACCAGGCGCGGCACGTCGGGATCGGTTTCGCTGCGGTTTTCAAGCATCAGCAGCAAAAGCGCATGCGTTACGCCTTCGTGGTCGATGCTTTTTTGCAGGAACTCGGCAAAGTGGGCGCGGGCATAGGGAAACAGTTCTTCCGTCACAAGGGAAACGGGCGCGACGGTCCCCTCAATATCGAGCAAATAAACTTTCGGCTGGCTCATGCGCTAATTGTCTTTGCAAAAGATGTTTCTACGCGGGCACCAATGTAAACGGGCCCGAAACAGAGTGGTTGATATCCGGCATTCACGCCGGAGTCTGTGTAATGGGGTGCCCAGCCGGAGGTGTCCTGAAACCAGCGGATGGCGCGGATTTTGCGCTCGGCGCAGAGCGTGAACCAGTGGGTTACGCCCTGGGGCAAGCGAAGCATGTCGCCAGGACCGACTTCGACAGAGGCGACTTTACCGCCGATATTCAGAAAGAAGATGCCGCGGCCAGAGAGCACAAATCGGACCTCATCTTCCGAGTGCGTATGCTCCTTGTCAAAGCGCGCCAGCATGGCTTCAAGGTTGGGCGTTGCAGGAGTGATGTCGATAACATCAGCGGTGACGTAGCCGCCGCGACGCTTCATTGCGGCAATTTCTTCCGCATAGGCGGTCAGAACTTCTTCGGCCTGCGCATCAGCGGGAACACGGTCGAGAGACCAGCGCTCGTAGTCGATGCCGAGAGCGGCAAGCTCGGACGCAATTGCCGCTTCGTCCTCAAAGGCCGTGTTGGTATCAGGAAAGCGAAGTACCGCCATCGCAAACCTCCATCTTTCAATGCCCGAAAACTCTGCGCCCTTCTACTTCAAAAAGAAATTCGAGCGCTTCCACATGCCGCTGCGCGTAGGCTACGGACTTACCCCAAGTATAGAGTCCGTGACCGCCAAGTAGCACCCCGTGCGTACCGGGATTTTCTTTCAGCGCCTCGGCCAGCTCGCGGGAGAGCAGGTGGTAATCCTGCGAGTTGGAAAGTACGGGAATAATTTCGCGGAACTCGTGCGTTGCCACACCATCGAGCGCCTTCAGCAGTTCGTAATTTTCCAGCACCACGCGCGCACCGGCAAAGCGTGCCGAAAGCAGCGTATTCCAAACCGAGTGAACGTGGAGAATCGCGCCGGCTTCAGGGCGGTCGCGGTAGATAACAACATGAAGCGCCGTCTCTGCCGAAGGCTTCCCTGCCCCGCTCAGCACATTTCCGGCAAGGTCCAGTTCCAGCAAATCGCCCGTCTGCATCTGCCCCTTGTCGAGGCCGCTGCGGGAGATGAAAATGCGCTCCGCTGCCGCGTCACGCACGCTGAAGTTGCCGCTCGTCGCCGGAACCCAGCCTTTTGCGGCGCACCAGTGGGCCGCTTCGCATAGCCGTTCTTTTTCGTTATTCGCTTCGTTCGCCATCGCTGCCCTGAGTCTAGCAAGCTTCGATTGGCGCCAACTACAATCAACTCTTGCTCACTCCGCAACAACGCGACCTTTTCGACATCGTTCTCGTCTCGCCGCGCAACCCGCTGAACATTGGCGCAGTGGCACGGGCCATGGCGAACTTCGGCTTTGAGCATCTTTCTGTCGTAGCCGCGTATGAACCGCACTGGCGTGATGCCCGCTCGGCTGTCGGCGCGCCGGAACTCCTCCAAAACGCAAGCGAGTCCACGACTCTTGCGGAAGCCGTCGCGAAGGATACTTTTGTCCTCGGCACCGGAACGCTCACTTACCGCAAGCCCGACCAGCCGGTGATTTCCTTGCCAGAACTGGGACCTGTCATTCAGGAAAAGCTAACCGCGAATGCTCGCATCGCAATCCTCTTCGGCTCAGAAAAACGCGGCCTCTCCCGCGACGACCTTTCCTATTGTCATGCGCTAGTCGAAATCCCCACCGACGCGCGGCAGCCCTCCATGAATCTCGGCCAGGCCGCCGCCGTCTGCCTCTACGAACTGGCTTGCGGAGGCACACGCATCACGGAAGCCGCCGCCGCGCAGCAACCTGTGAACACCGAAACGCTGGAACGCCTCGCCGGGTTGGTTCAAGAGACGATGATTGCCGCCCATTACTCTCCGGAATCGATGCACGAGAACAACCGCCACGACCTGCGCGTAATGCTGCGGCGGCTTCACATCTCTCCGCTCCATTCGCGCCGCATCTTCGGCCTCTTTCGCCGGATTCTTCACCGGCTCACCGAAAAATCCGCTCAATAGGCTAGAGTGGATTCGGAGGAAAATCCGTGAGCCAGGCCTTTTTCCGACTCATCCAAACTGGTGCCACCGCCGAAATAGCCGACGCGGTGCAGAACGACCCCTCGCTAGCTCGCGCGCATGACGCAAACGGCGTCTCCGCGCTGACATGGTCCATCTACACCGGCCAACCGATGGTACGGGATTTTCTACTGGCCGAGTTGAAGCACCAGCATGCAGACCTGGACATTTTTGAGGCCGCCGCCGCTGGTGACACCGAACGGCTGGCCGCGATTCTTGGTCCCGAACCGGATGCCGTCAACAGCTATTCGCCCGACGGCTGGACGCCGCTTCACGTGGCCGCGGCCTTCTCTACGCCAGAGGCCGTCAATCTGCTACTAAAGGCCGGCGCAAAAGTCGATGCCATCTCGAAAAACCCACAGAACAACCAGCCGCTGCATGCCGCACTGGCGTTAGGCCGCAACCCGGATACCGTAAAACTACTGCTAACCGCCGGTGCCAATCCGAACGCACCGCAGACCGCCGGATTTACGCCCATCTTTTCCGCAGCTACGGCAAACCGCAAAGACCTGGCCGAGATATTGATTGACGCCGGAGCCCACGCACAAATCCGCAGTGACCACGGAAAAACACCCGCAGATTTTGCCCGCGAGCGCGGAAATGAATCGCTGGCAGACTGGCTTTCAATTCAGCCGGACTAAGCCTTTTCTTCCGCAGGAGTTTTCGGCTCCCAAAGCTCGACGCGGTTCTCTTCCGGGTCCCAGAACCAGGCAAAGCGCCCATAAGGATGCTCTTCGCGGCGAAGGTCCACGCGCACTCCGGACTTTCCTACCTGCTTCAGCACCGCATCAATGTCATCCACACGAAAATTCAGCATCACCTGCTGCGTGGCCTCGCCGAAGTACTCCGTATCCGCCGGAAAGTGCGCAAAAACGGTCATCGCCTTGTCGTCAGTCTCCGCATTCACGCGAAAAACCAGCCCGCCGCTCTCCGAAACCGGAATCCCAAGATTTTCCGCGTACCAATCCGCAAGCGCCTTGGGATCGCGCGCCTTCAAAAACACCCCGCCAATGCCGGTTGCCCTGCCCATTCCTTACTCCCCTTGCTCAACTACCTGTTCAAGTGTCTGCTTATGTTTCACCTTACGCCCGGTGCGCGGCGTGTCCTCAACCACTCGGCCCGGCTTCGGCTGGCCCACACGCTCGCGGGCATTCGCCTTCACAGCCTTGGCCGCTGAAAATTTCTCCACTTTCTTTTTCGCCATCACAATCCTTCGTTCCAAGCGCTTGCTCTTACCCAGCCCCAGGGTCGAGTATGAAATAAATTCTGCCGGACGAAAAGTCCGCTGGAAACATAATCGGAGCAGTGACATGGAAGAACGCGATTTTTTCAACGAGACGACCGAGCAGCGCACCCACACCCTCACCTGTCCCAAATGCGGCCAGGCCGCCGAGTACAAAGTCACCTGGATTGTCCGCCGCAAGCGCGCCCAGTTGCCGGGCCGCGCCGACGAGCGTGACCGCGCTCGCTTTGCCAAGGCGCAATCCTACATGGTGCGCCGCGATGACAAGCTCTCCTGCCTGAACATCCGTTGCCGTAAGCCCTTTGAGATTACGTCCTTGCAGTCGCTGGCCTTTTTGCAGGACTGATTCCGCCATAACTGCAATTTGCGGTGAAACCAGTAGCGCGCCGCCGCCTCTTTGTGGTTCAATGGCTGCATAAAAATTTAGGAGCCCAAGCGAATGGCAAATTCCCTGCTGCCCCCTGAAGAGCGGAACCTGACCCCGGATGAAGTGGAAGCGCTCGACAAGCGCCGCGAGTTAGGGCACACCTTTTTGGTGATTGCCGGCCAGTTCTCCGTGATTTCCGTCGTTCTGTTGCTCTGGGTCGGGCAGGATCTGAGCTATTCTCCGGGCTGGGCACACCCGATGGCCTATTACTTCGCCGTCGCCGTGACGCTCGTGCTGGTCTTCGGTCTTACCGGTCTCACGCTGCGCAAAGGCACCCCGCGCATCGATTAATCCCTTCCCTTCCGCATCGCCAGCGGCCACCGTGTGCAGGAAAACCGGAAAAGGTTTAGCCTGATAGAAGCACACATGGCCGCTGTTCTCCCCATTCCCGTGGCTTCCGATTCTTCCCCGCTGCTCTCCGGAGCACTCAGGGACAGTCATGGCCGCACCATCCACGATCTCCGCGTCTCCATCACCGACCGCTGCAACTACAAGTGTGTCTACTGCCGCACCGGCAATGAGGGCGCACAGTACGCAGACCTGAAAATCAGCGAATACCTGCGGCTCATCCGGCTCTTTGTCGATCTCGGCATCACCAAGGTCCGGCTCACCGGCGGCGAACCGCTGCTGCGCCGCGGACTCTGCGACATGGTCAGCGAACTGGCCTCCTGGAAGACGCTGGCGGGCGATCCGCTCGACATTGCGCTGACCACGAACGGCCACCTGCTCGAATCGCTGGCGCAGCCGCTCAAGGATGCAGGCCTCTCACGAGTTACCGTCAGCATGGACGCCGTGGATGCCCCTACGTTCGAGCGCATTACCCGCGTGCCGGGAAGCTTTGAAGCTGTAGTGCGCGGCATCCGTGCGGCAAAATCCGCCGGGCTCGGCCCGGTCAAAGTGAACTGCGTTCTGCTGCGCGGCTTCAACGACAACCAGATCGAAGGCTTCGCCCACTTTGCCCGGCAGGAAGATGTCATCGTACGCTTCATCGAGTTCATGCCTCTCGAAGAAGACCGCCTCTGGTCACCGGAAATCGTCGTCGGCCTGCGTGAAATCGTCGAGCGCATCCACAAAGTTCTCCCGGTAGTAGAGTTGCCGCGGCATGAGGCCAGTGAAACTGCCCGCCGCTTCGGCTTTACCGACGGCATCGGCGAGTTCGGCGTAATCGCTCCGGTAACCAACGCCTTTTGCGGAGCCTGTAGCCGCGTGCGGCTCACCTCCGACGGAAAAATCCGCACCTGTCTCTTCTCGCAGATGGAACACGACCTCTATGGCCGCATGCGTGCCGGAGCAACAGACGCAGAACTTTCCGCATACATTACTCGTACAATTCAAGGGAAAGAAGCACGGCATCACATCGGAGAGCCGGGCTTTCTAAAGCCCTCGCGCTCCATGGTGCATATTGGTGGATGAGTTACGTACAATGACAGGTAATTTCATCCCATAACAAAAAACAGAAAAGCTTGCTGGATAATCTTGGTACGATAAGTTTTCCTTCGACTCCGAACACGGTTCAAACTTCCCCCTGGTCCCGGTTGCTTTCGATGGCACAAGAGATAGAACAACGCATACCGCTTGACGACCTACTGGTCTTTCATGGTCTTGCGCGCTCGCTTACCTCAAGTCTGGACCTCAACACCATTCTCCGCACCATTCTTGACCACATGGAACGGCTCATCCAGGCCGAACTGTGGGCGCTGCTCATGCTCGATGAAGACCGCAAGGAACTTCACTACGCCATTGCCGCCGGCGGAGAAGAAACCTCACTCCGCGACCTGCGCGTAAAGGTTGGCGAGGGAGTCGCCGGATGGGTCGCACAGCACGGCGAAACGCTCATCGTTCCGGAATCCTCTGACGATGAACGTCTGGAAGCCGCCGACCGCAAGCTCAGCCGCAAAGACCATGTGCGTCGCGTGCGCTCCGTAATCGCGCTGCCGCTCAAGAGCCGCACCGGGACGCTCGGCGTGATTGAAGTTCTCAATCCGCGTGCCGGGCAGATGAACGATTACACCATCGCGTTCCTGCATATCCTTGCCGACCATGCCGCCATTGCCATTGAGAATGCAAATGACCACGCGCGCATTCATCAACTCACAATTACCGACGACACCACCGGCCTCTATAACGTGCGCTACCTCTACGAAGCGCTGGGCCGCGAGCTCGACGCCTGTACGCGCACGGCTCTACCCATGAGCGTAGCCTTCCTTGACCTCGACCACTTCAAGCTCGTCAATGACCACCATGGCCATCTCATCGGCAGCGAGCTGTTAGCACGCACCGGCAAACGGCTCCGCCAACTCAGCCGCTCCAGCGACCTGTGCTTCCGCTACGGCGGTGACGAATTCGCCATTCTGATGCCGAAGACCAGCGCGTCCGCCGCCCTGGCGCAGATGAATACGCTGCACAAGGCTCTCACCGATACCATCTTCACCATGTCGAACGGCCTTCAACTGCGCGTAAGCGCCAGCGTTGGCGTGTGCTCCGCGCCTGCGGACGGAACAACAATTCACTCCGTCATCGCCGCAGCCGACGCCCGCATGTATGAAGTAAAAACCGGCGGACGCGGCGCTGTACGCGGCACATAATTTTTCCCGTCTAATACATTTTTTCGAGCGCTCGTCGTGCCCATGCGTCATTCGCAGTGAAGGTGACTGCGTCGAACGCGCGCAAACAGCGCAGCCTCTCTCTATCTCTCAGCACATTTTTGCGAGGCGAATCATGAACTCACAATCAGGCGGACGTGTGTCCGCGACGCGCTTCTCTGCACTTGCGACAGGGCTCGCGGCAGGCTTAGCTCTCACACTCTCACTAAGCACAAACGCACAAACTCCCAACAGTGCCAGCGAACAGCGGCAGGAATCTACCGAAGTCATCCACCTGGCGCACACCGCGCAGAACGGCGCAGCCAGTGACCTGGCGACTGCACTGCGCAACAGTCTCGGCGTTCGAGTGAAGGTCTATCTCGCCTCATCTCAAAGCGCTGTTATCGTGCATGGAACTGCCGAGGAAATAGAACAGGCGCACAAAATAGTTGCGGAGCTGGACAAGCCCATCGCGCTCTACAAGCTCACCTACACCATCACGCAGGTGGAAGACGGCAAGCGCACCGACGCGCAGCACTACACGCTGCTGGCTTCGGCAGGCGAACAAGCCGAGTTCAAGGAAGGCCGCCGCGTACCGATTCAGACCGGCATATCGAACTCCGACCACTCCACGCCGGACATACAGTTTCAATACGTGGATATCGGCCTGAATATCAACGCAAAGCTCGATGGCTCAAGCCTGCGCACCAAGGTAGAAGAGTCCGCCATCGCCGATGAAAAATCAACGGTAGGAATTCAAGACCCGGTGATTCGCCAGATAGCTTTGCAAAGCACGGCAACCATCACGCCGGGAAAACCTGCAACGCTTGGCTCCATTGATATTCCCAACTCAACGCGTCATCAGGACGTGGAAGTGCTGGTTGAACGAGTCCAGTAGAGCGCGTGTAGTAAACACGCGCTACTCGTCTTCCTCATCCGTATCTTCAGCAGCTTGCTTTGCGGCAATCTGCTCAAGCTGATTACGCCAGTCAAGCTGTTCGACAAAGTTCTTGGACTCGCGCCAGCCGGGCTCAACAATAACATGCAGCTCCAGAAAAACCCGCGTGCCAAGCAGAGATTCAATCTGCTTGCGCGCACCCGTGCCAATAGCCTTCAGCTTGGCTCCGCCTTTGCCGATGAGGATGGCCTTCTGCCCATCGCGCTCGCAGTAGATGGCTGCGGCAATACGCGTAAGCGGCAGCTTAACCGTCGCGCCTTTCTTCTTCGACGGCGCAACAGGCGCAGGGTCCTCCCACCGCTCAATCACAACCGCAGCGGCATAAGGAACCTCTTCGCCCGTCTCCACAAGAATGCGCTCGCGAATCAGCTCCGCAGCCATAAAGCGAATCGGCTGATCCGTAAACTGATCCTTCGGGAAGTAGCGTTCGCCGCTCGGCAGCACATCGATAATCTTCCGCACCAGCACATCAAGCCCGTCTTTTTTGCGCGAGCTAATCGGAATCACTTCCGCAAACTCATGCTGCGTGCGCAGCGAATCAATCAGCGGCAGCAGCTTGTCCTTCGCAACTAAATCAATCTTGGTGAGCACAAGAAAAACCGGGCAATCCAGCTTGCGCACCAGCGAGAACAGGAACTCGTCTTCGCTAGCCCAGACATTGTTCCCCTTGTCTTTTTTCGCTTGTCCCTCTGCGCCGTCTTCTGTTCCCTCATCGAGTCCCACTCGACGGCTTACATCCATCAGCACGAGAACAAGATCACGCGTCTCCAGAGCCTCGTGAACTTCCTGCAGCATGCGCCGGTCAAGGTGCGAGCCGGGCTTATGCACGCCCGGCGTATCGACAAAAACAATCTGCGCAGCGGGATGCACCTTCTTGCGCGCAGCCACTTCCACCACGCCCGCAATGCGGTTGCGCGTGGTCTGCGGCTTGGCCGTAACGATGGCTACTTTTTCGCCGGTCAGCGCATTCAGCAGCGTGCTTTTGCCGGCATTGGGCCGGCCCAGAATTGCTACAAATCCAGATTTCAAATCGTTCTTATGCTCCGAAATTCATTATCCCAGAAGTCAACTACTCTGATTCGCGACTGCCAGCTTCCGCATTGCCAGTTTCTGACGCCGGAGGATACACGCGCACGCGCTCCACGCGACGATCGGTAGAGGAAACCACCTCCAGCTTCATTCCGCCGGGTTCAACAAGCACCACCTCACCGGGCAGCGGAATGCGTCCTTCAATCTCGCTGACCAGACCGGCGACAGTCGTGGCCTCATAGTGGCCATTCAACTCCACCGATGCGCCAAACAAATCCCCAAGCCCGCTTGCAGGCATGCTGCCGGGAACAACCCACGCACCACCAGGCTCGCGCTGCGGCTCCTCGACCGGAGTTTCGTCGTCATGCTCATCGCGAATCTCTCCGACAATCTGCTCCAGTAAATCCTCAATCGTCACAAGCCCAGCAACGCCGCCGTACTCATCGATAACAACGCGCATGTGCTGCTTTTCGCGCTGCATCTCACGCAACAACTCATAACCGCGCTTGGTCTCCGGCACAAAGGCCGCGGCCTTCTGGATGCTTTCCACCGTGCGCGTATGCGCCTCTTCATCGGCAATCTGCAAAAGGTCATGCGCAAAAGCAATGCCGGTAATGTTGTCGAGAGAGCCGGAGTAAACCGGCACGCGAGAGAAGTTGTGCTCCCTGAGCATCACCAGAAACTGCTCCAGCGTAAGTGACGCCTGCACCGCAAAAACCTGCGGCCGCGGCGTCATCACTTCACGCACCAGCTTGTCGCCAAACTCAACAGCAGAGCGCAGCAAATCGCGGTCCGTCTCTTCGAGGATGCCTTCTTCCTCGCCCGCTTCCAGCAGCGCCTCCACATCTCCCGCCGCTTCCTCTTCTGGATTGACAGGCTCTTCCGCAAGTGCTGCCACGGAGTAGAAGAAGCGAACCAGCACCGTAATCGGAGTGGTAACCCACAGCAGCAGGCGAATCGGCCAGATGGCCGTGCGCACCCACTTGCCACGCGTGCGCTCAAACAGCAGCCACGGAAGAATCTGCCCGAAGAAGACCGCTACAAGAACAATGCCCAGCACCGCCTGCACAATCTCAAGCGCCGTGGGACGACCCGCATGCGGTCCGCGGTCAAAGAGCACCGCGCCAAAGATAAGCGCAATCACGCCAAGCGAAAGATGCTGCGCCACCGCAGCACACAGCGCCGCATGGTCACGCGTAAGACCAAGCTGCGGCTCGGCTGTCTCTTCCCATGCGTCAAGATTTTCTTCCACTTCGCGCGTCAGAATCTTGCCGTACTCGGCATAGATACGCACGATGTACGAAGCCAGCATGAACGCAAGCGCAAGAATCACCACGGCAACAATCGCAAGGTTACTCATGCCCGCGCTCCCTTACTCACGCGCTCAATCAACCCTTGCGGCAATCCCAGCCTTCCGCGCAGCAGACGTTCCTTGCGCGCCATTTCACCGTTGTCGATTTCGTGATCGTACCCCGCCAGGTGCAGCAGACCGTGCAGTATCAAAACCTTAATCTCCGTAGAAAGCGTGTGGCCCTGCTCGCGCGCCTGCTTGAGCGCAGTTTCCGTGCTGATAGCCAGGTCACCCGCAACTCCCGCAGCCATCTCGTGCGCCGGAAAAGACAGTACATCCGTTGCCTTGTTCTTCTTGCGGAACTGCTTGTTCAACTGCTTGATTGCTTCATCAGAAGTAAGCAGCACCGTCACCTGGCCGCGCAGCTTCACCGCCCCCTGCGCTTCGCGAAGAAAACGCGACAACGTGCGCGCGGAGGGAACGCGTTCCTTACGAGGCAACTGCCTGTCTGGTAGAGAGTCCGAACTTTGGTCTGTGTCAAAAAGGATCATCGTGGTCCGGGCGGCGTACAAACCGCCCGGCTCACTTCCTATTCTACGCAAACCGCAAAATTACTGCGGCTTGGGCGCTGCAACCGGCATCGGACGGCCATCCACATCAATGGCTTCGCCAATCGAAAGCGGAAGTTCCTGCTGCTGCGACTTCACCGCGTCATAAGCGTGGACGATGCGTTGCACCAGCGCATGGCGAACAACGTCCCCGGCTTCAAAGTGGCAGAAGGCAATGCCCTCCACGCCATCAAGAACGTTGATCGCATCCACCAGGCCACTCTTGCGCGGATTCGGCAAGTCAATCTGCGTGATGTCGCCCGTAATGACGGCCTTCGAGTTGTTGCCAAGACGCGTCAGGAACATCTTCATCTGCTCGGTCGTGGTGTTCTGCGCCTCGTCCATGATGATGAAGGCGTCATTGAGCGTGCGTCCACGCATAAAGGCCAGCGGCGCAACTTCAATCACGTTCTTCTCAAGCATCTTGTCCACGCGCTCCGGCTCCAGCAAGTCGTAGAGCGCGTCATAAAGAGGACGGAGATACGGGTCCACCTTTTCCTGCAAGCTGCCGGGCAGGAAACCAAGCTTCTCGCCCGCTTCCACAGCCGGGCGCACAAGAATAATCCGGCTGACCTTCTTCGCGTTCATCGCCGCCACGGCCATCGCCACGGCAAGATACGTCTTGCCCGTACCCGCCGGGCCTACGCCGAAAGTCATGTCGTTGGCCTCAATCGCCTCGACATACTTCCGTTGATTGATGGAGCGCGGCTGCACCATGCGCTTCACGCCTGTTGACCGCTGCTTGCCGCTGTCCGCTAGCGACTTCAATGTCGTCGCCGGGTCGGCAACCACCATGCGAAGCATCCCGTTCAGTTCGCCGTTATGGGGATGAATCCCTTGCTTGCGCAGAGCCTCGAAGTCCGCAAAAATCCCGCGAACCCGGTTCACGCTTTCCTCTGGTCCCTGCACGTGGACGGCGTCGGACCGCAAATCAATCCGCACACCAAGCTTGTCTTCCATCAGTCTCAGGTTTTCATCGCGAGTCCCAAACAGGGGCTCAAGGTTCGGCGTGATCTCCAGGGCGAGTTTCAATGGTTTCGATAGCCTCCAGGGTGGTGGGTCGATGCGCGGCGAATGCCGCACGACGCCGCAGCTTCCTTGCAGAAGCTATCGGCAAGATCAGGAGAGAACACAAGGGCAACAGCGCCGCCACTGCCGATTTTCACAGCAGCGCAGCAAACAGCGTGCAATCCAAAGTGGGAGAGCGTACGGAAACGGTTAGCGCCGGGTTGCCCTTTGCCTGTCCTCTGGCGGGCCGCCTTGCTAAACCGCGATTTGGTATAGGTGACCAATCGGTATCTGCGCTGAGAGTAGCGCCGGCGGAGAAATCCGTCAATCCACCCCTGCACATTTTTTTGATGAAAAAGTGACTCGAAAGATACCGGCAACTTTCGATCGCCTTGCCTACGTCCGTCTCAAGCCTTCCGCCACCACCGCACCAGCGGCCCCGCCGCTCCATGCACCGGGTCCGACGCCGGAAAAGCCACCCGCTTCATACGTTCAATCGCGGCTGCATCGGGAGCCTCCCGGCAGATGTCCCAGGTCTCCCCCAGCGGATACGCGCCTATCACCAGAAAATCCCCGCTCACCTCGATGCGGCAATGCCCCGTCCCCGTCGGCAGCACAGCCACATCCCCAGCCCGCACCGTCACCTCATGCCCGCCTTCACCGCCGAGCATGATTCTGCCCCAGCCGCCCGCGAATCCCAACACCTCATGCGCCGTCGAGTGGTAGTGGTGAAAGTTATAAACGCCATTGCGCCACTGCGGCGGCCAGCCGTTCCGCTCAAAGACCGACTCCATTGCCGAAGCCATATCCCCGCTCGGCTGAAAAGCTCCGCGATACACCAGCACCGGAAACTGCTCGTTATTCGGCATCCATCCATTACGCTTCAACTGCAGCGTCTCGGGTTCCGCCGTTCCCGCCAGCGCATTCGCCTTCACGCCCACTCCCGTCATCGCCAGCAACGCCCCAAACTCGCGCCGATTCATGCCGCCCTCCCGATACTTCAGGTTAGCCCCATCCTCATCACTATCCGGGCCAGATCCAGCTTGCGCAGGTCAGAAACAGATTGACCAAAACCCCAATTTCCCCTAGACTAAGTAATTGCGAGAGGTGCGGACAAGTCAGCATTCCGACCTGCATTCTCATTCCGCATCATCTCTTTCGACCTGCGGCACTTAGCCGAGGCGATTTTTCAAGGATTTAGGTAATGGCAAATCACGTTTCGTCGCTCAAGCGCGCCCGTCAGACCGAGAAGAAGACCGCCGTGAACCGCGCCAACCGCAGCCGCGTGCGCACCAGCCTGCGCACCCTCCGCGAAGCTCTGGCCAAGGGCGATGTGCCCGCAGCACAGGCGCAGTACCGCGAGACCGTCTCGGTTCTCGACAAGAGCGTCCAGAAGGGCATCTTCCACGACAACACCGTTTCGCGCTACAAGAGCCGCCTCAACGCGCGCCTCAAGGCCCTGGTTCTCGCCAAGGCGTAAGCACTTTTCGCTTCCAAAATAAAAACAGCCGGGCTTGCCCGGCTGTTTTTATTTACCTCAGTTCCGTTAATTCCGTGTCTTCGCCACATCCGGCCCCAGCAAATCTTCCACCGTCATGCCCTTGCCCAACTCCGGCACCGGCAAATCCGGCACTTTGCCTGATGCGGCCTCCGGCTTCAGATGCAGCTCTTCCAGCCCCTTCCTGAGCATCGCAAAAGCATCTTCCGGCGTATCGGCATACTGAAACAGGTTCACATCGTTGGGAGAAATCGCACCCTCATCCACAAAAGCCTGGATATTCAGAACCTTCTTCCAATACTCCGAGCCATAAATGACAACCGTAAGCTCCTTGGCCAGCTTATGCGTCTGCGCCAGCGTCAGAATCTCGAACATCTCATCCATGGTCCCAAAGCCACCCGGAAAAACCACCAGCGCCTTCGCCAGGTACGCAAACCAAAGCTTGCGCATAAAGAAGTAGTGAAACTCGAAGTTCAGCTCCGGCGTGATGTAGGGGTTCGGATACTGCTCAAACGGCAGCTTGATATTCAGCCCAATCGTCTTGCCGCCCGCCTCATACGCCCCGCGATTAGCGGCTTCCATAATTCCCGGCCCACCGCCGGAGGTGACCACAAAGCGGTGCCGCTTGGAAGGAATTCCCTTCGCCCAATCCGTCAGCAGATAAGCCAGCTTCCGAGCATCCTCGTAATACCTGTCAATCTTGCCGCCGGACCCAAACCGCGCCGAGCCGAAGAAAACCACCGTGTCCTGAATCCGCTCATGCCGAAAGCGCGCCAGCGGCTCCTGGTACTCCGCCAGGATGCGCATCAGCCGCCCATCCGGCCCATGCAGAAAGTTGGGATTCTCATATGCCAGCGGCGCCGATTCCAGCCTTGGCGGCGTAGCCTCTACCGAAGCCGCATCAGCGGCCTTTCCTGTACCCTGCTTTTCCGTCATTTATTCATCCCGATGCCGAACGGCATCTCGAAACGCAATCCACAAATTCAGCAGTCCCAGCCCGGAGATGATTCCGCGCACAGCCCCATTCGCCGCATAAATAGACAGCGTAGGAAACTGCGCAAAAAGTGGGTTGTGATCCCAGAAAAAGGGCGTCCACGGCGCGCAGCAGACCGCAATCCCGATGTACATCCGAATCAGCACACGCAGAAAAAGCTCGCTGCGCTCCAGCCAGCGCGGAATCCGCTGCTGCCCATGTCCTGAGCCTGAAGCATCCCCTTTAGCCGCGCCTGTCGCCGGCTTCGCCGTCATCGGGGGTGCCGAAATTGTCTCCACAATGGGAGCTACTCCGGTATCCGGCCCTATCGTCGTTACTTCCGGCTGTTGAGGCATGCGTAAACAACGGCCTATCTGCCTCGTCCAACAAAGCAAACGCCGTATCCCAACGGTACCACACTGCTCCGCGCCGGGCGGACTGCGCGCTTTGCGTGCCACGCAGCTTCCGTGGCCCTCCCGCTGGTGGGGAGCAAGTTACTGAGAGACAAAGAAATTACAAGAGAGAAGCCAGCCTTTCCACGCCGGACGCTCGATAATGGTGTCTGATATGGCGTGCGTGGTTTGCACCATCCCCTGTTTCTGAAAGCGCTCATGAAAACGACACTCGTTGCTGCTGCTCTCCTGATCTCCGCCGGGTTTATCTGCGCCCAGTCCCCCGCCTCCGTTGACGCTCCTGCGGGAACAAGCCTCCTGCTCAAAGCCAAGGGAGACGGCTTGCAGATTTACACCTGCACTGATGGCCACTGGAAGCTGAAGGCCCCCGACGCCAGGCTGCTCGACGCGCAGGGCAACGTAATCGGCCACCATTTCGCCGGACCAACATGGCATCTCGACAATGGCGGGGAAGTCAGAGGCAAAGCCATCGCCAACCAGCCCGCGCCCGACGGAACCTCCGTCCCCTGGCTGCTGGTGCAAGCCGTTTCCACCACCGGAACGCTGGCCAACGTCACTTACATTCGCCGCGTAGAAACGCAAGGCGGAGCCGCGCCCAAAGAAGCCTGCACCACCGGCGAGCTAAGCAAGCCCTACACCGCCACCTACGAGTTCTACACCGGCGGCAAATAGCGTTCCTGCAAGCAAAGAGGAATTTGCTTCGCCTTCCCGCCCGGCGTATCGTGGTTCCGTAAGCCGATTTCCGCTCTCCAAGCCAAGGAGGCCCGTCATGAAATCCGCCGCGTTTTTGCTTGCAGCTCTCTCCATTGCACTTCCAGCAGCAGCGCAATACACGCGCACACCGAGCCCCAGCTTCGGCGTTGCCGGAACGGAACAACCCGGCAGCGGTCCCCAACAGCCAAAGCTTACGCAGGAGCAGGTGCAGGAACGCCTCCAGCAAATGCAGAAAGCACTTACAGCGCGGCTTTCAACATGCCCCATCTCCATGGAAGCCCGTCAGGGCGGCGGCCTGCACATCGAGCGCGCCAACAGAGGCGGCAAAAACCCTGATCCCGGAATGACGCCCACCATCACCCTGCGCGCTCCCGGCGGCAAACACATCACCTACGCCAACATCACCGCCTACGGCTACTCCGCCCGCAAATGGGCTGCTCCACTCCAGACAGGCATTGACCGGCCTGTGCGCCCCGGCGACTCGCTCCCCACCGCCAACTATCTCAATCGAACCCTCACCATCCGCTTTGAAACAGATGGCTCCAGCGAGGACAGCACCGAGTTCGACCTCCCCGGTTTCTCCGCTCTCAGCTTCATTCGCCTCAACGCCATCACCTATGACGACGGCAGCGTCTGGAACGTAGCCGCTCCTGACTCCTGCCGCGTCAAGCCAAGCGGAGTCATGCTCATCGGCGGCGGCAACTAACGCCGCAACCGTTTACACGCCGCGCATCTGCAATTTACGATGCGTCTCTATGGCAAACCTGCTGCGTCTCGCTCCCTTGGCTCTCTGCGCCGCCGCGTCTCTTTCTCTCGCGCAAGCAAATGACCCGCTAGCCCCCACCCGCGACACCAAATCCGCCGCCGAAATCGAGCACGAGTGGCAGCAGTCCGTCTCCAAGTACGACGCAGCCCGCGCCAAGGTCCTCGCCGACACTGACCGCATCGCCGAACAAGGCCCCTACCACGCCGACTGGCCGCAGATTATGCGCCACTACCAGCAGCCGCAGTGGTACAAGGACGCCAAATTCGGCATCTTCATTCACTGGGGCGTCTACTCCGTGCCCGCCGCGGAAAACGAGTGGTACCCGCGCAACATGTACCAGAGCGACGAAGGCGCATACAAGGATTTCCAAACCCGCTTCGCCAGTCCTGACGGCGCACGTGGCTACAAGGACTTCATCCCGCAGTTCAAAGCCGAAAACTTCAACGCCAACACCTGGGCCGCACTCTTCAAAGAATCCGGCGCGCAATACGTCATCCCCGTCGCCGAGCACCACGACGGCTTCGCCATGTATGACTCCGCACTCTCCGACTGGACTGTCGTTAAGATGGGCCCCAAGCGCGACACCCTCAACGAGCTAGCCACCGCCATCCGTGCCCAGGGCCTGCACTTCGGCCTCAGTTATCACCGCGCCGAGCACGACTGGTTCTTCGACGGTGGCCGCACCTACCGCTCCGACGTCAACGACCCCAAGTACGCCTCGCTCTACGGCCCCGCGCATGAGCGCATCGACGGCGGCGACTCCGACTTCATGCAGCAGGACTTCACCTACGTCAGCCCCGAGTTCGCCCGCGACTGGCTGGCCCGCGCCTCGGAACTCGTGCAGAAGTATCACCCCGAAGTCTTCTACTTCGACTGGTGGGCCGGGCAGCCCGGTTACCGCCATGTCATGACCGAGTTCACATCCTTCTATTACAACTACGCCGCTGCAAAAAGCTTCCCCGCCGTCATCGACATCAAAATCGACGACCTGCCCTTCAAGGCCGGCGCTCGCGACTTCGAGCGCGGAGCGCAGGACCACATCCTCAAGGATCACTGGCAGACCGACACCTCCATCTCCGACAAAAGCTGGGGCTACATCGAGCACGACACCTACAAAACGCCCGAAGAAATCATTCACCAGCTCGCCGACATAGTCAGCAAAAACGGCAGTCTCCTGCTGAACATCGGCCCCAAGGCCGACGGCACCATTCCCCCCGAAGCCGAAACCACCCTCCGCGCCATCGGAGCATGGCTCAAAGTCAACGGCGAAGCCATCTACTCCAGCACCCCGTGGGTAACGTACGGCGAAGGCCCCACGCAGATCAAGGCCGGCACCTTTACCGACACCGCCACCAAGGGCTATACCGCGGAAGACTTCCGCTTCACCTCGAAGGGCACAACGGTATACGCAATCGGAATGACTTGCCCGAAGGGCGGAAAAGCCGCAATCCATTCACTCGCCCACTATCCCATCGGCAACATCGAGCTCTTAGGCTCAACCGAAAAAGTCCAGTGGACACAGGATGCAAACGCGCTGACGGTAACACTGCCCGCAAGTGCGACGTGCCAGTATGCCTATGCCCTGAAACTCACACCTACCTCATCACAGAAATAGAGCTTGTCATCCGGAACGAAGCGCCTACCCCGCGCACAGTTTTATCGTGCGTGGGGTAGGCGGAGTGAAGGATCTGCGGTTGCTTTTCGCCGCCGACACAAATCCACTCCCCGACCATCGGGAGCGCCACAAAGTCCCCGTGGCGGCTGAAAACCGCAGTGGCTGCATGCAATGCTGCCGTACCCATCATGGTTCCCCTGCCCGGTTTTGCCACCCGGTTCCCCTTCCCCACCATCGATAATCAAATCTGCTCTGGGATTCTCGCCTCCGCTCCTGGTGCTCGATGCGCAACAACTAGGTTTGCGGCGAGCGTGCCGGGGATGGAGACGGTCCCTCAATGATTAAGCCCATCCAGATAGCCCTTGCGCCCACGCGCAGCCGCCCGGTCAACATGTTTCTGGGCATTGTGCTGGCCCTTGCCGCGATTCTCCTTCTTCTTGCGCTGGCCACGTACCACACGGCTGACCCCTCGCTCAATACCTCGATAGACCCCGGCACGCACGCGTTGGTCAAGAACTGGGTCGGACCCTTCGGCGCGTCCACGAGTGACCTCTTCCTGCAGACGCTCGGCTTCACCTCCTTCTTTATCCCCATCTGGATGGGCGCCGTATCCTGGGGCTGGATGCGCTCGCGCTGGTCCGGCGCGGTCTGGCTGCGCGCCCTCGGCTGCCTCTTCGCAGTTGTCTTCCTGCCCACCGTCTTCGGCCTGCTGCCGTGGCACTGGCGCTGGATGCACGCCATCCCCGTAGAAGGCGTGCTCGGGCGTCTCGTCGCTCCCATACTGGTGGGCTGGCTCAACGTGCAAGGCGCATGGATTGTAGCCGCCGTGCTGGCGCTCGCAGGCTCGTACTTCGCACTAGCCATCTCCTTCCGCGAAATCATGGAGATTCTCGAAGCCCGCTGGGGCGGCATGCAGGCTCTCAGCGACCGCTGGCACAACTGGCGTGAAGAGCGCGCCGAAATGCGCGCCGAGCGCAACTCTCTCAAGGAAGAGCAGGAAAACCCCGGCCCCTCGCAGCGCTTCTACACCGGCAACGCCGACGGCGAAGAAGACGCCCCCGCTATGCGTGCCCCCAGCAAGCTGGCCGCGCTCTTCGGACGCCGCCGTCAGGAAGTGGACCCGGTACAGGAAATCCCCGCCTACCAGCGCCAGCGCCCCGCAGAAGTTGCCGAAGCCGCACCAGCCTATGCCGAGCCCGTTCCAGCTCCAACTCCCGTAGCACGCCGCGCCAGCATCTGGGAGCGCACCACGGAAGCCGCCGCTCCCGTCTCCGCTGCCGCCGCAGCCTTTGCAGAAGCACAACCCGCAAGACAGCCCGAGCCGGCAGCCACCATCCCGGTCGCGCAGCGCTATGCTCCGGAACCATCGCAAGCCGCACAGCCAGTCGAGCGAATCGAGCGCCCCATCGCAGAGCCCATGCCGGACATTCCGGTCTCGCAGCGCTTTGTGGAAGAAGCACCAATCCCGGCCCCGCAGCCCGTGCAGGCAATCCGCCCTGCGGAACCCATCGCACCGCAGCCAAAATCAGAGCCCATCGCGCAGACCTTGGAAATCCACGAACGCGCCGACATCCACGAGCCCACTCGCGTGGTCAAGCAGGTAAGGGAAAGCGGCTTCAAGCTGCCACCCAGCACCCTGCTCAACGCGGGCAGCGGCCCGCAAGTCATCCGCGAAAGCGAGCTCCGCGAAGAAGCGCAAATCCTCGTAGAAAAATGCGCCGAGTTCGACGTGCGCGGCCAGGTTGTGCAAATCAACCCCGGCCCCATGGTCACCACCTACGAGTTCAAACCCGAAGCTGGCGTGAAATACAGCCGTGTCACCGGCCTCGCCGATGACCTCTGCCTCGCCATGCGTGCCGAAAGCATCCTCATCGAGCGCATGGCCGGAAAAAGCACCGTCGGCATCCAGGTTCCCAACCACGAGCGCGAAACCATCCACCTCCGCGACGTGCTCGAATCCGAAACCTTCGCCAAGGCCAAGTCGCGCCTCTCGCTGGCAATGGGCAAGGACATCAATGGCCGCATCGTCACCGCTGACCTGGCCTCCATGCCGCACGTACTGATTGCAGGCTCCACAGGCTCCGGTAAATCCGTGGCCATCAACGCCATGATTATGAGCCTGCTCTTCCGCACCACGCCGCAGCAGGTTCGCCTCATTCTCGTTGACCCCAAGCGCGTCGAACTCGGCATGTATGAAGGCGTGCCGCACCTCTTCACGCCTATCATCACCGAGCCCAAGCTAGCGGCCAACGCCCTCCGCAACGCCGTTCGCGAGATGGAGCGCCGGCTCAAGCTCCTCGCTTCGCGCAGCGTCCGCAACATCGACCAGTACAACAAGCTCTACGAAGAAGGCTCCACGCCGTCGCTCTTTGAAGATGAAAACGGCGAGGACGAAGGTCCTCTCCCCTACATCGTCATCGTCATCGACGAGCTCGCCGACCTCATGATGCTCGACCGCGCCAACGTGGAAGAATCCATCACGCGTCTGGCACAGATGGCCCGCGCCGTCGGAATCCACCTCGTACTCGCAACGCAGCGCCCCAGCGTGGACGTCATCACCGGCCTCATCAAAGCCAACGTGCCCACGCGCATCAGCTTCCGCCTCTCCACCAAGGTAGACTCGCGCACCATCATCGATACCAACGGCGCAGAAGCCCTGCTAGGCCGCGGCGACATGCTCTTCCTGCCGCCCGGCACCAGCCGCCTCATGCGCCTGCACGCCCCCTATGTCAGCGAGAAGGAAACCGCCGCAGTCGTCAACTTCTGGAAGGACCAGGGCACAGCAGAATACGCCGAAGGCTTCCTCGAATCTCCGAAGGACGAACGCGCAACAATGGAAGGCGGCAGCGACAGCGAAGAAGACAACGACCCCATGTTCGACGACGCAGTACGCCTCGTCTTCGAATTCGGTAAGGCTTCCACTTCGCTCCTGCAGCGCCGTCTTCGCATCGGCTATGGCCGCGCCGCGCATCTCATCGACATGATGGAGCGCGACGGCCTGGTGGGCCCCGCCGACGGCTCCCGCCCGCGCGAACTTCTCAAAGCCCCCGGCTGGCTGCACGAAGTAAGCGCAACCGCAGAATAAAAAACAAAAAAGGAAGAGGCCGAGGATGAATCCTCGGCCTCTTCCTTTTTACGAAAGCAAAAACTGCTTTTCCAACCTGTCCAGAATCTCCGCAGACATCCCCTCCGCGCTATCGCAAACCCCCGTATGCACTGGCGAAGGCTGAATCATCGTGCTGCGCGGCGAAACAATCCAATGGAACCGCTCGCGCAACGAAAGCGCCGCAATCGGCCCCGCATCCGCATCCCCCGCGCAAATCCGCTCCACTGCTTCCAGATGCTTCCGCACGAGCGTAGCATCCGCATCCGGCCAAAGCGCCTTCAACCGCTCCGCATCAAGATGAATCCGCGCCGCAAGGTAGCGCTTCTCCAGGCAAAACACAACAACGCCGGCGTTGATGAACTCCTGCCGCTCAACGCGAGGCACCACGCGCAGCAGCGCGTAATCAAAGGATGCGGCTGCGGGCACGGATCGCCTCCTGTTCAAAAATCTGCGCAGATGCAAGTCGCCGCACAAAGAAATCCAGATACGCCGCGCGCCGCTCCGCCGCCGTCGCTCCCGGAGTAGCCTCCAGCCACTCATCCGGAACCTCATTCAAAATCGCTGCCAGCACATCCGCCGTCAACTTCCCGCGAGCAACCTCTCCCGCCTTCTCAATCTCCCCAGCCCACGGCAACAAAACATGCTGCTCAATCTGCGCAAACGGCGACTCAATCTTGCTCTTCATATTGTCCCAGTCGTGATGAAAAAACAGCGCCGCCCCGTGGTCAATCGGATAAAGCTTGTGATGCCATACCAGCAGGTTGGCATTCCGCGCCGTGCGGTCCACGTTCTGCGTAAACGCATCCAGCCACACCAGCATCGAAGCCTCTTCTGCTGAAGCCGTATCCCGCGCCGCCGGATCAAACATCATGGAGCCGGGCAAATAATCCAGCGCAAGATTCAGCCCCACACTCGCCTTCAGCAACTGGCGAATCTCATAATCAGGCTCATTGCGCCCAAGCGCCGCCGAAATCTCCGCAAACACAATCTCCGGAACCCGCAGCCCAAGCACGCGCCCCATCTCGCCAGCAATCAACTCCGCAATCAGCGAGCGAATCCCCTGCCCCGCGCCGCGAAACTTCACCACGTACATCCCCAGATCGTCCGCCTCTACAATGGCGGGCAGCGAGCCGCCTTCGCGCAAAGGCAGCACATAACGCGTCGCTTGTATCGTTCGCAGCATCGAATCAACAGTTTAATGGATGCATTTCTTTCGAGTACGCACAAACGAGCTGGAGGACAGCAATGAAGATAGGCTTTCTGGGTCTGGGCAGCATGGGTTCGCACATGGCAAAGCGTCTGATTGACGCAGGGCATGAGGTAGCGGTTTGGAACCGTACGGAAGGCCGCACAACGCCGCTGGCGCGGGAGGGCGCAATTGTTGCAGGAACGCCAGCCGAAGCCGAGCTTGGAGCAGATGCCGTAATCACGATGCTGTTTGACGATGCGGCGTATGAAGAGGTGCTCTTTGGACCGAATGGTTTGATGGATGCCCTGGAGCCGGGCGGACTTCATATCGCGTGCGGCACCATCAGCGTAAAGCTCTCCGAGCGCCTGACCGAGGAACATAAGCGGCGCGGAATAGGGTTTGTGGCGGCTCCAGTCTTCGGCAGGCCGTTTGTCGCCGAAGCCGGAAAGCTGTGGATCGTACTCGCCGGAGCCGACGAAGCCATCGAACGCGCCAAGCCAATCCTCGCGCCGCTCTCCCGCGGATTCTCCATCGCAGGCAATCATCCTCCACAAGCGCATGCCATCAAGCTCGGCGGAAACTTCCTCATCTGCGCAATGAATTGCTCGTTAGCCGAAGGTTTCGTCTTCGCAGAATCTCAGGGAATCGACCCTGCAGCCTTCTTTGAAGCTATCAACTCCGCACTCTTCCAGTCGCCGTTCTATGCAAACTATGCGGGAATCATGCTCAACCCGCCTGAGCAAGCCGGAGCAACCGTAGCGCTGGGCAAAAAAGACCTGGGCCTCTTCCGCGCCGCAGCCGCTGCGCACGACACAAAGCTAAGCCTCGCCGACGACATGGCCCAGATATTTGACGAAGCCATCGCCGGCGGACTCGCCGATACCGACTGGGCCGTAGGCCAATACCGCATGGCACAAAAACGCAGCCGCAAAAATCTTGGGTAGGATGGAAGGCATGAGCCTCAAAGGGAAAGTTGTCTTCATCACAGGAGCCAGCGCCGGAATCGGCGCGGCTACGGCCTTGGCGTTTGCCGCAGAAGGAGCAAAACTTCTACTCGCAGCCCGGCGCGTGGAAAAGCTCGCGGAAGTCGCCGCCGAAGCCACCAAACGCGGCTCGGCAGACGTGCACAGCATCGCTCTCGATGTCCGCGACAACGCCGCCGTTGCATCTACCATCGCGCAACTGCCCGAAGAGTGGCAGCCAATTGAAGTCCTCGTCAACAACGCCGGCCTCAGCCGCGGACTGGAAAAAGTCTACGAGGGCAAGGTTGCCGACTGGGATGAGATGATCGACACCAACGTGAAGGGCCTGCTGCATGTAACACGCGCCGTAGTCCCCGGCATGGTCGAGCGCGGCAGCGGCCACGTCATCAACCTCGGCTCAACCGCCGGCCACCTCACCTACCCCGGCGGCGCGGTGTACTGTGCAACAAAGGCAGCGGAGCGGGCGATTAACGACGGCCTGCGGCAGGACGTGCTCGGCACGCCAATCCGCGTGACGAGCGTGGACCCCGGCATGGTGAAGACAGATTTCAGCCTGGTGCGTTTTCGCGGCGACGAGGAACGGGCGGCAAATGTCTACAAGGGCGTGCATGCGCTCACGCCGGAGGATGTAGCCGAAGTGATCGTCTGGTCGGCGACGCGGCCAGCTCACGTGAATATCGCGGATGTGCTGCTAACTTCCGTACAGCAGGCAAATTCGCTGCTGATTAGCAGAAAGAGTGAATAAGGAATCGTTATTCCTGTGTCCGGAAAATACAGACATGAGGCGCGCATCCATGGACTGGTTGCACCAAAGACACAATCGCCCGGACGGCCAGTCCCAGCCCAAAAGAAAACCCGCCAAAGGCGGGCTAGTTGAACTTGGCTAACTCGGCCTCAATCTGGGCCAAGGCAGCTTCGAGCGCCTGTCGGCGCACGGGGTTTGAGGTTCGCTGCGAAAGAATGTTTTCTTTCTGCAGGGTGAGCGCCTGGACCTGACGTGCCTTGCGAGTACGCTCGGCTTCGATTGCGCGCTTTGTTTCTTCGCTTACGAAACCGTTTCCCACCATCGGGACAGTCTGCGACATGCTTGCCATTTGCTCCTCCACGGATTTACTTTCCCAACCACGGGCCATATCTTCATTCTACGGGGGTTTTATCTGGTTTTCACCACTCCTGGTGCAGTCTTTTGGCCTAAATTCGACAGTCTTTATGGGTTTTTCATGCTGAGGAGATGAAATGCGGGTCTGGCAGATTAGTTCGTTTGGTGTTGAGAAGTTGGAATTTGCGGAGCGGCCGCAGCCGGAGCCAGGTCCGGGACAGGTACTGGTCAAGATTCACGCCATCTCGTTGAATTTCCGTGACTTGATGATGGTAAAAGGGCTCTACAACCCCAAGCTCAAGCTGCCCCGAATTCCCTGCTCCGACGGCGCGGGAGAAGTCGTGTCAATCGGCGAAGGCGTTTCGCAATGGAAATCCGGCGACCGCGTTGCCGGAATCTTCATGCAGAACTGGCTCGACGGCCCCGCCACCCCGGAAAAAGTAAAAGGCGCCCTCGGCGGCGACATCGACGGCACACTCGCCGAATTCGTAGTGCTCGACGAAAAGGGCCTCGTGGCCATCCCCGAGCACCTCAGCTATCAGGAAGCCGCCACCCTGCCCTGCGCCGCCGTCACCGCATGGAACGCCCTCAAAGCCGGCGACGTAAAACCGGGCAGCACCGTCCTGATCCAGGGCACCGGCGGAGTCTCGCTCTTCACCCTGCAATTCGCCCGTCTCATGGGAGCCCGCGTGCTGGGCATCTCCGGCAGCGAGGAAAAACTGGAGCGCGTGCGCGAAATGGGCCTCGACGCCGCCCTGAACTACAAGACAACCCCCGAATGGGACCGCTGGGCCTTGGACGAAACAGGCGGCGCAGGCGTAGACGTAATCGTGGAAGTCGGCGGCGTAGGCACGCTGCCCCGCTCGCTGCGCGCCGTGCGCATGGGCGGAACCATCTCTCAGGTTGGCGTGCTCACCGGAGTCACCCCCACCGAGCCAATCTCAATCCCGGTCATCCTGCACAAGCAATCCATCCTGCGCGGAATCTACGTCGGCTCGCGTCAGGATTTCGTCGAGATGAATCAGGCAATCTCCCTCGCCGGTCTCCGCCCCGTAGGAGAAGACTTCCCGTGGACGCACGCAAGAGAAGTTCTATCCCGCATGGAAAACGGCGGCCACTTCGGCAAGCTGGTGATGACGGTGGCGTGAAGATGAGGCTCGCGCTATCATTGGGCCATGGCAACCACTGCAACCAACCCGAAGCAACTGGCGCATGAGTTAATTGAGCGCATGAGCACGGGACAGGTTTCAGCGGTTGTCGGCCTGCTTGAGGTTATGCTTGATCCGGTCTCAGCAGCCTTGGCCAATGCCCCGGTTGACGATGAGCCTGTCAGCGACGCGGAAAAGCGCGATATTGCAGAAGCGCGCGCGGAGATTTCCCGCGGCAAGGTCATTTCTCATGAAGAAATTCTTGCCGAATTCGGCGCGACTCTGAAATCCGCACAATCGGGCCGCTAATAATGGGTAAAAACATTGCGTGGCGAGAGCGCGCCAGAGCAGATCTTCGCGCAATTGACCAACCTACTGCGCTGCGCATTTTGCATGCGCTGGCACATTTTGCGGCTACCGGCGAAGGTGACGTAAAGCGTTTGCAGGACATCGAGCCGCCCGAGTTCCGACTACGCGTTGGAGACTACAGGCTGCGCTTCTATGACACAGACAACACGATCTACGTCACCTCTGTAAAACATCGCCGCGAAGCTTATCGCTAGTTAAACCCAAGCACCGGATGCGGCTGATAAGGCTCTTCCAGCGATTGGATCTCCTCCGGCGTAAGCTTCAAGTCAACAGCAGCCACCGCATCCACCAGATGGTGCGGCTTGCTGGCTCCCACAATCGGAGCCGTAACACCCGGCTTAGCCAGCAGCCACGCCAGCGCAACCTGCGCCTGCGGAACCCCGCGCTTCTCCGCAACCTCTGTCAGCCGATTGACCACCTGCTCATCACTCGCCTCGGTCACGGAATACATCGAAGTGCCGAACTTATCCGTCTCAAAGCGCTTCGTATTTTCCGACTTCCACGGCCTCGCCAGCCGCCCACGCGCCAGCGGGCTCCACGGAATAATCCCAATCCCCTGGTCGAGGCAAAGCCCCGTCATCTCGCGCTCTTCCTCGCGATACAGCAGGTTGTAGTGGTTTTGCATCGAGACAAACCGCGTCCACCCCATCAGGTCCGCAAGATAAAGCGACTTCGCAAACTGCCAGGCATACATCGACGAAGCGCCAATGTAGAGCACCTTGCCCGCCTTCACCGCATCATGCAGCGCCTCCAGCGTCTCCTCAATCGGAGCCTCATAATCCCAGCGGTGAATCTGGTAAAGGTCAATGTAATCCGTCTTGAGCCGCTTCAAGCTCTGCTCCAGCTCAAACATAATCGCCTTGCGCGAAAGCCCCTTGCCGTTAGGCTCCTCGCGCATGGGATTGAAAACCTTCGTAGCCACAACCACCGACTCGCGCCGCACGTTGTCATGAAGAAAGTTTCCAAGAACCGTCTCCGAAGCCCCGCGCGAGTACACATTCGCCGTATCGAAAAAGTTGATGCCGAAATCCAGCGCCTGCTTGAAGTAAGGACGGCTATCCTCTTCATTCAGCGCCCAGTATTGGCTGCCCGGCGTAAGCTCGCCCACCGCGGGCGCGCCATAAGTCATACAGCCGAGAGAGATGCGGGAAACCTTAAGCCCCGTCTTACCAAGATTGACGTATTCCATTTGCACTCCTGATTTGTGCTCTGTGTAGATTAAGCAGGTTGTGTCTGCGCTCCATGCAGAAGCCGTTCATAAATACCCTGCGTCTCGCCATTAAAAGAAACGAAGGAAATCTCCTCCACGCCACTCTGTTCCACATGCGATTGCACCGTAGCAATCGCAATCTTCGCCGCCCGCTCATGCGGAAACCGATAAACACCCGTACTGATAGCAGGAAACGCAATCGACTTCGCGCCAACCTCAAGCGCCAGCTCAAGACACCGCTGGTAGCATCCTGCCAGCAGCTCATCTTCCTGAAAGCTGCCGCCCTGCCATATCGGCCCCACCGTATGAAAAACCCACTTCGCCGCCAGCCGAAACCCCGGCGTGCGCTTCGCATACCCCGTAGGACATCCATGCAGCTTGCGGCAAGCCTCCAGCAGCTCCGGCCCAGCAGCGCGATGAATCGCCCCATCCACACCACCGCCGCCCAGCAGCGACTCATTCGCGGCATTGACAATCGCATCCACCGCAAACGTCGTAATGTCGCCCTGCACCGCAATCAGACGAGCCATAGCAACCTCGGAATGAGCATACGCCTTGAGTGGACTCTAGGCTCAAGCTCGCAGGAACCCGAATCGCACCCCGCCCCGCATGAATCGAATAACCATGGCGAATAATTCCAGCGGCCTCGCGGTTTCCATCCTCGACCTTGTAGCAACAAAATCCGGCGAGCAGCCCGGTATAGCAATCGCCCGCAGCGTAGACCTCGCGCAGCACGCCGAGCAGTGGGGATACACCCGCTTCTGGCTCGCCGAGCACCACGCCATCGGCGGCCTCGCCTGCTCCGCCACCTCCGTGCTCATCGGCCACGTCGCCGGAGCAACCAAAACCATCCGCGTAGGCTCCGGCGGCGTCATGCTGCCCAACCACGCGCCCCTAGTCGTCGCCGAGCAGTTCGGCACCCTGGAAGCCCTCTATCCCGGCCGCATCGACCTCGGCTTAGGCCGCGCCCCCGGCAGCGACTACCAGACCATGCGCGCCCTGCGCCGCAGCCTCACGCAAACCGGCGACGACTTCCCCGAACTGCTCGCAGAGCTACGCGCCTACCTCGGCCCCGAGCGCCCCGGCCAGTTGGTAAAAGCCTTCCCCGGCCAGAACAGCAACGTACCCATCACGCTCCTCGGCTCCAGCCTCTTCAGCGCACATTTAGCAGCGCGCCTCGGCCTGCCCTTCGCCTTCGCCTCGCACTTCGCGCCGGAATACCTCCACGCCGCCTCAGCCTTGTACCACCAGCAATTCGAGCCAAGCGAAGTCCTCTCCGAGCCCTACCTGATAGTCGGCGCACCAGTCATCGCCGCCGAAACCGATGCGGAAGCACAAAAGCTGTTCACCACCCCGCAGCAGCGTTTCCTGCGCCTCATCCGCAATCAGCCAGTAGACCTGCTTCCTCCCGTAGATTCCATGGACAGCATGTGGAACGCTCTTGAAAAAGCCGCCGTCGAAAGCAAGCTCAATGCGGCAATCATCGGTTCCAATGCCACAGTACAAGCCGGCCTCGTAAAGCTGGCTACCTCCACCGGAGCGGACGAAATCATAGTAGTCACCGACACCTACAGTCACGAGGCCCGCCTGGATTCCTATCGTCGTGTAGCCGAGATAGCCAAAGCAATGGAGGCTACGGCAATCCGATAGTGTCTGGCGAATAAGTTTGGAAGGCTATGAATCGTTGGAAAGGGCATGAACTGTTTGGAAGGGTACGGGCTTCAGCCCGTACATAAAAACACCAAATTTATGGGACTTTAGCCCCTGAGGAACGTTTTCCCCGCAAATCCCCCACCCACACCGTTCCCAAACGGCGAATTAAACTATTAAACAGCGTAAAAATACGCGAAAAATGCTGGCGCAACCCTGCGCCAGCATAGAAAACTAGAGTTCGCCTCTCGTCCAACCCCCTATGGCCACCTCAGCATCGCTATCGCTCCTCCGGCCTGTGCGCTCCCGCAGCAGCATGGGCCTGCTGCTATGCGCAGCCGTAGCGATAGCAGGTTGCGGAGCAGGCACCACGCGCACTATGCAGCCCACCAGCGCCTCACTCTCGCTGAGCGGCGGTGACGCCAGCATCGACACCAACTGCACCGGCTGCAACGCAACCGATAGACGCGGCAGCGCCGTCTACCGCTTCTCCGCCGCAACCGAAGACGGCTCCCCCGCAAAAATCATGTGGACCGTCGCTGGTGGAGACCCCAAGGCCGGAGCCGGGACCATCGACGCGGAAGGCCGCTACACCCCACCCGGATTTCTAACCTCAGACCACGCGGAAGTCACCGTAACCGCGCGCCTGGTCGAAACCCCGTCCATCACCGCCACCACCACCATTACAATCACGCCCGGCTTCCTCGAACCCCTCACCCCGGAAAACGTCACCCTCGGCCCCGGCGGAACCGTCACCCTCACCGGCAAGCTCTCTGAAGCCGGAGGCCATTCCGGCATCCGCTTTGCCCTCTCGGGCAGCCCCAGCGGGGCCCAAGGCGGAGCAGGCACCCTCAGCCCCGCGGACTGCGAACGCACCCAGTCGGCCTTCACCACCTGCACCGTAACCTACTCCGCCCCGGCAGTAATTGAAGCTCCCACCGTCAGCTACGTAGTAGCCCACGCAGGCAAAGCCACAACAGAGATGGCCATCCTGCTCAATCCCGCAGGCGTAGCCAGCAACCCGGTCTCCCACCGCGAACCGCTGAACATGCCCATGGCCCTCGGCGCCTCCGGCGGCAACAACAGCGACCTCGACGCCACCGGAAACTCCGTCGCCGACTGCTGCGGCGGCACGCTCGGCGCCCTCGTCGCCGACTCCACCGGAAAGCAATATCTGCTGAGTAACAATCACGTCCTCGCCCGCAGCGACCACGCCTCTTCCGGCGACGCCATCGTGCAGCCCGGCCTCATTGACAACAACTGCACCCCCAACGGCAACGGCCCCGGAACCACCCCGGTAGCCACGCTCTCAAGCTGGCTCCCCCTCAAGAATCCGCAAACCAACGCCGATGCAGCGCTTGCGCAAGTCAGTTCCCCCCGTCTCGTAGACGGAGCCGGAGCCATCCTCGAACTCGGCACACGCAAATCAGACGGCACGCTCATGAGCGCCCCTCCCGGAGTCTCTTCCACCGGCGGCAAGGGAGAAACAGCGCACCTCTCCCTGCAGGTAGCCAAGAGCGGACGCACCACCGGCCTCACCTGCGGAGCCGTCTCCGCCATCGACCTCGACGTAGCCGTGGACTACTTCGAGGACTGCGCCGAAACCCGCCACTACCTCACAAAACTCTTCACCCACCAGCTAGCCGTAAGCGGCGACCGCTTTAGCGACGCAGGCGATTCCGGCGCGCTCGTAGTCGATGCCACCAACGCCGAGCCCGTAGGCCTCTTCTTCGCGGGCGGCATGGATTCTGCAGGAGTAGTGCAGGGCGTAGCAACCCCCGCGCCGGAAGTGCTGAATGAACTAAGCACCGCCGGAGCCACAAGCTACACCTTCGTCGGCGGCTCGGACCACGCCGTAAGCTGCCTCAGCTTCGGAGACAGCACCGTCAACGCCGCGCAGCGCGAGCCTCTCAGTACCGTAGAAACCGCACGCACCCAGCAAGCGCTGACCCTGGCCCGCACCATGGTCAATCCGCGCGAAGGCATACTCGGCATAGCAGCAGGCAAAAGCAGTGACCACGCTGGCGAAGCCGCGGTAATCGTCTACGTGGAAGAAGCGGCAATACCCAACATCCCGGCCACCATCGGCGGCGTGCGAACAGTCATAATCCCCACAACAGCGCGAGCCGTAGCCACGGGCAGCGCGCCCACGGTCAATAAGGCTTCCGAAACACTAACCACCGCAGCCTTATCACGTGCCCTGGAAGTAAAGCAGCAAACAGCGCACAGCCTCATGGAAAAGACCCCGGCAATCTTCGGCGTAGGCGTCGGCCAAAGCCTCGACAATCCCCGCGAAGCAGCCCTGGTGGTCTATATCGATAAAAGCCACCTGCCCGCCCAGTTGCAGCAGAGCATCGACGGCATACGCGTCCGCTACGTAGTCATGGACCGCCTCCACGTCACGCGTTCCTTCGCGCAGCCGGTCTCCACCCAGCGCTGCGTCCCGCCAGCTTATTAAGCCTGCGCAGCACTCTTCAACGCGGCAATATCCAGCTTCTTCATCTGCATCATCGCCTGAAACGCCTTAGGGTCTCGAATCAGTTCCCCAATATTTTCAGGAACAATCTGCCATGCCACGCCGAACTTGTCATGCAGCCATCCACAGGCAACCTCGCCGCCGCCCTCAACAAGCCGCGACCAGTAATAATCAATCTCCTCCTGCGAGGAGCACCGCACAACCAGCGAAATAGCGTCAGAAAATTTATGGTGCGGCCCGCCATTCAGAGCCGTAAAGTATTGCCCATTCAGCTCAAAATCAATCGTAACGATGCTTCCCTTGGGACCGGGCACATCCACCGGGCTGCGCAACTCGGCAATGCGCCGCGAGTCCTTGAAAACAGACAGATAAAACGCAACCGCCTCCTCGGCATTGCTATCAAACCAGAGAAACGGCGTAATACGAGCGGATTTTTCAAAAGCGCACATGCTCTCCCCTCCCAAACGGCGACCAGTCTACATCACGGTCATTCATCCCAAATCAATCAAAACGCATTAGGCTCATGCGTTAGCATATTTCTGAAAGGTTGAGGCATCCCCATATGAGCACTTCTCCCGCCACTACCCAGACACCACTGACCCAACTCCCAGCCTGGAAGGCACTTACCGCCCACTACGAGAAATTCCGCAACGAGCATCTGCGCGACCTCTTCAAGGCCGACCCCGCACGCGGAACCAAGTTCGCCGTCGAGGCCGAAGGCATCTATCTCGACTACTCCAAGAACCGCATCACCGAAGAAACGCTGAAGCTCCTTCTCCAGTTGGCAGAAGAGAGCGGCCTCAAGGCCCGCATCGACGCCATGTTCTCGGGCGAAAAGATCAACTCCACCGAAAAGCGCGCCGTCCTGCACGTAGCCCTTCGCGCACCCAAGGGCGAAAAAATCCTCGTGGATGGCGAAGACGTAGTTCCCGCCGTGCATGAAGTCCTCGACCGCCTCTCCGCCTTCGCCAACAGCGTGCGCAGCGGCGAGTGGAAGGGCTACACCGGCAAGTCCATCAAGAACATCGTCAACATCGGCATCGGCGGTTCCGACCTCGGCCCGGTTATGGCTTACGAGGCACTGCGCCACTACAGCCAGCGCGACCTGAACTTCCGCTTCGTCTCCAACATCGACGGCACGGACTTCGCCGAAGCCACCCACGACCTCGACCCCGAAGAAACCCTCTTCATCATCTCGTCTAAGACCTTCACCACGCTTGAGACCATGACCAACGCGCACACCGCGCGCACATGGGCTCTCCAGAAGCTGGAGCACCACGCAGCCATCGCGAAGCACTTCGTAGCGGTCTCCACCAACGCCGCCGAAGTCACCAAGTTCGGCATCGACACCGCCAACATGTTCGGTTTCTGGGACTGGGTCGGCGGTCGCTACTCCATGGACTCCGCCATCGGTCTCTCCACCATGCTGGCCGTTGGCCCGGACAACTTCCGCAAGCTGCTCGCCGGCTTCCACACCATCGACGAGCACTTCCGCACCACTCCATTTGAGAAGAACCTGCCCGTCCTCCTCGGCCTCCTGACCGTCTGGTACGCCGACTTCTTCGACGCGCAGACCGTAGCCGTCCTCCCCTACGACCAGTACCTGAAGCGCTTCCCTGCCTACCTGCAGCAGCTCACCATGGAGAGCAACGGAAAGCACGTCACCCTCTCCGGCGAGGAAGTAGACTACGAGACCGGCCCCATCTTCTGGGGCGAGCCCGGCACCAACGGACAGCACTCCTTCTACCAGCTCATCCACCAGGGAACGCACCTCATCCCCAGCGACTTCATCGGCTTCTCCAAGACGCTGAACAAGCTAGGCGAGCACCACGACCTGCTCATGGCCAACGTCTTCGCGCAAGCCGAAGCCCTCGCATTCGGCAAAACCGCCGAAGAAGTCAAAGCAGAAGGCGTGCCCGCAGAGCTCGTGCCGCACAAGGTCTTTGAAGGCAACCGCCCGTCCAACACCATCCTCGTAGAAAAGCTCACACCAGAGGCGCTCGGCAAGCTGATCGCCCTCTACGAGCACTCGGTCTTCACGCAGGGCGCCATCTGGCAGATCAACTCCTTCGACCAGTGGGGCGTAGAACTCGGCAAGGTTCTGGCAAAGAAGATCGGTGCCGAGCTGGAAGCCGCAGGCGACGTCACCACGCACGACAGCTCCACCAACACCCTCATCAACCTCTACAAAAAGCAGCGCGGCTAAACATCCGCACCCAAAGACAATCGGGGAGCAGGCTCAAGCCTGCTCCCCGATTGTCTTTTTACCCTGCTGTAGCAATCTGAAAAATTCCGCCTAGAAGCGCGAACGGCCACCGAACGAATAAAGCACGCCAAGAGTCACACCTGCGGGATTCAGTTCCTTGCCACTCCTCCCGAGAAAGTCAGGCCAGAACTGATAGTCATACTCCGCGCGAGCGGTCAGGTGAGCCGGTAGATGATAGTCAAAGCCGCCACCCAGCTCTGTTACAGTACGGGTCTCGTGATTAAAAGTCCGCGATATAGGAGCGTTCGGGTCTACCGGATTGAGTTGCACGCCTGCGTGATGGTCGATGCTGCCGTACAGCCACTCCGCCTTCACAAAGGGCTGCAAGGCGTGAATTCTGCGGAGATAGGGCAGACGGTGGTGATAGAGCAGCCCGCCGCCAAGCGTATCTGTCCGAAAATCCGACGGCTGCGTGGAGTTGCGATGCCAGCTAATATCACGAGCCTCTAATTCGACGCTGAGCCCGCTCAGAAACCCGGGCATAAATGGCGGGTTCCAATCAGCCCATAGAGTTGGGCCGTACATCCTGCCATGTCCCCAATCCATATTAAAACCGGAGATACCGGCGCCAACAAGAAAGCGGGGATGGTCTTCGCGAGCGGCATAATTCGCCTGGGCGGAAGCAGATTTTGCTACGAAGTAGGGGAGTAGAAGCGCAAGAATCCCTGCACAAAACAACTTGCTTCGCATGTAATGTATCTCCTTGCAACAAATAGTCCCAAGGCGTGGATAGCGGACTCAATGGATCGATAAACGCGGCGAGTGGCACACATCTATCTATAGAAAATAGAGGCTTTTTACCTCTTTAATTTGTTCTATTTTTAGTTAGCAAACTTACAGGCTCCCAGGCTTCGGGAGCCAGCCTCTTGATTGTACTAGCCTCTGCTTGCCCGGCAAATATGTTGACGGCCCTTCTAACGAGAAGTAACCCGTTTCGCCAGTCAAAGTTGCCGCTTTCCAGTTACTTTGGCCACCGTGGAGAGATGCGGATAAGGTCCAGGTTCCCGCCATTTTCCACTGTAAATGCAGGAGATAGTGCCGGAATCGCCGCAATTCCCCGCTCCGGAATCGTGACCGTCTCAAAGCCCTCTCCCACTAGGCGCGCCGAACCCGCGGCAGCAAAAAGATAAGACAGCCCCTGCTCGGACTCATCGGAATCCCGCAGCGAAACGCTGGTGCGCGAGTCAGAAATGTGAATGCGCTCGACACAGAAATAGCTCTCGCGAATCAGCACGGTACGGTCTTCCAGCACCTGCGGCGCAACCTTGCCCGCACGCGTAACAAGACGAGTCGCTTCCAGGGACTTTTCAATGTGCAGCTCACGCGGACGCCCATAGTCGTACATGCGATAGGTAAGGTCGGAGTTCTGCTGCGTCTCGAGAATAATCGCACCCGGCCAAATCGCATGCACCGTTCCCGCATCCACAAAAACCATGTCGCCCTGCGCAACGGGAACCAGTTGCAGGCTTTCCTCAAGCGTACCGTTGTGGATTCCATTGCGAATCTGCTCCATCGTGACGCCGGGCTTGAGACCTGCGGCAACAACGGCATCAGGCTCCGCAGCCATGGCATACCAGCACTCGGTCTTGCCGCGTGGGTCGCCATACTTCTGCGCCATCGCATCATCCGGATGCACCTGCACGCTAAGCTTCTCGCGAGCAAAAAGCATCTTAATCAAAAGCGGCGAACCAGCATGCTCCGTAGTGCCAAGCATCTCCGCAGCAGATTTCTCAAACAGTTCGCCAAGCGTCTTGCCCGCCTGCGGACCAGAGCTCACACTGCATTGGTCGCCAGTGAGCCACACCTCGCCAATGGGGTCGCCATCCGCAACAATGTTGTACCAGGGGCGCAGGTCCTTATACCCCCAAACGCGGGTGGACAGGTAAGGTTCAATCAGGAATGGAGCGAATGAGGGAAGAGCTTGCGTCGGCATATTCTCTATTCTAAAGAATCTCCGCGAAACCGAACAGAAGGGCTGACACGTGGTAGGCGAGGCAGGTCTCGAACCTGCAACCTACGGCTTAGAAGGCCGTTGCTCTATCCAGTTGAGCTACTCGCCCGTGTTTCTTCCATTGTAGCTTTGAGCTGGCCATACTGCGAGACCTTCCGCGCTTATGTAGCAAGGATGGAATCAGCAAAGACAGAGAGCCCATGCGCAAGAACCTGCAGAGCGGCTTCATGCGAGCCGCCCGCCGCAACAAGATAAGTCGTCACACCAACACTTTCCTCTCCGCCAGCCAGAACAGCGCGCCGAATAACAAGGTCAGCACGTGTAGAGCGCAATGGAATCGCTCCCAAACGCACGCATAGCGCCCTGCAAAACGCCTCTGCATCTTTGGGCTGCGACCACGGCAATTGCGGAGAAGAAAGAATATCGATATAGCAAGCGTATGCCGCAGAAAGCGCATCGCCTGCGGCATCTATCTCAAACGCGTCGACAGGATTTTCATCAAGATCTACCTGCCACACATCGCACTTGCTCGTCCAGACAGGAGAAGCAGACGCATTGAGTCGCACAAGCGCATTGGCTAACGCGGAAAATTGAATTGCTTCCGAAAGCTCCGCAGCCCGCTCAGGATGCGCACGAAGGTCAACATAGCCTTCCCAATGCGCATCAATCACCGGCGCATCGGTGCCAATCTCAAACTCCCAATCGGCTTCCATCTTGTTACGCGGTTGCTTCCTGCAAATAACGCATCACGGTGGACTCGGCCCAGTGAATCTCTTCCCCCTTGGCTGTCGAGAGAAAAGCACAGTGCCCGCCATGCTCCGTCTCTACAAACGCAATGTTCGGATTAGCGAGAATCGTGTTACACGTCTCCGGCGTAAAGCGAATGAACGGGTCATCGAACGAGCGCACAATCAGCGTCGGAACAGCAATGCGGTCAATGACGCGCGCAGCAGCGGCACGATAGTAGTAATCGTCAGCATCGCGGAAATCGCAGTAGCGCGCCACAATCTGGTTGTCAAAATCGCGAAGAGAGCGGACAGAATCAAGCCCACTCGTCGAATAAATCTCCGGAAACAACGCAGCCTTCGTGCGATAACGCCGCAATAAGCGACGCAGAAAATGCCACTCGTAGAAGCGGTTCCCCTTGGTGTGCAAAGCATCGGAGCTGGCCGCAAGGTCAACAGCAGGGCAGACAGTCGCCACAGCGCAAAGCGGCGCACGCAAGCCCCACTCGCCAGCCAGCTTGAGAACCAGGTTCCCGCCCATGGAATATCCCACAAGCGCCACACGCGTAAGACCGAACTGCTGCGTGTAATGCTCAACAACCGCACCTACGTCACCGGACAGTGCCGAGTGATAAAGCGTAGGCGTAAGCTTGTCCGTTCCACCGCAGTTGCGCATGTTCATGCGAACAACGTTGTACCCGGCATTCCACGCGCGAGTAGTCAGCGCCTGGATGTAGTGCGAATCCGACGAGCCTTCAAGGCCATGCACAAGCACAACCGTAAGGCGGTCGCTCAAAACATCCGCAGCCTGCCAGTGCGTGTGGCACAGCACGCGGCTGTTATCAGAGGAATCCACAACAACTTCTTCCGCATGAGAAGGAAGCGAAAATTTCGCACGAGGATAGACGTCGCCCACAATCGTCTGCACGTGACCGTTCGAGAACCCACGGCGCGGCATAAAGGCCGACAGCCATCCGGGAACCGGGGCAACTTCTGAAATTGCCGGTGCATACGTGATTGCGGCAGTGCCGATTTCCGTAGCTCCAGGCTGAAAAAGATGTGACGATGTATCCATTCGCGCAAAAATTCAGGTTAACATATTTTTAACTTTTTCTGGCGCCGTCAATATCAGGAAGAATGCGGCCATTCCTCAGTGTTTACCGGTGCAAGCCGCCTCACAGATTGCATGCGCAATATACCCGGCCGCAGTGGCGAAAGCTCGTCCAGCCTGGTCCATGTTGGCAGTGGATGGATCAACGCCCTCCGTGAAAATTCCGCCATCCCAATGGCTTGCCCGCAAAATTTTCAAAGCCTGATCACGGCCAGCTTTCAACAGCAAGTGGTCAGCCACGGGCCATGATGGAGTAAACGGCAACCGATAACTTCCCGGAAGCCCATAAGGCTTGTCTGAGTAGGAATATTCGTAGTTCGGCGAATGAAGCCAGCGATACGTACGCGCAAAGATTGGGTCATCCTCGGCAATAAAACCAAGCGCAGGCAGCTTCATAAGCGCCCCCGGAGGAATTTCGGTAAAGATAGCGCGCTTGCCATCCGTTGCCGAAGCAAAGATAGGCCCATCCGCACCCGCCGCACCGTTCGCAACGCAATACTTCATCACAGCCGCATGCAGAGCTTCCGCTCTCTGCGTCATCTCCTGCGCTAACGCAGCGTCATTCAGCCCGCGATAAAGCTCTCCCAAATCAAGAAGCGCACGCCAGACAAGCGCATTGTCATAGGTGAGATAAGGCAGCTCCTGGTACTCGTCCTGCGAATCCTGCAGAGAAGAGTAGAGCCCCGTCTCGGAGTCAAAGCGCGAGAGCAACCGTTCCCGCAGCACTGTAACAGCCTCACGATGACGGTTGAGAAATGCAAGGTCGTCTGTGCGGCGCACATAACTGGCCAGCGCAATCGCTGGCGCTGCAGCCTCATCAAGCTGAAAGCCATCCTCCAGCACCACCCCGTCGATAAAGCGGCTGTGCGTGCCAGTGTTGGAGAGCTGCGTAGTCAGTGCATACTCCAGCGCCTGCGACGCCATCGCAGGGTCCACATCCAGCAGCCCCGGAAAACTCCACAACATCGCATCGCGGTCCCAGTAAGCCGCGGAAACGTAGTAGCGCGGACTGCGCGACGTAACTCCGACCCACTGCTCCGTGTCGATAGTCCGCCCCCACGCGTAAAGCTCCGTAAACAGAAAATTGCGATTCATCAACAAATCGAGATCCGCCCGGCCAGTCGTGCGAGTACGCGCACGGCACCATGCAGCCGCCTGGTTGAGCATCGCCTCCGCTCCGTTGCGATCAAGCAGTTCCCGAAGCGCCTTGGCGTTATGCGCAGCGCTGAACTCCTCCACCCCTACGCCAAGAACAAAGAGCGATTCCGCCGTCTCTCCCGGAGCCAGCGTAACTTGCCTGCTCGCATTGGATGCAGGCTCCGCAGTCAGCGGCGGCATCGTCACCTCCGCCGTAGCCCCCGGATGCACAAACGACCACGCAAACTGCGTATCCGTGGTGATGTAGCTGAAGACCTCACCGGGACTAACCCACGGCGCGGCCCCCACCGTCCTCTCCCCACGCAGAGCAACCGGCACATAAGTAACGCGATTCACACTGCCAAACGAGGCATGCGCGCCCAGCGTAACCGGAACCGCATTCGAGCGGCGGTTCGTAATCGTCATACGCAGAAACGCGGCACGCGAACCCGGCGGCGCGCAGTACGTAAGCGTCACGTCCATGCCATCCACGCTGAGATGCCCCGTAGGAATCCAATATTCCAGCACGTCCCACGAAAGATGGTGCAGCGCCAGCGGCTTGCCCTGCACATTGAAATACGGCTGAATCGCAGGCCCGCCATTTTCCCCGCCCACCTGCATCAGCCCGCGCTGACGCATAAAAATAGCGTTGAACGTCCCAAGCGCCCCGTCATCCGCGCGAATATCCGGCAAAGATATCCACTCATTTCCGGTGGGCAGCACGTCATCCGGCTGCAGCGCCAGGGAAAATTTTCGCGGTGCCTCCGCGGAATACGCAGACAACGATGCAAGCACTACCAGCATCCATCCGACAATCATGCGCCGGACCCCAATTCGGAACGACCACTTTCCCCTACCGCGCATCCTGGTGCGCCTCCCTATTCCGCAACACATGGGGGATATCTTTCCCATGTGCCCGGCGCTCGAACTTACTACCCGGCGTCTCTCCGTATTTTGGGTTACGCATCCGGCCCCTCCGGGACAAAGCTTTATTGACAGTCGAATCTTCACGATGGTATCAATTACACCGTTATAGCTTTGCGCAATCGATTGCGCAGGAGGACCAATGTACACTTTTCACACGGAGAGATCAAACATTACAACATTTCTCTCCCGCACTCTGTTACGCCTCGCCTTTGTGCTTGGCGTCGTCTGTCTGGTTGGCCCACTGGCCCATGCACAATTCCGCACCTCAATTCAGGGCGTAGTGACCGACCCCAGCGGAGCCGTCGTCCCGGACGCGACTCTCACACTCAAGAACACCGACACAAACGCGTCCATAACGCACAAAAGCGACGCGCAAGGCATTTTTAACTTCAACGCCCTGCCCCCGGCGAACTTCACGCTCACCGTGGACCACGACGGCTTCCAGCAGCGCGTTCTCACCAACCTCAGGCTCATTCCTGAGCAGTCGAACTCCGTCAATGTACAGCTCACCGTCGCATCTACCACTGCGGTAGTGACGGTCGATGCCTCGACCGCCCCGGCCATGGACACGGAAACATCCAACCTCGGCGGCACAATCAGCAGCAACGACATCCAGCACATGCCTTCTTTCCAGCGCGACATCTTTACGCTGGTGCAGTTGGCTCCCGGCACCGTCAGTGACGGCTCTCAGGCCGGCGGCGGTGGAACTTACAACACAACCTCTGCGGGATGGCAGGGTCCGAACGGCTCCGGCAACAACGGCCAGTCGCCTACGGAAAACGGCATTCTCGCCAACGCAAACGGTGGCGAATACTCCACCAACGGCGTCAGCATCGACGGTATCAGCACAGTGAGCGCCGTATGGGGCGGAACAAGCATCATCACCCCCTCGCAGGAATCTGTCGATAACGTTCGCATCGTAACCAACGCATACGATGCCGAATATGGCCGCTTCAGCGGCGCCCAGACGCAGGTCACCTCCAAGAGCGGTTCCAATCAGCTTCATGGCAGCGCGTTCCTCGCCATTCATCGCCCCGGCCTCAACGCTTACCAGCACACCATCGTGGAGCCGGACATCACAACACAGCCACTGCGTGATGAAGCGCGATTCAACACCTATGGCGGCAGCATCGGTGGCCCTATCTGGAAGAACAAGGTCTTCTTCTTCTTCGCCTATGAATCCACGCCCAACAGTTCCAGCAGCACCAGCACCGGTTGGTACGACACTCCGGATTTCGACGCTCTGGCTCCCTCGGGAAGCATCTCTTCCACTTACCTGGGCTTCCAGGGGCATGAAGTCAGCCAGACAGCCGTAATCAGCGCAACCTGCGCATCACTCGGCCTCGTGGAAGAAGTAAACTGCCGCACGATTCCCGGCAAGGGACTCAACCTCGGTTCTCCCATCACCTCGGGATTAGGCAAACAGGACCTCACTGCAACGAACACCATTGCCAATCCGGGCGTTGGTGGCGGCCTCTCCGACGTAGCCGATATCGCCAACTACGCAACCACCAGCCCCTACGATTCCTACTACCGCCAGTACGACGGTCGTCTGGATGCCGACATCACGCAGAAGGACCACCTCGCCTACACCATCTACTGGGTACCGCAGGGCAACACCTCGTACAACGGCCCCGCACGCGCCTATAACTTCTTCAATCATGACCAGACCAACGAAGCAATGGCGGGAATCTGGAACCACACCTTTTCACCAACCTTCCTGAACGAAGCCCGTGCCAATGCCGCCGGCTGGCGCTGGGATGAGCTCTCGGAAAACCCGCAGCGCCCCGTAGGCTTGCCGGTTGCTACGATTGCCGTTCTGCCCATCCAGACCTTTGGCGCAGGCCCCGGAAGCAAATCCAATCAATGGACCTTCAGCTATAAGGATGTAGCGACCAAGGTGTTTACCCGCCACACCATCAAGTTCGGCGGAGAAGTCACCGCGCTGCACGAGCTCAATGACCCCGTCAACGCCCCTTCCTATGGCTTCTATAGCATCTGGGACTTCCTCAACGACGCTCCCTACTCGGAATCCGGAAGCTTCAATACCACCACGGGAACCCCCGTCGCCCCTCGTGACGATAACCGCCAGTACCTGTACGGCTTCTTCATTCAGGATGCCTGGAAGGTCCGTCCGAACCTGACTGTCAATGCCGGAATCCGGTACTCCTACTTCGACTCTCTCTACGACAAGCAGGACAACCTCGGCATCTCCCACTTCGGCACCGGCGACGACATGCTGACCGGAATGTACATCAAGACCGGCGGGCATATCTGGGCGCCGCAGAAGGGCAACTTCGGGCCGCAGGTTGGCTTTAACTGGAGCCCGGAAGCATTCCACAACAAGGTTGTAATTCGTGGTGGATATGGCATGACCTTCAACCAGGAAGAAGTGGCCCTCACTGCCAACTCCTCCAACAATCCGCCCACTGGTTCTTACGTAAACTTCAACAACTCGGTGGCTCCGAACACAATCGATTCGCGAATCATTTACTCGCTGTCGAGCGACCCCACCTCGTTGGATGGATTCCCCTCGAATCCCAACACCATCACCTCGTACAACGAAAACAATCTGCCCGTGAGTGGCGGTGGTACCGTAACCGCATACCCGGCCAAGATTCCAACCCAGTATTCCAACCACTACTCTCTGGACGTGCAGGGAGACCTCGGACACTCCTTCGTAGCCACTGTCGGCTATCAGGGAAGCACAACGCGCCACCTTGTTTCAGAAATCAAGAACTTCAACGCCTCGGCGGCAGTCGCTGGAATTCCGTTGAATCCCCTCGTGCAGACCGTGGATTACTACGGCAGCGGCGGCGGTGCAAACAACAACTCGTTCCTGGCCGAGCTGAAGCATGACATGGCGCATCACATCTCCCTCGACGCACAGTTCCAGTGGTCAAAGAGCATGGACAACGTTTCGGGACCGTATGAAGAAAACACCCTCTTTGGTTCGGGCGCTGCCAATGGCTTCCTCTTTGATTCCAACCAGTCCTATGGCCGTTCGGAATTCAACGTAGGCAAGTCCTTCAAGGTCTTCGGCCTCTGGCAGCCCGTCTTCTTCCACGGGGACCATGGCTGGATCGAGAAGGTCGCCGGTGGCTGGTCTCTGAGCGGAATCTTCAACCTCCACACCGGATTCCCCTGGACACCGGAGTTCGCCACGGGACAGAACCTCTACTGCAACCTGTGCACCTACAACAATCTTCGCCCCGTTTACACGGGAGGCGCCAAGATGTCCACGGGCAACAAGGCATTTGAGTCAGGCAGCAGCTTTGCAGGCATCCAGGACCGGCAGAACATCACCACTGCCACGGTCAACGGAACTCCCGGCACAGTCGTTGCTTATTCCAACTCATACTTCAACATGCCTAACTTCGGACAGGCCATTACCTACACCTCCAACGGAAATGCGCCTGTAGCAAACGTCGGCCTCCCGCCAGCGCCGGGTCTTGCAAGAAACTCGTTCGATGGCCCCGGCTACAGGAATGTGGATGCCTCGTTGACCAAGTCGTTTGGTTTCCCGAAGCTCCGCCTTCTGGGCGAAGGAGCAAAGCTCGAAATCCGGGCCGATGCCTTCAACCTGTTCAACATCTCCAACCTCGATGCACGCCAGATTCAAAACAACATTACGGCGGCAAACTTCGGACAAGATACCGTCCTTCTGGGAGCACGTACCGTCAGCTTCCAGGCTCGCTTCAGCTTCTAAACAACCTGGTAGTCATCCTTCCAAGAGGTACGCCGCAACGGCGTACCTCTTTTTTATTGCAGCAACCAGCAGACCAATTGGAGCAAGCAGATTGGAGCAAAGAACCTGACCAAAGCCAGCCATCCCAGAGCCAGCCTTGCACCACCCCAGGAGAATCAAAGAATCTGTAGTTGCTCTTGCCGTTATATAGTTTTGCCCTTTATAGTCTTTTCGTCTTTTACAGTTCTGAGCTGTTTATCTAAAACCCTGTACCCCACACCCTGTACCCTGCCCTTCTGTGGAAAACCCATGTCAAGCCCCAAACAGGAAAATATTTTCTAACTCATTGATTCCATTAAGCAAAAATCTCCAGCCAATTTGCGCTCAATTAACCCCATTTATGCCAAGCTAAAAATAAGCAAGCAGAAAGCCCGGCTCCATGAGCCGGACTTTCTATCTTTCCAGACCGCAAAAAGTTTTTTTTGCGACATTTTTTCTGCAAAGTAACCACTTTTCGCCAACCTATTAACGAAAAGGTAAACAGGTAAAACGGAACATATCTTATTATATTTCATCGATTTGCAGGAACCACCGCCACATTAAGGCAAATTGGCGCAAAAGGTAGGCCGGGGCTTCAGCCCTGGCAATCAAGCCACCAGGAACGGATAGGCCTTTAGGCCCTGAGGCATGCTTTTGCCACTGCCTGCTTCCGCACCAGAACCATATTTTCCCGGAACAAAGGCCACTCTATCACTGGAACTGCAAAGAAAGGAGACCCCATGCAGGCATCGGCAGGCACAATCCCCTATACCCTAAACCCCATACCCTATCCCCTGCCTTTGCACAGTTCACAAATAAAGAAACTCCACAGTCCCTGTGCAATCGCCTGCAACCATCACAAAACAAATGGCCCCGAAACCGGGGCCACTGTGCGCATCTCACACGAAACATTCAAAATCACAAAACCACTCACCGCTCCGTAATATCAAAATTCGCGGAATCCGAAGCAAGCGAGCTGCCGCCAATCCAAACGGTATAGTGCGTCGGCTCAATAACAGCCTTCCCCGCATTGTCATAGAACGACAACTCCGGAAATCCCAAATCAAACGAAACCTGCTTCGATTCCCCCGGCTGCAGCGTCACCCGCGTAAATCCCTGCAAGCTCCGCACAGGCTGCTCCAGACTTGCGCCAAGATTGCGCACATAGCACTGAACCACTTCCGTCGCAGCGCGGCTGCCGGTATTCTTCACCGTTGCCGTCGCCGTCACCAGCTTATGCGCGTCATGCTGTTCCGCTTCGCGCAGCGGCAATGTCGAACGCGAAACCGAAACACCCGAATAAGCAAAGTCCGTATAAGTCAGCCCATAACCAAACGGAAACAGCGCATCATTCGGCACATCGATGTACCGCGAAACAAAGCGCGCATCTCCTTGGCCCATCTTGGACAAATCAACATTCAGCGAAGGCCGCCCCGTCGGAAACTGGTTGTAATAAAGCGGCTCCTGCCCAACATCACGCGGAAAACTCATAGGCAGCTTGCCACTGGGAGCAACATCGCCATAGAGAACATTCGCAATCGCATTACCAGCCTCCACTCCGGGAAACCACGCTTCCATAATCGCGGGAACATGCTGCGCCGCCCATGTAAGAACAAGCGGACGGCCAGAAAACACAAGCAGCACAACGGGCTTACCCGTTGCAGCAACCGCCTCAAGAAGCTGCTGCTGATTACCGGGAAGATTCAACTTCGACCGCGAGCCCGCCTCTCCGCTCATCTCCGTAGTTTCGCCAAGCGCCATCACCACAAGGTCTGCTTTTCGCGCAGCATCCACCGCAGCCTGAAAGCCTGCATCCGAGCTTCCCAATATCTCAGTGCCCTTTTCGTAGAGCACCGTGCCGCCATGCTGCTTCGCGCGCTGTTCAAGCGCATCCTTCACAGTCACAACATCGGGATTACGTCCCCCCGCACCCCAGACGCCGCTCATCTCCTGCGTATCGTCCGACAGAGGACCAATCAAAGCGATGGTGCGCGAACCGCTCGCAAGCGGAAGAAGCGCCGCACCATTCACCGCCTGGTTCTGCAGAAGAACAAGAGACTCTTCCGCACCGCGGCGCACCGCAGCACGATGCTCCGGCACAGCAACGGTAACTTCCTTCTCCGTAGGATAAGGATGCTCAAAGAGCCCAAGCGCAAACTTCACGCGCAATACTCTGCGAACCGCCTCATCCACAACCGTCATCGGAACCTTGCCGGAACGAATCAGTGCAGGAAGCTCTGTGTCGTAGTAGTGCGACATCATATCCACTTCGACACCGGCAAGCAGCGCCTTCCGCGTAGCAGTAGCAGCATCCTGCGCAATGCCGTGATTACGCAGCTCCATCACCGCCGTGTAATCGCTTACGACAAAGCCATCAAAACCCCACTGCTTACGCAGCACATCCTGCAACAGAAAGGAATTCGCAGTAGCCGGCACTCCATTGAACGAGTTAAAAGCGCTCATAATCGTCGCCGCGCCCTGCTGCACGGCTGCTTTGTATGGCGGAAGATAATCCTGCTGCAAACGGCTCAGCGACATGTCCGTAGTGTTGTACTCACGACCAGCCTCCGCCGCGCCATAAGCGGCAAAATGCTTCACGCTGGCAGCAACACTATCCGTACGCGAAAGGTCTGTCCCCTGGTAGCCGCGAATGTAAGCACGCGCCATCGCTGCACCAAGATACGCATCTTCTCCAGCACCTTCCTGCGTTCTTCCCCAGCGCGGATCGCGCGAAATATCCACCATCGGCGAATAGAACCAGCGCACGCCAGCAGTGCTCGCCTCAGCCGCCGAGATATGCGAAAGCTCCGCAACCATATCAGGATCAAACGTCGCAGCAAGCCCCAACGGAATCGGATAGATCGTGCGATAACCATGCAGAATATCCGCGCCAAAAATCAGGGGAATATGCAGTCGGCTCTTTTCTACCGCAGCCTGCTGAAAAGCCCGCGTGTGCGCCGCACCCACCACGTTGAGCATTGACCCCAACCGCCCCGTTGCAGCCAGTTGCATCGGATCAAGCTTGATATGCGTCTCTGGATTCTTACCCGGAGCCTGCACCACATTCGCAAGCGGAGCAACAGCAGCATCTCCGCCATCGCCATATTGAACCAATTGCCCAAGCTTCTCTTCGAGTGTCATCTGCTTGAGCAGCGCATCAACACGCTTCTCAATCGCAGGATCCACCAGTTGCTGATTCGACGGCGCTGCATGAACCTCTTGCACAGGAGAAGCAAATGGCTCAGCATTCTGCCCATGCGCAGGAACATGCAATAACGCCATGCAAACTGCGGCCACAAAACTCAAGCGGAACTGCAAGGAAACACAACGATTCACGTACTGGATTGAATTCAACATTATGGCCTCTTCTTTATCCCTCTTCCACAAGGCGGCTGCCATGGAAGTGATTTCGTTCTTCGCTGGCATGCCCCGTAGACTTTCGGACAACAAGCGTAGGGTGTACTGTGATGGATTTTGGTCTTGGATGTGGAATATCGTTCCGAATCAATCCGAGCAGCGTGCTTGCAGCCTCTTGCCCCATGCTGCGCAAAGGCTGATGAATCGTAGTCAGCGGAGGATGATTGGTAGATGCAGCCAGCACGTCATCAAAGCCGAGCACGGAAATATCCTTCGGAACTTTCAACCCCGCCTCGCGCAAAGCAAGAATCGCGCCTACCGCAGTCACGTCATTAAAAGCAAAGATTGCTGTAAACGGCACTCCAGCTCCCAGCAGCTTGTTCGTAACTTCATGCCCTGGGCCCGGCCCTGCATCTGGACTAGCAAGCTGCACAGCAAGTTTCGGATGAACGTCAATTCCCAGCTTGTCAGCGGCCTGCATAATTGCTTGCCAGCGTGCGTGCGTATCCGAGCTGAACTCCTGCCCCTTGATAAAGGCAATCTTTTCGTGGCCGAGTTGTTTGAGATGACTCAACCCAAGCTCCGCCGCCACATGATGGTCAAGTTCGATATTGATAACACCCTCGCGGCGGCAATGCCCTGAGACAGAAACAACCGGCACAGGCAAATCCTGCTCAAGCAGCGTATCAATCGCAATAATGCCTTCCACCGAACGCGAGAGCATCATGCGCGGATACCCCTTCAGCAAATCCTCGCGATGCCGATGGCTCACTACAAAGTAAAAATAACCATCTTTCAGAAGCTCATCTTCAATTCCACTCAGCACCAGCGTCGAATATCCTTCGCTGATTTCCGGAAGAATGATGCCAATTGAATAGCTCCGCTTTTCCCGCAGGCTGCGCGCAACATTATTGGCATAGTAGCCATGCACCGCAGCCGCGTGGAGCACGCGCTTCTGCGTCTCTTCAGCAATGCGATACTTCGCCGCTTGCCCGTTGACAATGCGTGACACCGTCGCCGGAGAAAGCGATAGCTTCTGCGCGAGTTCCTTAAGATTGATTGCCTTGAGCGGCGGCTTCATCTCTGCAATGTTCTCCCAGCTTTCAAGCTAAACATCACGCTGCCTCGTGGTTACTTGGATTTAGTAACTGAAGACGCAGTAAGCATCGGTCGATTACGTATCTTCTGCAGCATCGGCCCAATTTCAGGATTGGACATGAAAGTATTCCAGATCAGTCCGCTTCGAGAGTTCTCCACCATCACCGTAATCGGCGCCTGGTCAAGCCCCAGGTATACCGGAGCAAACCAGTTTCTGCTCAGGTTGAACGCATCCGCCGGTCCATAAATACCCCACAGCCTGTCACCAAGATCACGATAAAAATGCTTGAGAGCAGCAAGAGACTGTTGCGGCGTATAAGGAAAGGAACCAAGCGCTGCCGTTGGCGAAATCGTCCCATTGTCATGCCCGGCGTCTGGTGCATGCGCAGAATATCCATAAGGATCAAGGCTAGCCGTAAGCCCCCATGCTACTGGCCCATACCCCTTAAACTTCCCAGGATTCTTCAAGCAATAGCGATAGTTGATAAGCGCAATATTGCGGTTGTTCTCAAAATAATTCGTATAGCTGTCCTTGATTTTTCGAGGGTCCGGTCCCATAAACGAGTACTGCGTAAAGAACAGCGGCCCACCCTCTCCTACGCCAACATCCAGCTTGATGCCGTCATACACAGTGCCATTCACATAGCGTTTTCCATTCGACGAACCAGACCAGCTAGCACGATACTCTGCCGCTTGCTGTGACTGACTGGCCCAACCTGAGTAATAGCTATCAGCAGGAATCCCATGCGTATCCGACGCAATGCCAAGCATGTAAGCAGCCATCGTCTCGTTAAAGCCCGTAAGACGATGGTCGATGCGCCAGGACCATTGCGGCGACCAGTGCCAAATCAATGCCCCATCCCCTGTTTGCTTGGCATACCAGTCCCACTCCACGGACTGCCATAAAGCAGTAATGCGCGAAGAAAGACTTTGCTCTGCTTCACTAGGCCGGCTGAGATACTGGCGCGCCGTTAACAATCCTTCAACCAGAAAGGAAGTCTCGACAATATCGCCGCCGTTATCGAACATACCGAAGACCGGCATCGTCCTGCCCGTAGAGCCATCCATGAAATGCGGCCACGCACCGTGATAGCGCTGCGCTTTTTCAAGGAAGCTGACAATCTTGCCAAGCCGTTCAACTCCCTGCTGCCGCGTAATAAAGCCGCGGTCCATGCCGACAACAATCGCCATGATGCCAAAGCCGCTTGCGCCCGTAGCAACAATCCTCGGGTCTCCCGGCACGCTTTCGCGAGTCATGCCTGAAATAGGGTGCGAACCCTGCTCCCAGTAGTAGCGAAAACAGGCTTCCTGCAACATCGTCAGCAGCTCGTCATCAGAAAAGTTACGTGTAGAAGCATGAGCAACACCCGAGAATGTTGACTCCCGAAACTGCCGGTCAACCGCAGCAATTTTATAAGCCGCATGCAGGCCCGGCTTACCAATGAAATCGGTATAGCGATGAACCCCAGGCTCTTGAATGCCTACGGGACGATACTCACCACCATTGAGCGAGCGATAGACGATGAAATACTCCAGTTGCTCAGGATCGTCTGACTTCCATTGCAAATCAACGTGGCGCTCGTATCCCTTTGCTTCAAGCCCAGTGGGCGCAGACAGCGTGCTTGCGGCACTGGCAGCGCTCGATGGAATGTTATCCGCAATCCGGATGTCGTCCACGATGAGCGTATGCGCAACATCGTCAGCAGCAGACTGCTCAAAGAAGACCGAGTGCAGGTGATGCGAATTAAAGTCACGCACGGATGCCGTACGAAAGCGGTTCAGCGGAATCTTTACCTGCACCCACGATGCCGCCGGAAGCTCTCCGATAAACTCCGCAAGCGAAAGCGGGTCCGTAAAGTTGTTCTCATCATCCGTCAACTGAATCGCAGGCAAGTCTTTTGCAGCAATACCCTGCGGCGCGTAACAAAAGAACGCAAGCGTGCTGCCAAGTAGATTGGAAGGACGATTGTCCACGCTCACGGTACGAACTTCTGCATCCCAGCTTCCTCCCGCAACAGAACGCCATTCCAAACGAAGCGCATTCGGGGGACTGAGAAAAATGCTCGTTTCAACCGGCAGCCTGCCCTCGGGAGCATTGATCGTGCTCGGCGCTACGGCTTGGCCGCCCGTATAGAAATCATTATCCGGAGTAGCGCTGTTCCGAAAAACCACATGATTGAGATAGTCTTCCTGCGCCGAGGACACTGAAAAGGATGCGAGCAAAAGTAGAGCTACAAAGCAACGGAGCCACACGACCATTGTCTTTCCTTAAGCGAAGTAATACTGGCATACGCGTCTGGGAAACCACGCCTGCCAACTAGGTTCGTACATTCCACGAGAGCTATGCATTCAGGCAGCATCTTGACTGCCTGTGAACTTATGGATCGATGTCCATCTCACCGGTCCATCCCATCGCTTACGGAATTGCCCAGGAAGTTGTCCTTGCAGCTTTTCTATTCCAAGTGCAATTTACACAAAACCCCTTGCACAATCGTTTGCGCCAAGCATAAGATTGCACTCGTAAATAGCCACTGTCAAGCATTGATTTGGCCATCGCAACCAGGCAAATGGGCTCGCGTTTCCATGCCGCTGCCTGCTTTAAACCGCCTCCATGCCCGCATGCAATCCTCGCAGGTTTGCCCCTGCGCACGCTCTGCTTCAATGAGAAAGGAACGCCACGACGCAACATGCCATAGAGGAATCAAACTTCACATGGTCACTTGCTGAAAAATAGGTATTTTAAAAGGGATAAATCGCGAATTGGGGCGGCTAATGGGGATCGAACCCATGACATCCTGAGCCACAGTCAGGCGTTCTGCCGCTGAACTATAGCCGCCATCCGACTTTTTTGATTGTACCATTGATTTCAGTCTGTTTGCCGGATTCGCCATGCCCAAATTCCCCGCCCATCCGCCTGAACCCGCTCGTGACCGCCAACTGCCTTCCACATCCAAAGATCGCTGGAACCACGGCGCATGGCTGTTTCGAGATGAGACACTACGCTCGCTCGAAATTCTTCTGGATGAGGCCTTTCACATCCCCGGAACAGATTTCCGCTTTGGCATCGACGGCATCATCGGACTAGTTCCGGGTCTGGGCGATGTGCTCGCCGGCCTGCTCTCGCTGGTCATCCCATTAGCCGCATGGATACGCGGCATCCCCTATGTAACGCTGCTCCGCATGCTCGCCAACATAGCCATCGGCGTGCTCGGCGGAGCCATACCGCTGGTGGGCGACATCTTCGACGTATGGTGGAAAACCAACCGCCGCAACTACCGCCTGCTACAGTTGCACTTGCGCGAACCCCGCCGCAACACCTGGCGCGACTGGGGCTTCCTGCTGATACTGACAGCCCTGCTCGGCGTCATTTTTGCCATCCCCATAGCATTGTTAGTGTGGATCGCCGATTGGCTCCTGCATCACGCATAAGCGGTGCCGCAAACTACGAGAGTAACGGCAATAAGGACGCAATTCGCGTACAATCAACAGAGAGTCGGGGCGTAGCGCAGTCTGGTAGCGCATCTGCTTTGGGAGCAGAGGGTCGGGGGTTCGAATCCCTCCGCCCCGACCAACTTAACTTATTCTCCTTTCAAGCAAGTCTGACCGAGTCAACAGCCTGGGATACGAAATTCCGCGAGAGAATATCTGTGTTTTTCATACCGGCGAATATGCCAGATTTAAGCAGCTAGGAATGCCGGATTACACCGATTTAGGCATGCCCCCCGTGAGCAAGCTACAGGTCACGCGTAGCGCGTTCCCTGTACAGCAGCTTTCACCCCGCTACTGCCCTGATCGATGATGGCAAGAAAGCATCTATAGGCTTTTGCGGCATCCCGACTCTTGTGAAAGATTCGATGCGCTTCGACGAATGCCACCAGCCAGGTAGCGACAATCAGTGAGGCCGTCAGGCTCGCGACAGGATCTGGCAGTTTTTTACCTGCTGCTTTCGCCAGTGCAACTGCCAGCAGATCGGTCAGCTCGTCACGTATCGCCCTGGCGCGAGCCATCAGCGCCTGGCTAGCCTGTACAGTTGCCACAAACCTGTCGGTGCCCGCTTCCGCGAAACGCAAATACGGACGCCGTTCGGCGACTGCCTGATGCGCGAACAGGCGGAGCGCCTCCACTGGGGCGACCCCTGCATCCCTGTTCTCCAACGCAGCCAGCACATCTTCCCTCCCTATGTCGTACAGGTCAAAGAGCATGTCCTCTTTGGTTGAACACGGTCATACGCGAGACGTGAGCCGCTTCGGCAATCTCATCCACCGTCACAGCGTCGAAGCCGTGCTCCATAAACAACTGCGTCGCAACATCCGAAATCCTCTGCCTAGTGGCGAGGCGTTTCAATGATCGAGTTTGGGCTGAAGATGTTCGCTCCCACGTCAGAAGAAGCGATCCGCGAGAGGAATGCGCAACTGAATTTAATTTAGTGGCACGCGAGCTATGCCCTCATGACGAGGTTTCTCATCAGCCATGATTCTCGGTTGGGGCCAAATCACCAAGGCGCCAGATGTATATCTATTGTCAGGATGGCAGTGCGTTGGCCCAAGTTGCATCAATGTTGATTGCTTGTCTGCCTAATCCCATACTGAATTGCTGCTTTGAGAACATCGACTTTTATGTCTGCTAATGTTTTGAATTTGATGCAATATCCTGTCACACTTGCTTTGCCGAGATCACGCCCAAATGTCTGAGCCAGATACTTCTTGTCGTCCAATCCCATGATGTAGACGGAAATGCCTGTTGTATTTGCACTAACACCGATTTGATAGAACTCTCTGGTTTTTCCATTGGCATACTCCATCGTTTGGCATCCATATCCAATGTTTGGGTTGGAAACCATTTTTTCTTTCTCGTCTTTCCCATCTAAGACCCACAACCTACATGCAGGCATCATCCCCAGGATCATGCCATGCAGCTCTTGCATTTCGCTGCGTTTCGGCTCCGGTTGAGCAGCAATGTACTCCTTGATTTGCTTCTGCACCGTCATGTTGATCTCCTTGGACTCGCGGTAATCCAGTGCTCCGAGAAACACCAGATTGAATCGGCCTGGTAAGCAGTATCAATCGATGAAAATGATAGCGGAGCATTGCCGCCAATACGAAATTCTGCCTGAAGATTCAGGCCAAAGCGCGCGTTGCTCATAGTTGGCGGCGGCGCGGATTCGTCTCGCTAAACATCCTTCTGAGAAGTTATCCGCTCCCCGCATAGGTCTACTCCATGAGCGCATTGCTCTGAATCAACAGTTGATAGCTTAATCGGCTGTAGCGAAACGCTGGCTGACATGTCGGTATCAATCAGATTCGGTGAGTGCTTTGGCGATCATGCACTCACCGAGAACTATCGATATCAGATAGCCGAGAAGCCGCCGTCAACGTTCAACTCCACTCCATTCACGAAGCTCGAATCGTCGGAAGCAAGAAACAGCGCGACCGTTGCGATTTCGTCCGGTTGCCCCATCTTTCCCCGCGGAATCAGGGATTCAAACATCTCCTTCGCCTCCTTAGTGATAGCTTCGTCCTGCATCGGCGTAGCGATTGGCCCCGGTCCCAGCACATTCACCCGAATATTCCGGCCCTTCAGTTCGTTGAGCCACGTGCGCGCGAAGGAACGCAATGCAGCCTTGCTCGCCGCATACACTCCGAAACCCGGAAAACCCTTGATAGAAGCAACGGACCCGGTCATGATGATCGATCCGCCATCGTTGAACAGCGGCAACGCCTTCTGAACTGTAAACAGCGTCCCCCGCGCATTCAGGCTGAAGATCTTATCGAAGTGCTGCTCGGTAATCCCGCCCAGTAATGCGGCTTCGCCCCAGCCTGCGCTCGCGTACAGAATGTCGATCTTGCCCTTTTCCCGCTTGACCGTATCGAACAGGCGGTCGAGATCATCAAGGTTGGCCGCATCCCCGCGCACGCCGGTCACATTTCGGCCAATCTCCTTGACGGCCTTATCCAGTACCTCCTGCCTTCTGCCCGTGATGAACACGTAGGCGCCTTCTTCCACGAAGCGCTTGGCGCTCGCCAGCGCCATGCCGCTTGATCCACCTGTAATAACTGCAATCTTTCCTTCAAGCTTTCCCATAACTGCTCCCTTCGGTGATGTAATGCATCTGTTACTAGGGAGTAGATTGCTTTGGTAATGGACGAGAACTGCCCAAAAATCCGAATCTTTTGTCCATTCGTCCAAAATGTGAGGCATAGTTGGATCCAATAACCGACATCTTCCGAACAATGCATGTAACCGCCTTTGGTCAACACAGGCTTGAAGCCACCGCTCCCTGGGGCTTGGTACAGAAGGAACAGCGCGGAGAACAAGTCCCGCCTCCCGGCAAAAAGACTTCCCCCACGGATTTGGCGCACTTTGCCATGCTTTCGCGCGGCAACTGCTGGTTGAGCGTGGAAGGTACTCCCGAGCCGATTCCTCTTTCCGGTGGGGATTGTTTTTTTCTGGCCAGGGGAACTTCGTTTGTTTTACGTGACAGCCTGCGAACACGTCCGCAGAAGAGTTTCAGCGAGGTCGCAGCCAGGGACGGCAGCAATGTCGCTCACTATGGGGGTGGCGGCTCACCCACAACAATCGTCTGCGGCTCGCTAAGCTTTGATCGAGCCAGCGTAAAGCCGATTACGCAGTTGTTACCGAGCTTCATTCTGATTAAGGCCGATAACACCCACACCCTTGCACTTCACACCACCATGCAGGCGCTGGCATTAGAAATGGCAGAGCAAGCGCCGGGATCAGGGGTAGTTGCAACGCGGCTGGCCGAGGTTCTATTTATTCAGGCGCTCCGGGCACATATCGCATCCGTACCGGAGCGCAACAACGGATGGCTACGTGCAATCTTTAATCCTCAAATAGGCGCCGCTCTCAATGCCGTTCACAATAGCGTAAACAGCCCTTGGACGGTGGAATCCCTGGCCGCAACTGCGGGCATGTCCCGTTCCGCATTCGCAGCGCGTTTCAAAGATCTGCTCGGGCAAACACCGCTGGAATATGTAACCGAATGGCGGATGCAGAAGGCGATGCAATATCTCGGACAGCGTGACAAGAAGCTTATCGACATTGCCCGGTCGGTCGGTTACGAGTCCGACGCTGCATTCAACAAGGCGTTCAAGCGCGTTGTTGGAACTCCCCCAGGGGAATACCTCAAACGCAGTTATCAAAACCAGGGCCGCATCTGAATGGCAGTTTTTTTGAAGTAGAGGATTCTAGCTTGGCAGCGTCTCTCGGCGCTTGTGTTGAGTTGAGGTGTCTGCACCCATCAGTCACTGCAACGGAAGCGATACAGCAGAAAAAACACGGGGCGATGAGAAAAGTCACCACCCGATGAAATAAGCAGCTTACGTTCAACGGGACTGCATCGACTTGACGAGAGCAGAGGCAGATGCTCCTTCGAGGGAGAGGCCATAGCCAACCTCGTGAACGATTCTCTCCTTCAGCGGCTGAATGAAGTGAACACGCGTATTCGGGATAAAGCCAAAAGCCTTCTGAATATTCTCAAGAACAAGTTTGGAAGCCTCGGGAGCGGTGGCAACGGTAAGAGGCTGAAAAAGTGTTCCGGTAGCGGTAGATATCTCTGATTTCTCCTTAGCGCGGCTTGTAGCCGTCAGCTATAGGAGTAGATTACAGAGAAATTGATATGATTCCTAATAAGATATGTTCACTTTGATAAGGAACTACGCTCAACATGGAGCTAAGACATCTTCGCTATTTCACGGCAGTAGTTCAGTAGAACGGTTACCGGGAACCTGCTCGCCAACTAAACGTCGCACAGCCTGCACTGAGCCAGGCTGTCTCGGATTTGGAAGAGGAACTCAGCGTAAAGCTGTTTGTTCGAGAGAAGCGCCGTGCCCGTCTGACACCGGAAGGCGAAATCTTCTATGTCGAAGCTGTTCGCGTGCTGGAGCAGGCGCAGCAGGCTATCGAAGCGGCACGCCGCGCCTCTCGCGGCAAAATCGGCACACTCCGTATAGGTTTCATCGGCTCTGCAACAGCGTCTTTTCTGCCGGGACTGATTCGCCTCTATCGACAGCGCTATCCAGGCGTTCGGTTAGTGCTGGATGAGCTCACACCACTGCAGCAGGAGAAGGCTTTCGCGCGCAGAGACCTGGATATCGGATTCACCAGGCCGCTCTCCAGCGAACAGTCTGCTTTTTTTGATACACGTTCTCTCTATAAAGAACCCCATCTCGTTGCCATGCCGGACCACTGCGCTCCCACGGGAAAAGGTGTTGAGCTAAAGCGCTTCGACGGCAAGCCTCTGATTCTCTTCCATCGAAGCGGAGCTCCCGGTCTTTTCGATAGCATCACCACCATGTGTAGAGAAGCTGGGTTTGTTCCTCACGTGGAACATCAGCCAACCCTGATGCAAACCGTACTCTCTCTGGTGGCATCGGAAGCAGGCGCATCGATTGTTCCGGCCTGCGTCAGAAACCTGCGCGCAGATGAAGTCAAGTTTCTGCGGATGATTCCAGACCGCGAACGCGTGGAGCTAATTGCGGCATGGCCCAAGGAAGAAACTTCTGTCGTTCTGCGTTCCTTTATCGATATGTTGCAGGAAGAAGCCGCCACTATCCGCGCGAAGGCGAAAAGCCATCTTCCATAAAGCCACACGCTGCATCGCATCACCGATACGGCAGTTTCAGCAAATTCTTCATGCCATCCTTCTTTGGCAAATCCGCCTCCCGGTGCATACTGCTAAACAACAAAGGAGAAAGCGTGTCCTCCATCGACCCCTCTTTGTCGAACCTCGACCTGCGTCCCACCTCGCCCGCTGACCGCACCTGGGCCACCTACAACTACATCGCGCTCTGGTTCTCCATGTCGATGGAAATCACCACCTATCAGCTCGCCTCATCGCTCATCGCCAAAGGCATGGACTGGAAACAAGCCATCGGCACAGTCCTGCTAGGCCAGCTCATTGTGCTCGTTCCTCTGCTGCTCAACGCACACGCCGGAGCCAAATACGGAATCCCCTTCCCCGTCTTCATCCGTGCATCCTTCGGCGTTCGCGGAGCCAACATCCCCGCCATCCTCCGCGCCCTCGTCGCCTGTGGATGGTTCGGCATTCAATCATGGATCGGGGGCTCAGCCATCCACTCCATGCTCGCCGTCATCTGGCCCTCCACGGAAACCAGCAACGCCATCCGCTGGATATGCTTCCTCGGCTTCTGGCTTCTCAACATGGTGATAGTGTGGAGAGGAACAGAATCCATTCGCCACCTGCAGGCCTTCGGCGCACCCTTCATGTTTGTCATGGCCATCGCCCTGCTCATATGGGTACGCGTCAAAGCAGGCAGCTTCGGCTCCATGCTCTCCATCCCCAGCCAGTTCCACTCCACGCACAGCTTCCTCGCCGTCTTCATCCCCTCGCTCACCGCCATGGTCGGCTACTGGGCCACGCTCGCACTCAACATCCCCGACTTCACGCGCTACTCCAAATCACAAAGCGGCCAGGCATGGGGACAAGCATTCGGCCTGCCCGTCGCCATGACGCTCTACACCTTCATCGGCATCATCGTCACCTCGGCCTCCACCGTCCTCTTTGGCCATCCCGTCTGGAACCCCATCACTCTCATCGGCCTCTTCCATCAACCCTTCGTAGCCTTCCTTGCTCTCATCGCCATTCTCGTCGCCACACTCAACGTCAACATCGGCGCCAACGTCGTCTCTCCATCCAATGATTTCTCCAACCTCTACCCGCGCCTCATCAGCTTCCGCACCGGCGGACTCATCACCGGCTTCCTCGGCCTCGCCATGTGCCCATGGAAGTTGCTAGCCACACCCGACAGCTACATCTTCGGCTGGCTCGTCGGCTACTCCGGCCTGCTCGGCCCCGTAGCTGGCATCATGATTGCGGACTACTTCTTCATCCGCAAAACAACCTTGGATATAAACTCCCTCTATCACCGCGAAGGCACCTATCACTACACCAAAGGCATCAATCCACGCGCAGTCATCGCACTCGCACTCGGAGTCCTCATCGCACTCATCGGCCTCTTCATGCCCTCGCTGCATTTCCTCTACGACTACGCATGGTTCGTAGGCTTCTTCACCTCGGGCATCCTCTATCTACTGCTCATGAAACTCGCTGCGCCTGCCGCAAGCAATGCCATCGCATCACAAACAGCAGGCGCAAAAGAAACAGCCTGAGCAAAATTGTTCCAGGAAGATCGCAGTTCACCTACCGTCTTCGTGCAATGCAATCCAGTGAATCGTCTTGGAAGCAAGCCTATCCAACGCCTCCACCGCCAGCTTGATATCGTCTTCCCGCGTATCTTCAATCTTGTTATGACTAATCCCCTTCAGCGACTGCACAAACAACATCACCGTCGGAATCCCCGCACGCGAAACCTCCGCTGCATCATGCAGCGGCCCAGACGGCAGCTTATGCACACTCCCCGCCGTCTCCCGCACAGCATCTTCCGCAAGCGCAATTAACTCTGGATGAAACGGCTCCGGCGCAATATTCCAGATGCGCGACCACTCCACCGTGCAGCCTTCTTCCTCCGCAAACTGCCTGCTCTTCTCCTGCGCCTCGCGATACATTGCAGCCAATACATCCGCATCCAGATCGCGCTGATCCAGCGTGGCCTCGCACCGCCCCACCACAGCCGTCACAATCCCCGGAAAAGTTTTCACGCTCCCCATCGTGCAAACCGCATCCGGATACTTCCTCGCAATCGGTCGAATCTCCAGCGCCAGTTTCGCCGCAGCAGCCAGCGCATCGCGCCGCGCCGTCATCGGCGTTGAGCCCGAGTGCGCCTCCTGCCCATGAAACGTAATCGCATGCCGCTCCACGCCCTTCGTACCCAACACAACGCCAAGCGGGAGATTCATCCTCTCCAGCACCGGCCCCTGCTCAATATGCAATTCGAGATATGCAGCCGCATCCCCACGCTCTTGCTGCGCATCTCCAATCGCATCCATCTTCACATCGCAAGCAGCAAGCGCATCTTCCAGCTTCACACCATTCGCATCCGTACGATTACGATCCTCCTCAATCGTCTGCGTCCCCGCAAAAGCAGAAGACCCAAACAAGCTGCGCCCAAAGCGCGCGCCTTCCTCATCGGCCCAATCCACCAGCCGCACCGTCACCGGGGGCTTGCCGTCATACTCCTCAACAATGCGCTTCAACACCACATACGAAGCAAGCACCCCCAAGCATCCATCCAGCCATCCACCATTCGGCACCGAATCCAGATGACTCCCAAGAATCAGCGTGCGCGGCGAAGCACCAGCCAGCGTGGCCCAACTATTTCCCGCCGCATCCAGATGATGCTCTACCGGCAACTCGCGCAGCTTCGCCTGGAACCACTCCCGCGCCTTCAACCACATCGGCGTCCACGCAACACGCTGCGCGCCATTCTCATCCGCCGTCAAAGCACGCAACTCTTTCAACAGATCAACCGCAAACTGAGCATTAACCGGCATGCGCTACCTCACCCCGAAAATATTGCGGCTCCCGGCGCAGCAACTTCCCACGCCCCGCCTCTCCAACAAACGCACCATCGCGAACCTGCACCTTCCCGCGCACAGTCACAACAGATGGACGCCCTTCAATCGCCCATCCCTCAAACCCGTTGTAGTCATTATTCGTATGTTGAGTCTTTACAGAAATCACGCCGCGATAATCCATGTCATAGACAACAAGGTCCGCATCAGCACCCACAGCAATCGCACCCTTGCGCGGAAACAGCCCAAACAACTTCGCAGGCTTCGTACTCAGCGCGTCCACAAAGCGATGAATATCCAGCCCGCCGCGTTTCACGCCATAGGTGTACATCAGGTTCACGCGATCCTCAATCCCCGGAATCCCATTCGGAATCTGCGTAAAAGCCTTTTCGCCAAGCATCTTCTGCGACAAATCAAACGGGCAATGATCCGTCCCTACCGTATCAATCAATCCCGCTTGCAACGCATCCCACAGAGCCCGTTGATTACGCTTATCCCGCAACGGCGGCGACATAACAAACTGCATCCCCTCAACACCCGCCCGCTCCGCATACGTCTTATCCAGCAGAAAATGCGGCAGCACCGACTCCACCCACAGCCGTGCCCCGCCCAGCTTCGCATTCACCGCTGCACGCAGCGCAGGCTCGCACGAAAGATGCACCACATACCCTGCCGCTCCCGTCGCACGCAGAAACGTAGCAAAGCGCCCCGTCCCCTCAGCCTCCACAGACTCAGGCCGCGAAGGCTCATGCCACTCCGGCCCAATCTTGCCTTCCGCAAGCAACTGCTGCTGTAACTGCGCCACCAGTTCCGCATTCTCGCAATGCGCCGTCGTGATGACTCCAAGCTCCGCAGCCAGCCTCAGCGCGCCAAACATCTCTTCATCCGTAACGCCAAAGAAATTCTTGTACGAAAGAAAGATCTTGAACGAAGCCGTCCCATCGCGAACAATCTCCCGCAACTGCGCTTCCGTCCGCGCATCCCACCGTGTCACCGCCATGTGGAAGGCATAGTCACACGCACTGTTCCCCGCAGCCTTCTGCTTCCAAAGCTCATACCCTACCAGCGCATCCTCACCACGCGAAGGACAACACATCTCAATATAGGTAGTAGTCCCGCCAATCAGCGCAGCCTTACTGGCAGTCGCATGCGTATCCTTCGCAAACGTAGCCATAAACGGCAAGTGAATATGCACATGCGGATCAATAAACCCCGGAAAAATCAGCTTTCCCGTAGCATCGATTACCTCTGCATCCGGTGGCGCGGCAATATCTTTCCCAATCGCCGCAATCGTCTCCCCTTCCACCAGCACATCCGAGACATAGCGTTCCTCAGCCGTAACAATCTCGCCGCCGCGAATCAGCAAACTCATTTCCCGCACCCCAGCCCTAGTGAATATTGATTCCCGCCTGCTCACGATACTTCTGCATCGCCGCCCAGTCCTCCGCAACCTCCGGCTGCTCTTGCGTCAGTTCCTTCCACGTCACGGACTCGCGCCCAGAAGGCTCTTCCACCATCGCAATGCACTCACTCACCGGGCAAATGTTGTAACAAAGCCTGCACCCCACGCAGTCTTCTTCACGCACCACCACCTGCGGACGTTCCGCCATCGGCTTCATCCTGCCATTCGTGCGCAAATCCAGCGCGTCCGGCTCCACCACCCTACCCTCTGCATCCATCAAATCAATGGTCTGGTATGCCGCATCATTGCATGCCACATAACACAAATTGCACTTGATGCACTTCTCCTGGTCGATGCGCGCCACCGTGCGATACGCAAGGTCAAAATGCTCAAACGCCGACACGCGATGCAGGCTGCGCCCCACAACCTCCGCCACTGAATGAAAGCCCTTCTCTTCCATCCAACCCGAAAGCCCCTTACAAAGCTCATCAATAATCCCAAAGCCGTAGTGCATCACCGCCGTACACACCTGCACGCTTGTAGCACCCAGCAACAAAAACTGCGCCGCATCCTCCCACGTCTCCACGCCGCCCATGCCGGAAACAGGAACGCCCGCCTTCGATACCACCGCATCCGTCCCAATCGCCGACAGCATATTCAGCGCAATCGGCATCACCGCTGGCCCCGCATAGCCACCATGACTGCTCTTGCCGCCAATGCTCGGCTCAATCTCCAGCGAATCCAGATCCACGCCAACAATCGAGTTAATCGTATTGATGAGCGACAGCGCATTTGCCCCACCCGCAAGCGCGGCCCGCGCCGTTTTCGTAATATCCGTCACATTCGGCGTCAGCTTCACAATCACCGGAATCTTCGCCGCATCCATCACCCAGCGCGTAATCTGCTCGCAGTACTCCGGCACCTGCCCCACCGCCGCACCCATGCCGCGCTCGCTCATTCCATGCGGACACCCATAGTTCAACTCAATCCCATCCGCACCCGTGTCCTCAATGCGCCGCACAATCTCGTGCCACGCCTCGGGCTTCGACTCCACCATCGCCGAAACAATCACCGCCCTGTCCGGCCACACCCGCTTCACCTCCGCAATCTCGCGAAGATTCACCTCCAGCGGCCTGTCGGAAATCAGCTCCACATTGTTAATCGCCAGCATCCGCTTGCGCCCGTGATGCCAGGCGCCATAGCGGTTCGACACATTCAGCACCGGCTGCCCAATCGTCTTCCACACCGCGCCACCCCATCCCGCCTCAAACGCGCGATGAACCTGCGCCCCCGTATTCGTCGGCGGCGCCGAGGCCAGCCAGAAAGGATTGGGCGACTGAATGCCCGCAAAGTTGATACTCAGGTCCGTCATGATTCTCCACCCTCCCCGGCTCCGTAAGGAGTTCTCATTCTAGTGCAAACCTCAAGCGAATCCACCGCAAACCGGCACACCTCCCACAAGTCGCACCCAAATCCCTTATCCTACAAAGGTTGCGGAACACAAGGAGAACACGGCGTTGGCAAGTACTCAGGAAACAAAATACGTAGTCACCTTTGACATTGGCGGAAGTCACGTAAGCGCAGGCCTCTGCCAGCTCCCGGACCTCACAATCGTCCGCCGCACCACCGGCCTGCTCTCCAACATCACCAGCTTTGACGGCTTCGTTACGCTGCTGCACGAGCTCGGCTCAGAGGCTGCAACCAGCGAAACACTCGCCGGAGCAGCCATAGCCGTGCCCGGCCCCTTCGATTACGAAAACGGCATCAGCCTAATGCAGCACAAGCTCGAATACCTCTACAAGCAGGACCTCCGCACCGCGCTGGCCTCGCGCTTCGGCTGGAACCCGCAGCAGGTTCTCTTCCTCAATGACGCCGCCTCCTACGTGCTCGGCGAAGTCGGCACAGGCAGCCTCAAAGGAACCACCCGCTCCGCAGGCCTCACCCTCGGCACCGGCGTCGGATGCGCCTTCGTCGTAAACGGCCGCCACGTCACCACGGGAGAAGGCGTCCCTCCCGGCGGCGAAATCTGGAACTTCCCTTACAAAGACGGCACAGTAGAAGACCTGATATCAACCCGTTGGATTAAGACCGCCTACACCGTCAAAACCGGAGCCAAAAAGGAAGTCCTGCAAATCGCCGAAGCAGCAAGTTCCGACGCCAACGCCCGCGACGTCTTCGAGGAGTTTGGCCAGAACCTCGGCAACGTCCTCCGTGACGTCATCGCGCCCTTCAAACCTGAGCGAGTCATGATCGGCGGCGGCATCGCACGCTCCGCCAGCCTCTTCCTCCCATCCACAGAACAACTCATTGAAGGATTAGGCTTCACCGTCGTCCTCGCCACGCTCGGCGACCAGGCGCCCCTCGCCGGAGCAGCCCAGTTCTGGCGCGAGACGGCATCCTGATAAGCTGACATTTCACCCATATTTTCCCCGCCGGAGCGTTATTGAATGCCCACTGCCGTTGAATCGAATTCCGACCCAAACCTCGCCCGCTACAACCGTTTCCTTCTGCTCGTCGCCGGGCTTGGCGGACTCCTCTACGGCATCGACGTAGGCATCATTGGTGGCGCGCTGCCTTACCTTCAGGCCACCTCCGGCCTCAGCCGCAGCGAAACATCCATCATTGTCGCCGCCGTCCTGCTCGGCAGCGTCTTCTCCACACTCTTCGCCGGCCTGCTGGCCGACTGGATGGGCCGCAAGCCCCTCATGATTTTGAGCGGCGTAGCCTTTGCCATCAGCGTGCCCATCATCGCGCTCGCACACGGCTTTGTGCCGCTCTTCATGGGCCGCCTTCTGCAAGGCGTCAGCGGCGGACTCATCGGCGTAGTAGTGCCGCTCTATCTTGCTGAGTGCCTCGGAGCCAAAAACCGCGGCAAAGGTACCGGCATCTTCCAATGGCTGCTCACGCTCGGCATCTTCGCCGCCGCGCTCATGGGCATGTTCATCAGCTACCACGTAGCGGAGATTGCGCGCACCGGCACCGCAGACGCGCTCTTCCACGCCAAGGACTTCGCATGGCGCACCATCTTCTGGTCGTCCCTGCCTCCCGGCCTGCTCTTCGTCATCACCGCGCTCTTTATCTCGGAGTCGCCCCGCTGGCTCTTCCGCAAAGGCCGCGTAGATGCCGCAAAGGCCGCACTCCTCCGCTCGCGCACACCAGAGCAGGCACAAGCCGAGCTAGCCGAGATGACGGCCACCGCGGCAGAGAACACATCCTCTTCCGGCCCCGTCTATAAAGACTCGCTGCTAAGCCGCCGTTACGTGCTGCCCTTCCTGCTGGCCTGCGTCATCCTCGCCTGCAACACGGCCACGGGCATCAACTCCGTCATCGGCTACAACGTAGACATCCTCATCCAGAGTGGCCTCAGCGACGTGCTCGCCCACTGGGGATACGTCATCTTCACCTTCGTCAACTTCATCATGACGGTCATCGCCATGCAGCTCGTAGACAAGAAGGGCCGCAAGTTCCTCTTCCTCACCGGAACCTCGGGCATCATCGTCACCATGCTGATTGTCGGCACGCTCTTCCTCCGCATGGAGAAAAACCGCTACGACGCCCGCGATGCCGTGCAGGCGCTGGTCTCCGGCGACAAGCTCGACCTGAAGTTCGACGCCAACGCCCTGCAGAAACTCGGAGCCCCTGCCGTAAACGGCCCCCAGACGCTGGCAGTCATCTACTCCTACGGCGACTTCTCTTCAAGCACAACGCCGGAGGTCGCAGCCGCTGACGCCGCGCCCATCGCAATCAGCCGTGACTCAGCAATCCCGGACACGAAAGTAGCCGCCTTCTTCCAGGACCCCGTCGCAAACCTCGACGCCGCGCGCACCGCTCCGCTGAAAATCGAGCACGCCTACATCACCCCGGTCCCCAGCACCTCAAACGGCTGGCTCGTTGCCATCTTCATCTATCTCTTCGTAGGCTTCTACGCATCCGGCCCCGGCGTGGCCGTATGGCTCGCGCTCAGCGAGCTCATGCCCACGCGCATCCGCTCCAACGGCATGAGCATCGCGCTCGTCCTGAACCAGTCAGTCTCAACAGCACTGGCCGCCGTCTTCCTCCCGGTAGTAGGCAAATACGGCTACTCGACGATGTTCTACCTCTTCGCCGGCCTCACGGTAATTTACTTCCTGACCGTGCTCTTTTTCCTGCCGGAAACAAAAGGCAAAACCCTCGAAGAAATCGAAAAATTCTTCGAGTCCTAGCCGGACGGGCAACCGCGCCTTACGTGCAAGACATACTGGGGCTGTTTGGGTAACTGGCTTTTCACCAGTTACCCAAACAGCCCCAGCATATTTCCCTAACATATCGATGATGCACTGCAAAAAAAGGCAGGCCGGGGCTACAGCCTCGACAATAAGCCCAGCCCCAAAAAGACAAATCAGAATTAGATTTTCCGGAGGGAGCATGGGTCTTCAGGCCCCTGAAAAATGCCCTGAAAGAAAAATAGGGGCTTTAGCCCCGGAACTACTCTTCTTCTACAGAAATACCTACGCTCTCAGCTAGCCTGCACCAGCAAACAAGTGATATTGTCATGCCCGCCGGCCTTCTTAGCCGCTTCCACAAGCTGCATACAGCGCTCTTCCAGCGAAAGCTCCTCGCCTGCAACCAGAGACTGAATCAGCGAATCGGAAAGCTCCCGCGTCAGCCCATCCGAGCAAAGCAGCAGCAAATCCCCCGGCTCCGCATCAAAGTCAAAAAAGTCCGGAGTCACATGATTTTGCGTGCCCACAGCGCGAGTAATCATATTGCGCAGCGGCGAACGCAATGCCTCAGCGCGGCTCATGCGGCCCATCCGCACCTGCTCTTCCACCAGCGAGTGGTCCAGCGTAATCTGCTCAAACTGCCCCGCGCGCAGCCGGTAACAACGGCTGTCGCCGATGTTCATAATCCACACATGCTGGTTGCGAACAATGGCAGCAACAAGCGTAGTACCCATGCCGTTGAGCTTGTAGTTGCGCTGCGCACGGGAATAGATAGCCTCGTTCGCAATGCAGGCAGCCTCTTCCGCATCATGCGGCAGCACAGCCGAACCGTTGCGCTCGTTGAAGACGCGCAGCATCTCGTCCACGGCGATAGAGCTTGCGACCTCACCAGCCGCGGCTCCTCCCATGCCATCACAGACAACGTAAACGCCGTCCTCAACGGAATAACCAAATGCGTCCTCATTGGAGGGGCGCTTGCGGCCGCGATCAGTCAAAGCGGCAGCCACAAAGCGCACAGTTGCAGTGGCCACGGTGCGGAAACTCCCGCAAAACAGTGTATACCTCTGCTCCATCAATTGGTACCGGAAAGATGGGTGAGGAATAGGTACCAATGGGAAGTTACTGAAAAACAGGGACAAAGGGACGGAGGAAACAGGGACAAGCTGGGATATGCCTCAACAGATATCGGGTACCCCACCCATGTGCATCTTTAAACGCATGGTGGAACACATACAGCTTTTTATAAGGAGCTCTTTACAGCTTTTGTCCTTTATCTATACCCCTGTGCCCCGTACCCTACACCCTGTCCCCTGCCTTTAAGGCGCCGCTGGCGCATCCCCCAGCTCAAAAACCTGGATACTCCCATCCATCAGCACCGCCGCGCGCCTGCCTGAAGGCGAAAGCGCCACATTCCCACCAGCATCCAGAATTGGGCTAGCCTCAGCCCGCAGCACCTCTTTACCCGTAGCCGCGTCGTAAACCGTCACCTTCTGGCTCTGAATGTCCGAAGTGCTCAGCGGAAGCACCGCATTCACCGGATGCGAGCTCTGCAGCACCTCATGCGCCACCCGCGCCCCGTTACGGCTGGCCAGCAAAATCGGCCAGACAATCGAATCCGACCCCGACGACTGCCAGAGCTTACGTCCATCCGTCGAGAGCGCAACAAGCCAGCTGGCCCCCGAGCTCGTACAAGCCGTAGCAAGAAACTCTTTCTGCGAAAGAAAGTTCAGCGAAGGCAAACAAGTCGAATCCACAGCCCCAACCCGCGTAGTGCCTCCCGAAAAATAATCCAGGTTGAGCACCCACTGAGCACCCCGTCCGCGAAGAACCTCCAGATACCCATCCGCATTCAGAGGCACATGCATCGGCGAGCTGTAACGGCTCAGCAGCATCACCCTTCCAGTAGAACGGCTCATAATGCGCAGCACCACATCCGGCTTGGCGCTGCTAGGCGGTGCCTCATCCGACGTCACCGAAGCCTCCTCAGTAGCAGGCCTTGGCACCTCGCCCTCCTTGGGCTGCACAGACGCAGGCTCATTCGAGCTGGCGACAAGATACTGCAGCGTAGGGTCAAACTCAACATACAGCAGCGCGCCCGGAAAGTGCAGCCACGGCTTCATCTGCAAAGAAGCATCGCCCACATGCAGCGTATCCCGGTCGCGAAACGCAAACTGCCCGCCGTCAAGCATGTAGAGATACCGCAGCCGGTCATGCACAGTCCACAGCGCCTCGGACTGCACAGCCCCATCAGGAATATGCAGAACCACCGCGCGAATATGCCGCTCCGTCTCAGACGGCTCTCCCTTCGGATCGCGATGCACCAGCCCCGGAACCCGAAAGCTGAAGAGCAGATGATCTTCGTCAAGAAAATCAAGCGAAGCCAACGTCTGCCGCGTACCCATGTAGAAATCCCCCGGCGCAGCAAAGCCAAGCGGCTCAACCGGAATGGAGGCAGTAGGCTGCAGAGTAGCGCGCAGCGGCGGCGGAACAGCCGGCGCAGGCTTCTTCTTGGCCAGCGCCGCAGCCGGAAGCAGCAACGCCGCCAGCGCAACAAGCGTCAGCGGGCAAAGATGCGAAGCTCGGAGGTAGCGAGACATTCAGAGATATTTTCGCAGAAGCAGGGACCAGGCGAACAAGGGAAAAGGGAGTAAGCCAACACACAATTCCACCAGACCCGAATTCCCCCTCATGCACAGCGGTTTCAAGCACGTAGAGAATATCTATAGATTTTGCCGTTTATAGCCCTTGCCGTTTATCTAAAACCCTGTACCCCGTACCCTGCACCCTGTACCCCGCCTTTCATGCGACAGTAGAACTAGCATGACAACAACAAGCAAGAAGAATGGCGCAGCGCACTGGGCGGGCTACGCAGCATGCGCCGCCGCAGGCTGCCTCTGGGGCACAGGATTCTACTTCGGACGCCTCGCGCTGAATGAAATGAGCGTGGAGTACATGGTGCTCTACCGTTTCCTATTCGCCATGATAGGCATGCTGCCAGTGCTACTGCTCAACCGCGTAAGCTTCAAGCGCGAAGAACTCCGCCTTCTTCTATCCTCAGCGGCCCTCTGGATTCCCATACAGTTCCTCCTGCAATTCAACGGGCTGGCCCGCACCACCGTAAGCCACGCCGCGCTCATGGTCGGCGCCATGCCGGTAATGCTCGCCATCGGAGCAACCATCTTCACCCACGAACGGCTCGACTGGGTAGGCTGGACAACCATCGCCGCATCCACTGCGGGAGTAGTGCTGGTAGTCGTGGGCGGCAATCACGTCGCCACACACGGCGGCCCCACCTTCACCGGAGACCTGCTCGTAGTCGTCTCACTCTTCGCAGCGCTCTTTTCCATCCTGATGAACAAGCGCCTGATGGAGCTGCACAGTCCGCCCGTAGTCACAGCCTACCTTCTGCTCACCGGCACCATCATGCTCATCGCGGTAATCCTCGGCCCGCTCGCGCTCAAACCGCTCTGCCTGCAACTCGGCATCCCCAACCACAGCGCGGCAATCCCCTTCGCGCACCTCAGCAAAACAGCCTGGTTAGCCTCAGCCGCCAGCGGACTATTCTGCACCGCTGCCACAACGCTGCTCTGGAACTGGGGCATCCACCACGTACCCGCCTCACGCGCTGGCGTCTTCCTCAACATCGAGCCGGCACTAGGCTCATTCCTCGGCGTCAAGCTATTAGGCGAACACCTCGGCCCCTACGCATGGCTAGGCGGCGGAATGATCGTAGGCGCAGCCGTAGTAATGACCGCAAGAAGCTCCGCCCCAGAAGTAGTGTTGGAGTAAGTTACAGATGCCAGGTCACAGATGATAATCCGGCTACTTCCCTGCCACAGCGCACAGCCAACTAGACTGCACCCCGTACCCTAGCTTTCAAGCGAAAGCTGCGCACTAGCCCAAGCCGAAGGCGGCTTAGGCTCAGAAGCAAGGTCATAAACCAGCCGCTCCAGCACCAGCCGCTTGTCCGGCGGCGAAGAACGCAGCTCCAGATCCGCCCGCGCAATCAACCTTAGATTCCGCGTCAAATCGCGCCGCGATTTATACCGCCGCGCCTGCCGAATCAAATCATCCGCGGCAAACGGCGGAATCCGAAACCCCTGCCAAAGCGCCTGCCAAATGGCCCGCTGGTCCCGCACATTCTTTTCCAGAATCACCAGCATCTGCCGAAAAGTTCGCGCCAGCATGTAGAGGTGCCCAATCGCCGCATCCTCCCCCGCATCGGACGAGTTCAGCAACCCATGCAGCAGCGCCAGCGCACGCGCCGGCTGCCGTGCGCTGATAGCGTCGGTCAGCTCATACAGTGACCTCTGCTTCGCGCCCAGCACCATCGTCTCCACGTCGCCCAGCGTAATACGCCCCTTGCCCTCGGTATAAAGCAGCAGCTTTTCAATCTCCGAAGCAATCAGCATCATGTCCGCGCCCAGAGCATCCACCAGCTCGCGAGCCGCATCCGGCTCCAGCTTCGCCCCGCCGTCCTGCGCCGTAGCAACAACCCATCGCATCGCGTCTTCTTCCGTAACGCGTGTCAGCTCCACCATGCCGCAGTGCTCGCCAAGAGTCTCCGTAATGCGCTCATACTTGCTCTTGTCGTCCATCTCCATGCGCCGCGTGTCTGCGGGAATACGCAAAAAATCCGCAATAAAAATCAGCAGCGCCTGCGGGTTCGGAGACTTGAAGTAGCGGTCCAGCGCAGCAAACTCATCCTTCTTCGCCCCACGCGTATAAAGCTGCCGCACATTGCGAACAAAGATCACCTGGAACGGAGCCATCAACGAAGGCGTCTGCGCCCGGTCAAGAATCTCAAAGATAGAAGCAGAGCCAAGATCGAGGTCAGAAAGACAAAAATCCCTCAAATCCTCCGGCACAAAAGCCTTCAGAACCGCCGCCCGGCACCGCTCCTGCAGAAAAAGCTCATCCCCCGCCAGCACATACCCCGGCCTCAGCGCCCCGGAGTTCTTAGCGGCAGCATCCATCTCGGAAACAAAGCGTCCTGTCGCGGTAAATCCCGCGCCCCAGCGTTGTGTACTCACAGGGCGCGTCTCCGGATTGGATTAGCAGGCTTCACTTCTGTATAGGATAGCAGCGATTGAAGTTAAAAAGACAGGGAATAGGAAACAGGAAATGGGAAATAGAAAACCAATTCTGCACTCACTGAGTACCGGGTTCCCCCCTCCTTAGCGTTCTCCGCAAAGGAAGGAAAATATACAGCCTTTTCCTTTATAGCTTTTGCCCTTTATCTAAAACCCTGTCCCCTACACCCCATACCCTGCCTTTCACGGTTCATCATTAATTTCCAAATCAAACCTATCCCCCGGCAGCTTCACCTTAAGATTCTCCACACCGGGGTCACGCGTATCCCCACCAGCCAGCGGATGCAGCTTGAATAACACCAGCACATTGCGCTCCTCGTCATCCAGCGCCGGAAAACTAGCCACCTGCTCCAGGTTGAAATGCGTATGAATATCTTCCAGCGTCCCCGCGTCGATATCATTCCACGTAGCCCACCAGCCCGGCTGATACTTCGCCATCTTGTCCGGCAGTTCCATCGTGCCAAAGTCATCGCACAGCGTCGGCAAATGCGTCATCATCGTAATCTCATCGCCACTGATAGAAACCATCAACCGCTTCCCATTCGGATGCTGGTCAATATACCGCGTAAGATTCCGCGCCGCATTCATCCATGTGTATTCAGGATGCGTAACCCACGTAAGCATCGTCGCAGCGCCTGCACCAGCAGCAACAAAAGCCGCGGCAATCCCCGTAACGCCAATCAGCCTCGGCACGCGAACCTGCGCCTGCGAAGCCGTATTCACCAAAGCCTCCGCCGCAAGCACCAGCACGAAAATCGAGAACACCGCCACAATCGTGTAATAGCGCGGCTGCGGATGGTTCTGGTAAGTCATGAACAGGATGTAGCCCGCAACAGCAAGCGCCGACGCACCAAACACCGGATCGAGAAAGAGCCTCTTCGCCCACTCCACACGCCAGAACAAAAGCGCCGCCAACACCGCAAGAAAAAGAACTCCCGCAAGCGGAATAAGAATGCCGTCAATCCACAAGCTGCCATGAAAACACCACCAAAGGCTCCACAGCGGCCAGTACCACTCCGGCGGCTTCACATACTTATTCACAAAAAAGAGGTACTTGAAATCCGCAAGCAGCCCGCGATGAATAATGAACGCCATCCACGCAGCAGAAGTAATCGCCGCAGTAGCCCCAGCCGCCAGCAAGCTCCGAATCGCCACCGGTGAAGGCCGCCATCCCTCGGATGTCTCATGCAGCGCAACAAGAATCGCCCAGGCCAGCGCAGGCAGCAGAAAGGCCGCGGAAGTCTTGGTAAACAGCATCCCCGTATACAGCAGCCCAATCACAGCCGAAGTAACAACAGGCCACTTGCAGCGCGGCAGCCGCACAGCCAAATTGAGCGCCGCCAGAAAACAAGCCGTCAACAGCGGCTCAAGAATCGCCAATCTACTGAACGCATAGAGAAACGGACTCGTCACAACCAGCGTCAACGCAAGCAGCGCCGTCCAGCACCCGCTGCGAACGCGCAGCAGCGTATAGCTCAGCACAAGGTTCACAAAAAAGAAGCCGATAGCCAGCCCACGCGCCGCCACCATGCTCACGCCGGTAAAGAAGAAGAGAACCCACTCAAGAAACGGCCACACAGGAACCGCAGGCGCAAGATTAAAGTCCCCCGGAATGTACCACGAGCCCAACAAATGCGAGCGCACAGCCGCATTGCCATACCACCCCTCATCGGTGTACTTGGCATAATCCATGTGCCATGGCGAGTGATTAGGAAAATCCGCACGCAGATGCACCCCATGCAACACTGCGAATGCAGCGATCAGCAGAATCCAGAGAAAGAGCCCGATACGCTTGATGCTTATATTCAAAACGAATGTAGTCTCCCGAAGCCATGCAGGTTTTAGGGGATGGGCTAAGTATATAGGGACGAGTGAGAAAGAACGAGGGGCGAATTAGTTATCGCCCCTCGTTACTTTCCCCTGATTTTCCGTTTTTGCTATTCATAAGCTAGCGCATCAATCGGGTCTTTACGCGCCGCCATCCATCCGGGATAGACCGCTCCCAGAATCGCACCAGCAAAAGCAATCGCCGCGCCGCGTCCAATCCACGTAGCAGTAATCTCAAAGTTCAGCGTCGGGAACAAGTGATCGAGAAGCAGCTTGACACCAAAGGTGCCAAGGATGCCAAGCACAACTCCCGCAACGGCCAGCACAGCCGTTTCACGCAGCACAAGATTCACAATCTTGGTCCTGGAAGCGCCCATCGATTTCAGAATGCCAATCTCGCGGGTGCGCTCAAGAATCGCCGTATACATTGACTGGAAAATCACCAGGAAGCCCACAATCACCGCAATCGCCGTGACCGTTCCCAGCGCAATATTAAAGCCGGGAAGCTTGTCGGGAGTCATCTGCGCAAGCCACTCATCAATGCTTGTAACGGGATACTCCTCCAGCCCCTTGGTCTCGTGAATCTCCTTGCGAACAGCTTCGAGATTACTGACATCGTCCAGCTTGATATAGAAGATGGAAGCCCTGCCTACGGAAGCCGTCAACTCGCCCATGGTGTCAATCGGAATAAGCTTGCGGCTCCCCTTGCCATGCTCCACAATGCCGCAAATCCGAAACGGATGATCAAGAATCTGGATAGTGTCGCCCACGTGGAGCGGCGGCTTGGAAGCAGCCTGGATGTCGTCAATGATGACGTCATTGGGTCCGGTAAACGGACCACCGGCAAGAAACTCAAACGGTTTGAGCGAAGAGAAGCTCGCATAGTCAGCGCCGTAGATGACTTCAGGATGATTGCTGATGCTGAAGTGCTGAATGACAGGCGCAACAGCCGCCACATGTGGCAACTTCCTCAGCACATCGGCAATCTTGGCCGGCATCGGCGCGCCGCCAACGCCATTCATATAGCTGCTGTTCGAGGGCCACAACATCAGGTCCGCGCCAATGCCGTTCGTGCGTGTCTTCTGATCGTTAAGCATCCCCATAAAAACACCCGCAATCGAGAGAATCATAATGACCTCAATCGCAACAGCGAGCACGCTGATAATCGAGCGCATGGGGCGGTGCAGCAAATTGGCGACAACTAGCTTGTTCATCTAAAGACGAGGGTAACAGGGTGCAGGGTGCGGGGTACAGTTGCGCTCTCGTTCCAGCACAGAACCCACTGCACCCTGTCCAAAGGAACCAAACTGGTCCTCTCCCAAAGTGGTAAAGAATGCAAAAAATATGCCGAAGTACTTTGACGGGAACTAGACCAGCATTTAAGGTTGGGGGATAATCCTCAGCAGAGGCAGAAAACCTCACTTTTGAGCAGTTGGGCAGGATTCAAAAGGCTTACACCGGCACGGAAACCAGCGCGAATCGCAAAATCAGCGCAAGGGGCCATGCCAGCCAGGGAATCCAGCTACGCTGCACAAGGGCGGCGAATGGGCAGCTTCGGTGAAGACCTGCGCAAAGAGCGGATGACCCGCAAAATTGCGCTGGAAGAAATCACGGCCGTGACCAAGATCAGCCAGCACCATCTTCAGGCGCTGGAGCAGGAGGCGTTTCGCCAGCTTCCCGGCGGAATCCTCAACAAGGGCATCGTGCGCGGTTACGCCAGCGCCGTCGGCCTCGACCAGGAAGCGTGGACCGAGCGATTCATGCGCGCCTATCAGGCCAGCGGCCAGATTCTCGACGACGACCGCAACTGGACCGAGTTCGCATCCAATGTAGGCAAAGCCCGCATTCAACGCCACGAAGCAAATGAAATCCGCCTCAAGTGGCTCGGCGCGGCGCTCCTGCTGGCAGCGGTGCTCGCAGGCGCTTTCCTCGCCGTGCGTTATTACGGTGTCCGTGCCGGATGGTGGTCCAACGTAATGCCCGGCTCGCACGCCCCGGCGCAAACCTCCCCAACCCGGGCCGACCCCTCGCAATCCCATCAATCGCAACCACTTCGGGACCTCGCCCCGCCCCAGCCTACCGTTGCGTAGGCCGCCCTGCCCCGCTTAACTGCGGCTTTGCTCTCTTCAACCACCCGCCTGCCCCATTCACTGGTACCCTTTGGCTTACCCCACCCTCGCCAATTACCATTGGTACGTTGCCTGAGCACAAGTTTGTCGCGGGCACAGGGCTGGCTGTTTCAGTTCGAACGAAATTTCCCTTCAATGGGGAGGAATAGAAATTGAGCGACCGTTTTTTATTTACCTCTGAGTCCGTGACAGAAGGTCACCCGGACAAGATTGCTGACCAGGTTTCCGACGCAATTCTCGATGCGTGCCTGGAGCAGGACCCTTACAGCCGTGTAGCCGCCGAAACCCTCACCGCCACGGGCCTCGTGGTCATTGCGGGCGAGATCACCACCAAGGCCTACGTGGACTTCCAGTCGCTCGTACGCGGTGTCGTGGCCTCCATCGGTTATGACAATGCCGTCTACGGCTTCGATTCGAACACCTGTGCCGTCATCTCCTCCATCAACAAGCAGTCTCCGGACATCGCCCAGGGCGTTGACCGCGACGGCGCTGGCGATCAGGGCATGATGTTCGGCTACGCCACCAACGAAACGCCTGAGCTGATGCCCACGGCGATTTCGCTCGCGCACAAGCTCACCCGCCGACTCACCGAAGTCCGCAAGTCCGGCAAGCTCTCTTATCTCCGCCCCGACGGCAAGAGCCAGGTCTCGGTCGAGTACGACGAGAACGGCAAGCCCGTCCGCATCGATGCCGTCGTCATCAGCACGCAGCACGCCGACAGCATCACCACCGAAGAGCTCCGCGCCGACATCCTCAAGCACGTCATTCAGGCAGTTCTTCCGCCCGAGCTGCTTGACGAGAACACCAAGTACCACATCAACCCGACCGGCCGCTTCGTTATCGGCGGACCCATGGGCGACACGGGCCTCACCGGCCGCAAGATCATCGTGGACACCTACGGTGGCGCGGGCCGTCACGGCGGCGGCGCTTTCTCGGGCAAGGACCCGACGAAGGTGGACCGTTCCGCTGCCTACATGGCGCGCTACATCGCCAAGAACATCGTCGCCGCCGACCTCGCCGACCGCGCTGAAGTTCAGCTCGCCTACGCCATCGGCGTTGCCGACCCGGTTTCGGTCCTCGTCGATACCTTCGGCACCGGCAAAATCAGCCCCGCCGAGCTCACCAAGCTGGTCCGCGCCAACTTCAAGCTCACGCCCAAGGGCATCATCGAGAGCCTGAACCTGCGCCGCCCCATCTACCAGAAGACGGCAGCCTACGGTCACTTTGGCCGCACCGAACCTGAGTTCACCTGGGAAGCGACCGACAAGGCCGCAGCCCTCAAGGAACAGGCCGCCGCAGTCACGGCAGCCAAGTAAATCTCACAAAAAAGAAACCGCATGGAGCCTCCAAACTCCATGCGGTTTTTCTTTGCACAGACCCCCCCTCCCCTCCCCCACAACGGGATATTTTCCGTCCCCATACGTCTATCGACTAGAATTTTCCGGGGAGAACTCCCAACAGCAAGAGGAGCAAAGGATGCGTGTAAGCTTATTGGCCGCTGCGGCGGTTCTTGGATTTGCGGTTTCCGGTTCGGCACAGGACGCGGCACATTGGGATTACATGGGCAAATACGGCCCCATCAACTGGGCCAAGCTGGACCCGTCCTACAAAGCCTGCGGCGGCAAGGAACAGTCTCCCATCGACCTGCGCGGAGCCAAACGCAACAAGGCGCTCCAGCCCATCGAGTTCCACTACCTCTCAGCCCCTGCGGAGGTCGTCAACAATGGCCACACCATCCAGGTCAACGTAGCGCCGGGCAGCTACATCGTTGCCAACGGCGCCCGCTATGACCTCGTGGAGTTCCACTTCCACCATCCCGGCGAAGAGGCCATCAAAGGCCGCCTGGCTGACATGTCGGTACAGTTCTTGCACAAGAGCGCCGACGGCAAATACGCCATCATCTCCGTCCTGTTGAACGAGGACATCAACACCCCCAATGCGCTCATCTCCACGCTCTGGACCAACCTGCCCAAAACCGCCGGCCAGACGGAAAAGATTACAGACAACATCAACCCCGGCGGACTCCTGCCCGGCAACCGCGCCTACTGGACCTACACCGGCTCCTTGAGCATGCCCCCCTGCACCGAAGGCACGCAGTGGTTCGTCATGCAGACGCCCATGACCATAGGCCGCAGTCAGCTAAGAACCTTCGCGGCAATCTACCCCATCAACTCCCGCCCCCTGCAAGACCTCCACGGCCGCAAAATCCAAGCCAGCGAGTAGGGGCTGACCATCCAGGCAGCCACGCCACAAAAAGTAGCGTTGTCATCCTGAGCGCAACCGAGGGCCCTGCAGTTGTTCTCGCCGTTGCCTTTTCCCAGTTAGCCCACAAATCACCCGTGCCCCATCCTTGCGACTTCTTCCTGTCGCAAGGGTGGGATTACCCATACCGCCAGTCCCCTTCCGCATCTCGGTCCCCCATCTCCGTTCTCCCGCAAAAGTCAGCAGTGCCATCCTGAACGAAGCGCTTAGGGGCCCCGCGAATGGCCTTATCGTTCGTGGGGTAGGCGGAGTGAAGGATCTGCGGTTGCCCCCTTGCCTTTGTTTTTGCAGTTGCCTTTGCCTTTCTCGTCCTTCGCCCTCAGCCTGTGGAAAACCCTTGTCAAGCCCTGCGGGCAAAAATATTCTCTAACCCATTGATTCCATTAAGCAAAAAACTCCAACAAGTTTGCGCTCAATTATGATGCTTTATGCCAAACTAAAAATAAGCAGAAAAACGGCCCGGTTCCGCCAAGGAACCGGGCCGTTCTGTTTTAAGGACCGAAAGAGGGTACCCCTCCCCCCTCCTGACACTGGAACTGTGAAGAAAGGAGCAAGCTATGCAGCAAACAACAGCCACACCCCACCTGTCCCTTGTCCCTGCCTTTGCACAGTTCCGGAATAAAGAAACTGCACAGTCCCTGTGCAATCCCCCGCAACTCATACAAAACAAATGGCCCCGAAAACGGGGCCACTGTGCGCATCTCACACGCGGTACAAAGATTCTTAACCCAGCGGCTGAAAACTCAACTCCAACCCACCCTCAGAAACCACAACCGTCAACCCGGCAAGGTCCGTCACAAGATAATCCGCAGCCTCAAGCTCAGCGGGGTCATGGGAGAACGTAGTCCCAATAACCGTGCACCCCGCCGCCTCACCAGCCTTCACGCCAGAAGCGGAGTCCTCAAAAACCACACACTCTTCGGCGGCAAACCCAAGCAGCTTAGCGCCTTCCAGGTAAGGCATAGGATGTGGCTTCCCCTGCGGCACCGAATCCGCCGTAATAATCCGCTCCGGAACCGGCAGCCCCTGCCCTGCAAGTCGCGCCCGGGCCAGCCTTTCCGTAGCAGAAGTCACAACCGTCCAGCGATTCGCAGGCAGCTTCGCCAGCAGCTCCTTCACGCCAGGCAGCACCTCAATGCCGTCCCCGTCCGCAACCTCAATTTCCTCAATCAGCTTGAGTTCCTGCTCTGCATCAAGGTCAGGCCGCAGCTCAGCCGCACTCTCAATTGCACGGCGGCCATGAATCACGCTCAAAACATGCGCCGGGTCCAGCCCACGCATGTTGGCCCACTTCGTCCAACTGCGCTCCACCGAAGCAAGCGACGAAATGAGAATGCCATCCATGTCAAAAAGAACGCCCTGGCAGCGAACGACAACGGGGGAAGAAGAAACAGAAAAGGCCATGCTCCGATTGTAGCCGGACCAGCAAGCCCGCTTTAACGGCGCGGAGTCGTAAGTGTCGCCCTTGCTTCAGGAAGAAACGTAATCCCGCCCGCCGCCGATGCAACCCTGGAGCCGCTATGGACATGATTTTCACCAAGCGTCAACGCAGATTTCTCAATCTTCGCCACACCGTTCCACCGCGTAAAGCTAGTGAGGAGCGGAAAATTAACCGCCTGTCCCATTCTCCCTGTACGCCAATCAAAACTCAGGCTTCCCTGCGCGCTGGCAGCCAGATCCTGCGCAGTGAAACCAGAGAAACCAAGCGTTCCGGAGCCGCTGATAGCGCTGCCGCTCCATTTCTCGCCAACCAGTTGCCCAAGCTGCGCGGGGTTAACACCGGCAAACGAAGCATCCAGCATATAAGCAGGCTTGCCATCCTGTTTCGCAAGAACAGTAAGAGAACCCGTTCCGTGAACCTGCCCACCCAGCGCACGGGCAGTAAACGCAGCAATCTTCACCGCAGATGGCTCAATCCGCAAATCAGCAGAAGCCGCGCTGAAAGTAAACACACCCGCCGTAAAACTGTCCGCCTGAACGCTCCCCTGGAGCACAGGCCAGTTAGGTGCGGGATTCGAACGGAAGCGGTCAAGCAGCGTGGAAAGCAGAGTCCCCTGCTCTTTCGCGCCAAGCAGCGCCGATTGCAGCTCAGTCGCATTGAGCGCAGCAAAGTGCAGCGTAAAACGCGGCGTGCAAACCACCGCAACCGTGCAGGCAATGGGCTGCGAAAGCGTAGCAGTTCCCTTCACCTGCGTCCCAGCAGGACCGTAAGCAAAGGCAACCGGGTCCCACTTCAGTTGTCCATCTTCAAAACGCAGCGTAGCGCTGCTTATCTCAACAGGACTCGCCAGAAAATCCGGCTTCCATGCAGCGTTGTGCAAAGCAATGGACCCAGTAAGCTTCTTAGCCGAATCATCCCGCGCAGAGGCATCCGCAGGCTGTGTTGCAGAACTCTCCGCCGCATTGGCAAGCCACGGCCCTTCAATGCGCAGGTCAAGAGCCGCAGGGGCACCGCTAAGCTGGCTCATCGCCTTGGACTGCGCAATTCCCGCAACCTGGGCCAGTTCCCGCAGCCGTGCCAGCGTCGCCGCACCGCGAATCGTAACCGCAAAACCGGACCGCATCAGGCGCGCATTCACAGCCAACGGAGCCGCAACTCCTGCAGGAATAGAAACAGCCGCAGCAAGGGCAGCAGACTGACCGGGCTCAGCAGGAGCAGGCTCCAGCGTAATTTTCGAAACATCAATCGGCGTAGAAATTCCCTCGCCAGAAATCTTCACGTCTTCCGCAGTAAAAATCCCTTCAAGCGGATTGAAGACAGGAGCAACGCGCTCAGATTTTTTGGAACGCGCAGCATGCTTGACCACCGGAACAGAAGCCACTTCAGCAGGCGCATACGTCATCTTCCCGCTGAAAGCCCCATTAGCCGAAAGCCCCTGGTCGAGATTACCGCGAAGTGTACGCAACAAATCAATCGGAGCCTGCGCCGGAACACGGTCCAACTCTAGCGTAAGATGCGGCTGCGCCGGCGCAGAAGGCATGTTCCCAGTCAGGCGAAGTCTCCCCTGCCCAATGGGCGAGTTGCAGGCGATGTTCTCAAACGTACGCCCCATATCGTGATTCGCCGAGTGGTAAAGAAATGAGCAGGTGGCATCAAAATCGAGCGGCGAGGCCGGCTGAAACTCCGCACGGTGCACGCCCGTGGCGCGCAATCGGCTAGTGACTTTAGCAGTAGCAGCCGTGCCATCAAGGTGCAGCTCTCCAGTCAAGTCACCGCGCCAGTCCTCATCCGAGCCAAGAATAAGACGTGTAAGCTGCCCAAGCTGGGCCTCGCGCCAATCAAGGTCCAAGTGAATCTGTGCCTGGTGAAGCGGCATCTGGCTACGCGACGTCTGGCCGGACACAGTCGTCTCCGGGTGCAGTGTGGCCTCAAGGCGAACAATGCCAGTGTCGGCAGCATTGAGACTGACGTCCGTGCGGACAGGCTGGCCGCGCAGACGGATGTGCCATGCACCATCGTCCTGCCAGAGAGAAGCATCAGTGCCAGTGAGCGAATAAGGCAGCTTCTCCGCACTGGATTTCAGATTGATGCGCGAGTTAGTGGCTTCCAGATAAAGCAGAGGCTGCTTACCAGGCTGCGGCACAGCTCCAGCAGCAGCATTGGAGGTTGCCCGGAAGAAACTGTCCACGTTCCAGCGGCCATTCGCCGCGCGAACAAGGTTCAGGCTCGCATCCTCCACGGAGATTTTGTCGAGCGAAAGATGACCGCGCCAGAGCGACCAGAGATGCACATAGGCAACCACCGTGCTCGCGTGCAGAACAGGCTCGGAACCATAGGCGGGATCTTCTTCCACCGTCAAATCCGTCAGGATGAAACCAGGCCGCGGCAGCATACGCAGCTCCACCGAAGAGAGACGAACTGGGCGACCCAGCGCACTGGCAACAAGCTGCGTAACGTGGCTTTTATAACTGCTGATGCTGATGAACGGCGGAACAACAAGCAGAAGCAAAAAAATAACCAGTGCAAGCAGGATGGTGGAGAGACGCGCATGCCGCTGGAGCCAGGGTTGAATGGCGGATGAGGACTCTGGCTGAGGAGTAGGGGTCATTCGTTTCTAATCGTAAATGGTGAAACTAGGAACAAGAGACGAAGAGCGCATACGGACTAGGGTACTTCTTCGTCCTTCGTCACTCGCCCTTCGTCCCCATAAGCTATCGCACAACTTTGAAGGTGCGCGCCCAGCGGGTGTCCGGGAAAAAGCGCAGGAGAACATGGCCGATCCAGGAAATCTGGTGACCAACACCGGGCTGCTCCAACTGGCCATCGGGCGTTTTGAAAGACCAGTAATTAAAGAGCGGCCGTCCGACAATGTTTTCCCGCGGGACGAAGCCCCAGAAACGCGAGTCAGCGGAGTCGTGGCGGTGGTCGCCCATCATGAAGTACTTGCCGGGAGGAACGACTAGCTCGCCGTTTTCTATGTGCGAAGGAAGCTCCTGCGCCCACTGCTCGGTTTTGTAGTTGCCGGGCTCGGGGACGGGCGGCACAGAGGGAAATTCGTCGAGGAAGACTTGCTCCTCAGGATAGGCCGGAGACTGCTCTGCCGTGGCTACCTGTGGCTGCGCCACGCCGTTCACGTAAACCATGCCGTCGTGAAGATGAATGTGGTCACCGGGTACACCAACAAGCCGCTTGACCAGGTTGAGATATTGCGGCTGGTCCTGACCTGGAACTTCATCCGCAACAGGCTTGAGAAAGACGACAATGTCACCACGCTGCGGCTCGCGGTAGTGGACAAGCGGAAACCAGTTATGTCCAGGCGAGAGGGTGATGCGGTCGACGAGAAGGTGGTCGCCGACCATAAGCGTGTGCTCCATGGAGCCGGAGGGAATAACGAAATTCTGGCCGAGGAAGGTGAGGATGAAGAGGCCCACAACAAGGACAGCCGCGTAACTGGCAATGGCCTCGAAGATAGTCTCTCCGGTTTTCTGTTCTGCGGCGGCTTCGATAGCTGTATTCTTCGTCATTCTTGGCTCGGGCGACTGGCGCAAATCTTAATGGACGACGCGGAAGATACGGTTCCAGCGGGCAAATCCGGCAAGCTTTGCGGTAAGTTCGCTGTCGTGGTTGAGTTTATCATCGGCGGCCTGCTGGATATCAGTCGTGGACGGCCGCATAAGCGAGAAGTAGATAACAAGCGGGCGGGCGACAATCGCCTGCCGCGGAACCAGCCCCCAGAAACGCGAATCGCTGGAATGATTTCGGTTATCACCGAGCACAAAATAGCGCCCCTGCGGCACCATCAGTTCACCGTTGTGGATGAGCGCTTGCTGTGCGTGCCACCAGTCGAGGTCGATACTCGGATCAGAATAAAGCATAGCTGGAAAGTTCGAGAGTGAGGGGTTAAGCGCCGCGGGCTCAAAGGCAGCATAGGGCTCATTGAGCGGCGTACCGTTGACGACAACGCGGCCATCGCGAATACGGATGCGGTCTCCGGGCAGTCCAACAACACGCTTGACCAGCAGCGGCGGACGGGGATGATGGAAAACCACGATGTCTCCGCGCTGGACTTCCCGGTAAGGCATGAGCCAGTGCGTAAGAGCGCCGGCAGGCGAGAAGATTTGCTTGTCCACAAGCAGGAAGTCACCAACCAGCAGCGTACGCTCCATGCTTTCTGACGGAATGAGGAACGGCTGTAGCAGAAAGGTAAGCAGAAAGAGAGCAACAACCATGGTACGCAGGAGCGACGCGAGAGCTTCCGGCACGGTGGGCAGATGCAGGCGCAGATGTTTCCACGCAGCCGTCATTCTGCAGGTTCCTCTGCTTCCAATGCAGCACCGTTTTTGCTTGCACCAGCGGTTTTAACGCCTGTCAGCTTAGCCAGAGCACGGCGGGCGGCATCCTGCTCCGCATGCTTTTTCGTGCTGCCGGTACCTCGGGCTAACGGCTTGCCCGGCTCTGAAGCGCCGCCCTCCGCAGTAAGCGGCTTGAGACGCACCTCTACAAGAAACTTCTTCCGATGATCGGGGCCAGACTCGCTTTTCACCCGATAGACAGGCGTGCCGGCATGGGTTCCCTGCAGATGCTCCTGCAAAGCCGACTTGTAGTTGCCAAGAGCCGCGCCGGAGCGAAGCTCGCGCGCCAACTGCTCAGCGGCTTCACCCATGACAACACGGCGGACAAAAGCGCGAGCAGGCTCAAGACCTCCATCGAGAAAGAGCGCGCCGAGAACGGCTTCCATAGTATTGGAAAGTACAGTTCCCTTACGGCGAAGGCCGCTGCGATCTTCGCCCTTGCTAAGACGAATATGGCGGCCAAGATTGATCGTCGTAGCAACCTGCGCCACGTGCTGGCGGCTCACAAGCTGGGCGCGCATGCGGGTCAACTCGCCTTCGGTCCAGTCAGGATTCTTTTCAAAGAGGGTTTGCGCAACAACAAGCCCAAGAACAGCATCGCCGAGGAACTCCAGGCGCTCGTTGTCGCCGGGGGCCCGCTCGTTACATTTTTCATGCGCCAATGAGCGATGCGTAAGCGCACGCAGCAGAAGCTCAGGCTGGGCGAAAGTGTGGCCCAGCACAGCTTCCAGTTCGCTCACAAGTGCTTCCATGCGCTCTTCCTCGGCAGTTTTTGTGTAACCCGGCGAATGCCAGTGTACTTGGATGGACGCGCCGGTATGGAAGATTGCTTCCCGGCGCGCCTTGAATGCTTATTGCGGGTTGGATGCGGCTGGTTTGGTTTGAGGCGCGGCCTTGGGGTCGGCCTTCGGATTGTCATCGTCTGCGTCTTCCTGGCAGGTATGTCCCTTTACAGCGTAGGCGGTCTTGACTCCACGCTCGGCGGCAATGCGGGTATCCTGTTGGCCATCGCGACTGGCCAGCGCATCTTTGTACTCCTCAACCGCCTCGTCCCGTCTGCACGAGAGATCAAGCATGCGGCCAAGATAGATATGCGACCAGGCAAGCAGACGCGGCTCCTTGCTGGTATCGATTGTGGTCTTAAAGCGGGAAGCTGCTTCATCGGCACGGCCATTCATAATGGCGACGCGTGCAAGGACAAAGTTAGCGCGAGCCGCATCGGCAGTTGCCTGCAGACTGTTGGGATTGTTCTCGTTCAGAAACGGCGTAGCAAGAGAAGTTGCGCCCTTGGCATCCCCGGCCTGCAACTTCGCTTCTGCCAGGTCAAGCCCTTCCAGCTTGCGGAGCTTAGAGCGCGAGAGCACATCTTCATCTGCCTGCTGGTCAAATTCGAGATGCTTAGCGCGGTTCACCTGCTGATCCACATCCATGGAGTAAACCATTTCGCCGATAGTGTCGCGAAGGCTGGCGGGGTCTTTCTCAAACTGGACCATCTGCTCGTAGAAATACTGCGTAAGCACAAACCCCTGCGTCATGTCGTGGCGCACAGTAGCCACACGCACGGCCTCCTGCTTCAATTCGACCACGTGGCGCTCACCTTCATACTTGGGCAGTTCAGAGCGGTCCACACCTGCGGGAATTTTGTAGTCAGGAATGCCAGTATCCATCGTGCGCGCCTCGATGGCCTTAATGAGGCACTCAATGGTAAGCGGCACAGTATCGGATTTATAGCGGAAGTCGAGCGGCGCGTCGCGAATCACCTTAAGAATGGGCTGCGTACGATCTACCGCGTTGGCGCGTGAGAACAGTAGCGGCTCAATCATGTAGTGCAGATAAGTGTGGCGCACGTCATTCATGCGAATCTTGCCATTGACGGGCGAGAGAACGATGACATAATCCGTACCGTAAACACGAGCGTTGGTGACGCTGGGAGAAAGCATCGGCTCCACGACAACAACGAAGCGGCGTCCATCATAAGTGGATGCCGGCATCTTGAGGTACAGGTTCGTATCGACGATCATTTTCGACAGTGGATCGTGGACGGCGTTGATTTCGTCATCGTAAGAGCGGCGCAAGGTGAGCCAGATTCCGTGCAGATCCACGGCATTGGCAAAGTCCTTGAGCAGGGGTGCTAGCTCCGCCACCTGGGTAGCATCAGGCGGCATCTCGGTGAGCTCAACGGAGGTCTCAAGCTCAGGAGGAGGCGTCAGATAAAGCGCCAGCGAAATGTACTGCGAGATATCGTGTTCCGTCCCTGTAAGGCGGTGCTGCGCAATGTAGAGACATACAGCATCCCGCTTTTTGCGAGCATCTTCACTCTGCGTCAGGGTAGAGTTCAACTCGTCGCGAATCTTCTTGCGAATAGGCGAGCTGTCTTCCAGGCCTTCGTCATATCCGCACATATTCAGCGCGGAGGCCATAAAGAAGACCGGCTCGGAGCTGATAAGCGAGATCGTCGGACCTGCCGGATCGATGAGCGATGGAGCTTTCTCACGCTGGATGCTGGGCACAGGCGCAGAGGACGACGAACTCTGCGAGCTCGAAGGTGACTGCCCGTGGGAGAGAACCGGAACGACGGAAAGAAGCAAAAGCGCAGTGGAGAGCGAAAACGAGCGAAACGACATGAATTTAACCCTGCTTTGCAGTCTATTTAGACGAGGAAGCAGGGTCAAACGGGAGTTTCAGAAATTATCCCCGGACAGAGACGCCAGAGAACGACAGCACGGCAAGACCGCGAACAGGCTGACCAAAGAAACGAGCGGGCTCGAACTTGCGAACCAGCAGAATATCAGCGATTTTGGCGCGGGTGGCTGTGTCATCCGGGCCGGAAACGATGCGAAAATCGTAAACGGCGCCCTCGCCGCTGATATAGGCCTCCACAACAATCGGGGCTGGCAGCGCGGCAATTTCCGTATCCCCTGTGTCTCCAATGGAATAGAGCATACGTGGGGCCGTCGAATCACCAAGCGGCACATCGCCGGCCTGCGCCACGGGCGGGTTACTAACAATCCCCACCATAACGGCAACCGTTCCCAGCAGCAGCACAGCACTGGCAAAGCCCGCCGAGGCCTGCAGCAAAAACGGGCCAACAGTATTGCTCCACACAAGCCTCAAGCCATGGAAGCGGCTCTGGCGGCTGCGTGCACGCTCATGACTAACGGCCACGCGCACACGTAAAAGCAGGTCCACTGGCTCAGGAACGGGGCCAAGGGCAGCTAGAGAGGCCTGTGCATGGCGTAGCGCAGCAAACTCGGCAGCGCAGTTGGCACAGCCTGCCACATGAGAGGAGATGCGCTGCATCTCGACGCCAGTGAGACGGCTGTCCAGATACTCGGAAAACTTTGCCTGTATAGCAGTGCAGCCGTTCATTGCGCCTCCTCTCTTAGAATGAATCCATGCTTGCCTTCGTTACTGGCGGTCTGGCCGGTAAGAATCGTCTTGAGACAGGCTCTGCCGCGCACAAGGCGGGATTTAACCGTGCCGAGGTTTACCCCCTGCATTTCAGCCACTTCTTCGTAAACAAAGCCTTCTATGTCGCGCAGAATGAGCGTAGTGCGGAACGGCTCAGGAACCTGCGCCAAAGCGGCTTCCACCCGAACGCGGTTTTCCTGGTGCAAGGCGAGATCGAAAGGAGATTCCGATGGGTCCACGAGCATCTCTTTCAGACGCGTGGGGGTACTGGAGTCGCCTTCGTTAATCTCCATCTCGATAGGCACTTCCTGCTGCTTATGGCGCATCCACCAGCGGCGCTGGTTAGAGGCTTCGCGCAGAGCGATGCGGTAAATCCATGTACGAAGAGAGGATTCACCGTGGAAACCTGAAACTCCGCGGAAGACCTTCACGAAAACTTCCTGCGTAAGGTCTGCGGCATCGGCGTGGTTCTGCACCGTACGAGCGAGAAGCGAATAAATCGGCTGATGGTAGCGCGCAATGAGCCAGGCAAAGGCTTCTTCCGAGCCGGCGCGCAACTCCTCTACAAGAGCTGCTTCGTCAGAGTGGAGCGCAATAGCGCTGGCCAAATTGCCCATGGTGAGGTCCGCCTGCAAAGTTTCTTCCCTCCACCTTAACGCACCAGAGGCACGCTCTGCAGCATACCTCCTAATTTAGACACCAGGAGGAGGGAAAGAGTTCCTGAAGGCGGTGCGGACGGACGAAGAACTGCTTTCAGAGCGTAAAAACGATCCGGCGGCCCTTGTCGCTTCGACTCCAGGCAGCTTCCACGTCAGTGAGGGGAATCTTCTCAACATCAATGGTCAGGGTTCCCTTAGCCGCAGCATCAAAGAGCTTTGGAATGGCCGAAAAAATCTCGTCCAACTTGGCTGCACCTAACCCACTTCCAAGAAGTGTCAGATCTACGCTGCGCAACAGAGAGCCAGGCAGAGTAATGGTGGGACCTGCGCTTTCTCCAACCTCCACCAAGCGAGTGGGATGCGTGGCTGCCGCATGTTATCCCTTGCCAAGCGCTTCCAGTAAAAGCTCCGTTGGCCGGCCCCACAAATAATCAATAACAACATCGATTCCAGCAGCCGCTTCCGCCACAAAGGCATCGCGAATTGCCTCCTCCGGCTGGCTGAGCCCAATTACCGCATCCACATTCGCTCCGCTCAGCGCATCCACATTACGGCCAACAGCAATTACGCGCTTGGCTCCATTGAGCCGCGCCACCTGAATAGCAAGCTGACCGGCAACGCCCGTTGCTCCCAGGATCACCACAGTCTCGCCCGCCTGTAATCCCGCCCGCTTTTGAGACACCCAGGCTGACATTCCGGGGGTGCCTATAGCCGCCACTGTTGCGTCATCGATTCCCTCCGGAAGCGGAATAAGGGTGGAACGCGGAACGGCGGCAAACTCAGCCATGGTCCCCCAGGGCTTGCGCACATTGCCAAACATAACGCGAGTGCCGTCTTCGTGCGTGCCCACACCATCCACACCGGGAATCATAGGGATTTCTCCGGTAAACGAGTAATGCTTGCCCGCAGCTACGGCCTTGACGAGAGGATGTAGTCCAGCAGCATGTACATGGACTAATAACTTCATTCTCTTGAAGCTGAGGTTCCGCAAAGGTTGAATATTGGGGCGGTTGACCGCGTGTATTGACGATTGCTGCTTTCATTCCTGCCCCAATTTAACATCGTTAAATTAACCTTAACACTGTTAAGTCCAATTTGCTAGAATCTTTTTTATGTCTCTCGACCGACAGATTATTTTGCGCCATGCTTTTGCTGTTTTAGATGAAACAGGGCTGGAAGGACTTACCCTGCGCAAATTGGCGGCCCGGATGGAAGTGCAGGCACCTGCTATTTATTGGCATTTTAAGAACAAGCAGGATCTGCTCGATGAAATGGGGACGCAAGTCCTGCTGGAAGCCGTTGCAGACGAAGCGACATGGCAGGAACTGCCAACCTGGCGAGAGTGGGCGTGCACGTATTGCACCGAACTCCGCAAGGCGTTTCTGCGCCACCGCGATGGAGCCAGAATGGCAAGCGGAACGCTTTTGACAGATAACAAGCTGTACGCCGCGATGGATAATAGCCTGCGCAAATTTATGGACGCTGGATTTACGCTACGGCAAGCCGCTGTCGGAATCGGCGCGCTTTACTGTTACACGGTCGGGTTTGTGATTGAGGAACAAGCTACACAGACGGCTACGGGCGAACAGCATCCGGAATATGTCGTATTAGAGGTGCGGAAGAAGCGCCTCAATCAAGAGCTTTATCCGCTCGCCGCGGCCATTGGTGCAGACATGTTTACCAATTATGATTCTCGTTTCACCGAGGGCGTTTCGATTGTTGTGAATGGATTAGAAGCGACTTTAGCAAATTAAGTGCGCAGCAGATTGACGAATCGAGCATAAACAGAGAAAATAGAAAAGTTACATCTCTCCTTATGTGGGCCTGTGGCGCAGCTGGGAGCGCGCTTCCATGGCATGGAAGAGGTCATCGGTTCGATCCCGATCAGGTCCACCAAATCATCTCAACAACTTACAGGTTTTTGCCTTGAATTCTTAAAGGTCCTGAAAGGTCCATTAAGAATCCGCCTCATTGTGCTTCAACCTTCTGGCGCAACTGCCCCACCAGCTTCGACTGAGCCTGACGCTTGGCCGGCGTGACCGCCTGCGCGTACACCTCCAGCGTCATCTTGATCGTGGCGTGACGCAGCAACTCCTGCACCACTTTAATGTCCTCGCCATTGGCCTTCAGCAAGGTTGAGAAGGTGCGTCGGAAAGTGTGCCATCCGACGTGTTTCGGAATCTCCGCCCGCTTCACCGCAGGACGAATCTGCCGCTTGAGCAAAGAGTCCGGGCTGTAGGGCTGCTTGCCCCGCTTCCGCGTACTGGCGAAGACCCAGTCCTCCGGCTGGTTGTAGGGAGTCGCCCTCTTCCACGTCAGCAGTTCCTCCGCAATCCACGGATCGAGAGGAATCGGCTTGCGCGAGATCTCCGTCTTGCAGCGACCCACCACTTGCCGGTAGATAGAACGCGTAACGGAAAGCTCCAACTGCTCGAAGTCCACATCCAGCCACTTGAGAGCCATCAGTTCGCTTCGGCGGAGTCCGGTGACTGCGTCGAGCAGCACCATCACCCGTTCCCGGTGCGACAAGTGATCGAACAGACGAACCAGCTCCCCGGCTTCGAGAATGTCGGGAATCCGCATTCGCTTCGCGCTCTGCCGCACCATCGTGATCGGGTTGCTGCCCTGCGGCATCAACTCGTGGCGGATGGCGTGATTGAAGAGAACGCTCATGACAGACCGAATCTTCGCTTTACTCCCTCGCGACAGGTTCTCCTTGCTCTTGCTGGCCTCCAGATTGCGAAGCCACTTCTCCACCAGCACTGTTCGCACTTTACGCGCATCGACATCGCCCCATTTCGGAAGAACATAGGCATCGAGGATATCTGAGTAAGTCGTCCGCGTAGCATAGGACCGGCCATCCTCGACGTCCTCTTCCACCTCTACCTTCTCCATTGGACCAAGTTCGTGCAGCTTAAAGTGAGCAATGAGAGCACCCACAGTCAGGGGTTGTTTTCCCTGCTCCGGTTGCTCTTCGTTAATGGTGATGCGTAAAGCCTCCACAGCCCGCATGGCGCTGGTCTCGGTCGGATACTCTTTCACCGTTCCCAGAGTCTTCGTCCGGCGTACCCGCTTTCCACTGGTATCCACATCCCACCAGCGAAATGCCCAGCAATCCGGGCCGTTCTTTCTCTTTACGCGGCTTAACATTCCCTGTTGATACCGTGTCCTTCGAAACATTAGTTTCTCCCGTTTCGAGTGGCACGGACCGCTGGGTGTAATGGTGCCATATCGTCATCGCTTATGTCCGCGTTTTCCTGCATCATTTCGCGCACATAGGCTTCGAGGATAGAGGCTCGGAAGCGCCACAGTTTTCCGAACTTGATCCCTGGAATTTCTCCACTCCGGGCACGCCTCTTCACTGTCTCCGGATGCACCTTCATCAACTCGGCGACTTCCTGGCTATCCAGCAGCCGCTCGAATTCCTCACGTCCGTTCTGCTTTCCTGTTCCGTTGTCGCCCATTTCCATCCTCCGTCGAACGCTGCACTCTTACAGAGGGCTCACCTCAGACTTGAGCCGGTCTGCGAAAAGTCGCGTCCGGTCGTGTCGATAAGAAGCGTAGGCCGTATGGGAAGCAGAAAACGTGGAAAAACTTTCCGCTCGGTGTCCTGAATGGACACCGCTTTCGGAGCATGCACGGAAGGAATCCGAGTAGAACAACTCTAAAATGGGATAGATAGAGGAAACACGACATGAGCGACCAGCTAGTCAAAACATCGCAGGACGGTCTTCAACCTTTGCTGGGCAGCCTCCGCCAGATCATTCAGGAGGCCCGCCAGAAGATCCTGCGAACTGCGGACGTGGTTCAGGTGCAGACCTGCTGGGAAATTGGTCGGCACATTGTCGAGTTTGAGCAGGGTGGCGCAGAGAGGGCGGAATATGGCAAACGTCTGTTGCCAACTTTGGCAGAGACGCTGACAGCGGAATTTGGCAAAGGCTTCGACGCATCCAACCTCCGTTACATGCGCCTTTTTTATCAAGCATTTCCAATTCGTGACGCACTGCGTCACGAATTGAGCTGGACCCATTACCGTGTACTCCTTCGGGTAGAAAACGACCAAGCTCGGCAATGGTACATGAACGAGACTGCCACCTTGGGATGGACGACCCGTGCCCTTGAGAGGCAGATTGGAACCCTGTATTACGAGCGCCTGCTCGCAAGCCCAGACCGAGCAACCGTAGAACAAGAAGCCACTACCAATCTGGCCCCTTTACAGCAATATCCTCGCGAATTCGTGCGCGATCCCGTCATGCTGGAATTCCTTGGCTTGCCTGGTACAGGCAAGTTACTGGAAGCGGATCTCGAACAAGCATTGTTGGATAACCTTCAAGCATTCCTGCTTGAGCTCGGGAAAGGCTTCGCTTTCGTAGCCCGGCAGTTCCGTGTCAGCACCGAGTCGAAGGACTTTTATATCGACATGGTGTTCTACAACTATCTGCTCAAATGCTTCGTCCTGTTCGATCTGAAGACGGGTGAGCTTTCCCATCAGGACATCGGCCAGATGGATATGTATGTTCGGATGGTGGATGATCTCAAGCGGGCGCCGGATGACAACCCGACTGTAGGCATCATTCTCTGCACGCATAAAGACGCGTCTGTGGTGCGCTACTCAGTGCTGCACGAGAATGAGCAGTTGTTCGCCAGCAAGTACAAACTCGTGTTGCCCTCGGAAGAAGAGTTGCGGGCGGAACTTGACCGAGAACGCGCTTCACTGGCAGAACGGCACGAGCACCGAACCTCAAACACCTAAGCACTTTCGCTATCGCTGATACTCCGAGCTAGATAGTACCTGCACCGTACCCAGGACCTTCAGCTCCGTAATCTCGGTGCCCGGTTGACGATTTCGCGTGTAAGCGATCACCTCTTCCATGCTGAGAGCTGCAAAGATCTCCGTCGAAGCCGTCGACTCAGTTCCGTCTTCGGCGACCCGCTCCCCTTTCAACTCGAACAGAAGAGCTCTTTGCGGTTGATCCGACAATAGGGGAATGTCTTGCTCCTTACTCTTTGCCATAAAAGCCCCTTTGTGTAGCAAAAGAACGGCGCCGCATCCTAGCGTAACGAGCCGAGCTTCATAAACAATGAATGAGCTTTGAATCCTCAGGGTTGCATCGAGTGATGTTTTGCATAATACCTCCACTGCGTAGTGAAGTAGTACCATAAAACACGGTGGCCAAAGAGGAACACATTCCTTCCCGGCGCACCGGCAAGACCGCACTTGGAGCGAAAGTGTTTTCCTACTACACCCAGGAAGAACGTCGGCTACTGGAAAAGGCTGCGAAGCTGGAACGCCGCAGTCTCAGCAGCTTTGTCGCCCTCGCCTCCCTGGAACGCGCACAGCGGATCATTGCCGGTAAGTAAGCGCCCGTAGAAATGGTCACCGAATTCTCAGATCTGTAATGCTACCATTATGCAGTGTTGCTCTCCATGTCCGTGGATGATTGCCCTGCAAATCTGTGGTGTCTGATCCAAACTCTCCCCTGCTTGCAGAACGATAGATCTCCTCCTGTCCTGCATGTTCTCTCAGGCACCGCGAGAGAAAGACAGGCCGCGCCCGGCGACACTGCGCGTCTCTGCTTTTTCGGCTTTCAGAAAATCTTTTCGGTAGCATCCCTCAAAGAACACGGCAAAGGAAAAGATTTTCCGAACCTTCCGAAAAAGCGCCGCTGGGTCTTGGGAGCGGCCATCTCTCGCGCCCTCCGGGAGTGTGTCCTGAGAGATCACTCCGGGACCACAAAGGAGATCAAAGCCATGCAAGCACAAACTACAGTTCGCAATCAGTCCATCAACACGATCACGCAGGGCGACTGCATCCAGGTCATGCGTCAGATGCTTGCGAACAGCGTGGATTTCATCCTCACCGATCCGCCGTATCTGGTGAATTACCGCGACCGCAATGGCCGCACCATCCAGAACGACAGCAACTCTGACTGGCTCAAACCGGCCATGCGGGAAGCGTATCGCGTGCTGAAGCAGGATCGTGTTGCCATCATGTTTTATGGCTGGACGCGGATCGATGAGTTCTTCGCAGCCTGGAAGGAGGCTAGTTTTCAGCCGGTAGGCCACATCGTTTTCCGCAAGGCATACAGCTCAAAGAGCAGGTTCCTCAGCTATCAGCATGAGCAGGCATTCCTTCTCGCGAAGGGTAGACCGCCGCTGCCAAAGCAGCCGCTCGGTGATGTGATGGATATGCCATATAGTGGTAACAAGCTGCACCCAACGCAGAAGCCAGTAATGGCTCTGGCTCCTCTGGTTCGCAGCTTCACTCTTCCAGGTGAACTGGTGCTCGACCCATTCGCCGGCAGCGGGAGTTCCTGCGCAGCAGCACTGCTGACAGGCCGCAGGTATATCGGCATAGAGTTGGATGGTGAGTATTTCAATCACGCATCGGCCCGGCTGGAGCGTGTACAGGGGAGGATCGCCGCAAAGAAGCGGTCCTCTCAGGTACTCATTCCCACCATGCAGTGAGTTTCCTCGCGTCCCCAGCGCGCCTCAAGGCGATCTGTTGCCTGAATTGTGATTCATCGGCCTTGACCCGCGCCGTGCCCGCGTATTCTTTGCCTGACATGGTGGGAATAAGCATATATGCGCAAATTCTGGCTTCAGCTAAGCCAGCTTCGCAGTATTAATCGTCGGTTTCCCAACGGGCCAGTATTGATTTCCAACAACCTCTGTTCGAGCGAATAAAAGCAGAATCACCTGATGTGCTCAGCCTATGATTGGCCCAAATGCTTGCATAACCACCGATTTATTCTCATTGAAGAATCGATTGGCAAGGTTCTCATATAGGAGATCTGTAATGCTCTCATCAGACACATTCGTCACTTCACTTTGAATTTGCTTGATAATCTTCCGCAATAACTGCTTGCATTCCTGCCTCAGCGCCGGTCCCGCTGTCTGAGTGATTGTCACCATCGACGGAGGCAGTTGCATCTGCTGATTGAGATACTTCTGGCGGAGCACAATTAATACCTCACTACGCTTCTCGGAAAGATGCTTCATTAAAGCCACTTCCGGCGTGAACGGAAGATAACGGATGTGAGGTGAATTCCGGTGGAATGCATCGCGCATCGGATTATTACTCGATGCATCCATGATGCCGACAATCTCATCTTCGACATCTTTGTCCAAAAGAATCCATTGTTTTACATGATTCGGAAGAACAGCACGGTTTTTGTCCAGAAAACGTACGACGTTGTTATAGTCCCCAATCGGCAACACCCTGATCGTGGGAGAGGCCGCACGCGAAGCTGTGTACCGATCGAGAATGCAAGAACGTAAGAGCATTTCCGTGACCGTACGGGCGGCTTCGTCTTCAACATAGACAACGGCATCAGGAGCACGCTCCTCAGACAGAGAGATACCGCCAAGAGCGTAGGCAGGGAAACAACTACTGAGAACTGCTGTCTCGCCATTCTCTCTTTTTTCGAGGAAGATAATCTTATTTCTAGGGGCAGTTTTAAGTAGCGTGACGGAATGGGTCGAAACGATGACGGTTAATGCTTTTTCTTGTGCAAGGCTTTCTAGGTAGCGGATCAATCCGATCTGAGCCCGCGGATGCAAAGCCAATTCCAATTCATCGATAAGCACTAAGGTGCCATTTTGGCAGTTGTTCAATTCACGAAGCAGCTTCAGAACACAAAGTTCTCCGAGGCTGAAGTTTTTCTCAGAAAAATATGAAATCCTTGATTGGCCTGGGCGCCTATTGACGAGTACGAAAGCCTGATTCTTATTTCCTGTGGTGAGGTTGATCGTTCTAAGTTCAGAGAACCTATTTGTCTCAAATATAGAGTTTGCTGCTTGGACGACAACTGTTGGCGCAGGCTTGAGTTTGGCGGTCTTGAAATCTTCCGGACGTGGGGTAATTCGTGATGCTGTTGCTCCGACATATAACACGTCGGGGTATCCAAAATTCCGAACTAGATTGCTGGAACGCCGGGGCCTTGGAACCCACCGTTCCCCGGCATATGCGTAGGTCACAGATTTCTCGTTGAGCGTGTAGATGACCTCCGCTTCATTAAAGCTGTCTAGCCGATTGGATTGGAGAGAACTCAAAAAATGGAATTGAAATGAATTGGCATGACGAAGTCGTCTTAAACATGCGAGGAGGGTCGTTTTACCGGAACCATTTGTGCCTGCTAGAAAATGAACGCCTGGGGCAGGAATTTGGAAATCCAAACTTTCGATACCCTTGAGTTTACGAATCTTGACCCACTTCGCCAAAGAGTCCCCCACGCGAGACAAAATATATTGAATCTGCTTTTCAGGAATCCTAACAGACATATCTAGCGTCTAGACCGTTGCTGTGCTTACAAATCTTCGGAATTCAGAATTGAGCAAGACTTTCGCTATATCGCCCTGCTCTGAACAGCAACACAGAGTCGTAAAAAAGTGCAGGTCGAGAGTTGCGATATCACTCTACACAGACGCGTTTGTATTGATCTGAGAATCCGACACTTCTCAATCCACTATTAGTCCTTTCATTTCGTGGTGTCCTGACAGGACACCGAGCGGAAAATCTTTCCACCCTTTCATCCCATCTCCAGCCTTAGTTTCGCTCCATGACGTTGCGACGGGGAGTGCCCCTCCGCATACGAAAGGAGCCCATGCACACACTCACATACCTGAAACGTCTGCGCCCCACGGCGTCAGGCGCGCGCTGGCGGAGGCGGTTCGCACCTCCGCTTCTGTTCCTTACGGCACTGCCCCTGTACGCACAGAGCGGCAGCGATCCGTGGGACAACGCAGTCAACGTTCTCAAAACCGCATTTACCGGCACGATTGCGACCGGGCTGTCGCTGGTCGCAATCGTGGTCGGCGGCCTCATGTTCGCTTACGGCGAGGGCCAGAGCAAGAAGATGCTGGCCGGCATTGTCTTCGGAGTTGGCATGGCGATTGGCGCCGTGAACTTCATGGCCTGGCTCTTCCCGAGCTAGAGAGGAGGTGATCCATGTCTAAGCCAGCGGACGCGCGCGTGAGTCCGGTATTCAAGGCCATGAACCGCCCGCTGACTGTTCTCGGAGCGGAGCGGCGGCTGTTCTTCATCGCTCTGATCTCCGGGGGCGCCATCTTCTCTCTTCTCCACTCCCTGGTCGGCGGAATCGCCCTGTTCATCGTGGGCGTCATCATTGCCCGCATCGCCACCAAGCATGACGTAGAGATTCTGCGCGTGCTCTTCAACTCCGGCAAATTCCGCAGACGCTACGACCCCATGAAAGCGGACAAGACACAGATACGCATTGCGAGGCGCGATGTACAAGGTTGAACACAAAGACTGGAACGAAGCCGGAGCATTCGCCGCCCAGGTAAACCTGTTCGGCTTCTGGGACGAGCACTGCTTTCTGACCAAGAGCGGCGATCTTGGCACCGTCCTGAAGATTGGTGGCATCGACTACGAGAGCCTCGACCATGCCGGCCGTGACTACGCCGTGAGACGCCTTGAAGCCGCCCTCCGTTCCCTCGACGATAAGTGCCGCCTCTATCAGATTCTGTTCAAACACAACCGGCCCACGATACCCCACGCAGAATATGACAGCCCCCTGGTTCGCGCCGCCGTGGAAAAGCGCAGTGCGTTCCTTCAGTCGAAGGCCGACCGGCTCTACAGCATTGAGATGTATTGGGTCGTAATGATCGATGGCAACTATGCCAAGGCTGGGTTGCTCCATGCACTATCTCAGCTTGTGAAAGCACCGGGCGCAGGAATCAAGGAGCTCAAGACGCTCTTTTCTGGAAGACAGCAGCGCACTCTGCTCTACGAGCAGATCGAGCGCGACCGGCTGCTATTGCAGCAGAAAGTACGAAGTTTGAGTGGGCAGCTCAGCGACCTAACCGAGGTCGAGCTGCTAGGGGCGGAAGGGACTTTCCGGCATCTCCGGCGTCTCGTAAACTTCCGCCCCTCCAGGATCGCAGAGGCGCCGCTCCACGGCGCCAGCCATCTCGACTGGCAGGTATGCGGCTCGGAGCTCGAAGCCCATCGCGGCTACCTGCGCATGGATGACGATTACGTCCGCGTCCTTACCCTGAAAGAACTGCCATCCGAAACGCGGCCCTTGATTCTCAACGGTCTGCTCGACATCCCGGCAAACTTTCATGTCATCACCGAATGGCATCCCGTCACGAATGAAAAGGCCCGCAAGGAGATTGCATCTCGCCGTCGCCACTATCACAACTCCAAAACCAGCTTCGTCTCGAATCTCCAGGACCGCGAGAACACCGGAAATCAGGACAACCTGGTCGATGACTCGAAGGCTGCCGCCGTTGCGGAGCTTGGCAATGCTCTCACCGCGATAGGCATGGAAGGCAAGAACTTCGGCGAATTCACGTTGTCGGTTGTGGTTTACGACGAAGACCGCACTAAGGTTGAGCATACGATCGCTGAGTTTCAAAAGCTGTTTACGCAGCATGACGGTCTGCTCTACGAGGAACGCTACAACCTGCTGAATGCGTTCTTTGCCACGGTGCCGGGAAACCGGCAGTTCAATCTCCGCAAGCAGTGGGCACTCAACAGCAACTATGCCGACCTGTCCTTCCTGTTCACCGTGGACAGCGGCTCACAATGGAACCCGCATCTCGAACGCGAATACCTCGCCGTTCTCGAATCCACGCACGGCACTCCGTACTACCTGAACATCCATAGTGGCGACGTGGCGCATACGCTGCTGCTCGGCGCTACCGGATCGGGCAAGAGCTTCACGCTCTCGACCACCCTTCAGGCCGCGCAGAAGTATGAGCCGCTGACGTTCATCTTTGACTTGGGGGGCAGTTACGAGACGTTGACGCGGGCCTTCGGTGGCACTTATCTGAACGTCGGCCTGAAGAATCCCGGCTTCACCATCAATCCGTTCTCTCTGGATCAGACACACGAGAACCAGAATTTTCTCTTCCTGTTCCTGCGGGTGCTCATCGAAGCGGGCGGGCGATATGAGCTGACCACGGAGGATGAAAAGGCACTCTTCGCCGCCATTGAGCGTGTATACAAGCTGCCCAAAGAGATACGCACCCTCACCAACTTTGTGTCGATTCTCGGGCCTCTGGGAGAACGTCTGCACCGCTGGACCCAGGCCGGTCAGTTTGGCTACCTCTTCGACAACGCAGAGGACACGCTGACCTTCTCGAAGTTTCAGACATTCAACTTCGATGGCTGGGACAAATACCCGGATGTGCTGGAGCCGGTTCTCTTTTACGTCCTGCAGCGCGCATCGTCGGAGATTGAGAAGCCTGCCAATACTGCCATATTCAAGATTTTCGTCATCGACGAGGGCTGGATCTTCCTTAAGAACCAGACCATCCGCGATTGGATTACACGCGCGGAAAAGACATGGCGCAAGAAGAACGCGGCCATGATTCTGGCGACGCAGTCGGTTGTCGAGCTTGCCGCTTCGGACATGCTGCATATCGTCAACGAGTCCTGCCCGACCAAGATATTTCTTGCCAACCCCAATATCGATCGCAAGCTGTATGCCGAAATCTTCCAGTTGAACGATACCCAGCTTGAGCTGCTGGAATCACTCGTGCCCAAGCGCGAACTGCTGGTCATCCAGCCGCGCGGCACGAAGAAGTTGGTTCTCGAAGTTGACGCCCTCGGCTACTGGATGGCAACCAACAACTCCCGCGACAACCTTCGCAAACAGGATTACTTCGCCCGCTTCGGGCCGGAGCAGGGACTCCTGCGCCTGGCTCACGACTATCCCGACCCACTCAACAGCTAAGGAGAACCATGCGCCCATCACCCATCGTCCCGCTCCTGCTCGGCCTTGCCGCGACCGTCGCGCACGGCCAGCAGTCCGCCCGCATCGTGAAGTACCACGCCAACGACATCGTGAATGTCCACGCGAAGATGCGCTACACCACGCTGATCGAGCTTCCCTCGACGGAGAAGATTCTGGATGTTGCCACCGGAGATAAGGATTTCTGGATCATCGACACGGTGGGTAATTACTGCTTCCTGCATCCGGCAAAGGAAGGCATCCATTCTAACCTCAACCTGATTACCGACAAGGGCACGGTGTACTCGTTCACGCTTGATGACGTCGAGTCCGGCGATCCCGACCTGAAGGTCGTCATCGAGCCGTCCGACCCGTCCTCGCTTGCCGCCGCCAATGGCTCGCGGCAGCTTGTGCCAGCCAGCGAAGTGGACGCGGCGCGCGCTGCCGCGCAGCTTGCTCAAACCCGCGCCGCAACTGCCGTCGAGCAGTTCCGTTCCGATTACCCCACGCAGGCTCTGAAGTTCGACTACGCCTATCACGATGAAAAGCCCTTCAACGTGGAAGCCATCTACCACGATGGCAAGTTCACCTATATCAAGTCCTCCGCCTCCGAGAAGTTCTCTGTCTACGAACTGAAGGATGGCAAGCCTGATCTGGTCACATTCCAGCTCAAGGACGGGACCTACATCCTGCCCACCATCGTCGATCACGGCTATCTCGAAATCGGTAAGCACAAGCTGGACTTCCAGCGGAAACCGCAGTCCGAGGTTTCCTCTGCGCTGGGCCAGAAGTAGGAGGCGTGATGGCAGACGAACAGCAGAACCATACATTGCCCGAACAGGAGCCGCAGCTTGTGGTTCCTGAAAACGCTCCCGGCCTGCGCGACAAACGCGTCCGGCCAGAGGGCGTTGTCCCCAAGCAGGCGCAGGCTTACGTTGTCGCAGGACTTGCCATTCTGATCTTGCTGGCCGTGATGTTCTCGAACAATCACGCAAAGCCCGCGGCCAAACCCTCAGCAGCTTCATCGATGGTTGCATCCACGGATGCAAACCAGAGGAAAATTCAGGAGCTGGAGCAGGATCTCAGCGCCGACCAGAGGCAGATAGCGACACAGAAGACCAGTGCAGCTCCGCAGCCCGCTGGCGCGGCGGCTGCGGGAAACACTGCCCAGCCAGGCGGCACGACTCCTGCTTCGCAGTTGCCGCCTGCTTCCGTCCAGACTACGGAACCACTGCGCGATCCCGTAGCCGACGCAGAGAAAGCTATCGCCTTCAAAGCTCGCTTTGCCTCGAACCTCGTCTCTCCCGATGGTGGTGCTACGCACCCCTCGGTCGAATCTGACTCTTCCGCTGACAACATCGCGGCTCACTCTTCGAGTTTGCCGTCAGTTGCCGCAGCGCAGGCTGTGCCTGCTGCGGCTTCCACCGACAAGAAGCGCGCGCCGGAAGTTAACGTCAATGCTGCCCACGGCCAGCCTTTCGTTGTCTTCGAGGGCACAACCATCGATACGGTGCTGGTCAACCGGCTGGATGGCGAATTTGCCGGTCCGTTGAAAGTCATGGTTAGCAACCCCGTCTACAGCCAGGACCGCCAGCACATGCTCATCCCGGAAGGCACCTTCATTCTTGGCGATGTGCAGAAGGTCGGCGGCCTCGGCCAGAAACGCCTCGCCGTGACCTTCCATCGCCTGCTCATGCCGGATGGCTACTCCGTCGATCTCGACCAGTTTCACGGCCTCGATCAGGCTGGAGCCACCGGGCTCAAGGATAAAGTCAACAGCCACTACATGGAGATCTTCGGCGCGTCGATTGCTCTTGGAGTCATCTCCGGCGCAGCAGAAGCTACCTCATTTAATCAGGGCTACAACGAATCCGGCAGCGAAGCCTACCGTTCCGGTATCGCTTCGAGCCTCGCACAGTCCGGCGGCAACGTACTCGACCGCTTCATCAATATCCCGCCCACTATCACCATCCGCGAAGGGCACCGGATCAAGGTCTACATCACTCAGGACATGCTTCTGCCTGCGTATGAGAACCACGACATGCCGCCTGTGATGTGACCTTCCACATTCACCCCAACCAGTTACACGGAGGTTCCCATGAAGTCGCTTCGCATCCTTGTCCCATTTCTTGCGCTGCTTACCGCGCTCGCGCCGATGGCGCATGCGCAGTTCGGCAGCGGCATCGTCTACGACCCCACGCAATCTGCACACGCCATCCAGCAGATCGAGCAGGGATCACAGATCTACACAACCGCAGTCGATACGCGCAACCAGATCGTTACCATGTACAACCTGGCCCACCAGATGGCGCAGTTGCCGCAGAATCTCGCGACGCGCTACAAGGCAGATTGGTCGCAGTGGACGAGCCTTCAGGCTCCTTCAAACACCTACGGAAATACCTCTGCGCTGGTGAATGCGCTCAACTACGGCGCCCTGGTCAATGCACAGCAGGGTTACAACCAGGCTTATGTGCAGGCCCAGAGCTATCCCTCCGGCACATATTCCTCACTGGACTCTCGCACCCAGGCCACCGTTGCCAATCAATACGCGACCTCTGAACTCGCGCAAACCACAACCACGAACACGCTCACCACACTCGGCACCATCCGCACCAATGAACAATCCTTTGCCACCAAGCTGGCGAATCTCGACTCAGACACCTTCTCGACCGATTCGAGCCAGCAGACCACCAATGCGCTGCTCGGCAAGATCAACTCGGCAACGCTGTTGCAAATCCACTCTCAGCAGGACACCAACCAGCTTCTGGCCGCAACTATCCAACAGCAGGTCATTGCGCAGAAGCAGCAGATCGACGCGCAAAATCGCGCCATTAACAATGCCATTTACTTCCAGCAAAACTTCCCCAACACCATGCAGAACGTAAACAGCGGCGTCAGCACGTCGCTCCACAGCATTTCTCTGAGCCTCAACGGGAGCAACTAATGGGACAGAACTACTTCACTGCGCTCTCGCAGGCGATCACGCAGTTACTTTCCTCGCAGGGCAACACGCTCCAGGCCACGGGAATAGACATCTTCCGTGGCCTGGCGGTGATCCTCATTGTCTGGTTTGGGCTGAAATCCGCCTTGTCCGCTTCGCAGGGACTCGGCGGATTCCACTTCGCCAAATTTGCTGACCTGATCCTGATGATTGCCTTGGGACTCGGAATGCTGACGTACTACTCCTCGCCGGTCCCCGGCACGAGCTACAGCTTCTCGGACCTCATCACGAAGGAAGGGTTAAGCCTTTCAACGAAGATTGAGTCCGACCAGACGCAGCAGATCGCCGACACCGTCACCAATGCCGAGCAGCAACTCGGCGCGCCTCCCGGCAGCTTCAACATCCTCGAAGACCTCACCTATCTGGTGATTGTCCTGATTCTTGCCGCGATGGAGGCAACGGCCTTCTCCGTCATCGCCTATGGCTATGTCGCAGCCGCCGTGTGCGTGCTCATCGGCCCGGTATTCATTCCGTGGTTCATCGTGCCCAAGATGGACTGGCTCTTCTGGGGATGGCTCAAGGCGTTCATCGGATTCAGCTTCTATCAGGTTATTGCCAGCGCCTTTATCTACGTCTTCGCGCATGTGCTGACCTCGATGTTTCAGGTTATCGGCACCATTACCATCGCAAACGCACTCACCATCCTGCCCGCCCTGCTGGTCACGCTTGCTGTCTGCATCTACGGCCTGATCAAGATACCGGAGCTCACAGCATCGATCCTCAGCGGACGCACGGGTACATGGATCAACTTCACGGGGAATTGATTATGTCGAAGCAAACCACATTCGCTGCTACGGACGCAGGGCACAAGTTTCTGGAACTCTATGCCGAGCCGGTCGTCACGAACACCTATCTCAAGGCCGCCCTCCTTGTGCTCTCTATCGTCACGCTTGCGCTGCTCGCTCTCCTCTACCGAGCACAGACCGCTGCCTTGCGGCTGAAGCCGCTCGTCATCTCTATTGCGGATATAGGGCGCGGCCAGGTTGGGAACTATGCCGATTTCTCGAAGATTCCCGTCGAGCGAGTCAGCAAATACTATCTCGCGCGCTGGGCGCAGCTCTACTACGGACGCAATCACGCCACGCTTCGCAGGGACTTCGGAGAGTCGATCAACTTCTTTTCCGATGAAAAGCAGAACGCCACGCTCAATCAGGTAGCGAAGGACAAGACGCTCGACAACTTCCTGCTTGATCCGAGCGCGCCGAACGTAGACATCGTGATCAGGGCTGTTGTCCTCGACGACATACGCCAGGCTCCATACCGCGCACACATCGAGTTTGAGAAGATTCTCTACTCTCCCGGCGACCAGCAGGAGCAAAGCCGTGAACGCTGGACTGCGAACGTCATCTACGGTTTCCGCGATGAAGTGCCGAACGCGATGCTGCTCACCAATCCGCTCGGCGTCGTCATCAGTTACGTCCACGAAGACCAGGCATTTGGGAATTGATTGTCATGCAAACGAAAAAGCCCATCCTGCTTTACTGTGCCGACCGCGAGCTACTCTCCGCTACGGCCTTCGCGCTACGCTTGCAACCCTACGACGTCACTGCTGTTGACGACAGCAGGAGCGCCGCTGCGGTCATGATGGCGAGCCCTCTTGTCTGCGGCATCCTGATCCACGCAAGGCAGGGTGACCTCGCGGGCAGGCTGATACACCGCCTGCTCGAAACGGACTTGCATATCCCCCTGCTGCTGGTGGATCGTGCCGGTGACCTCGCGCCCGTCCGCTATGCGGACATGGTGCTCTATGGCCGCAACACCTCCATGGCCCATATCCTCGGCGCCCTCAATGTGCTCTGTGCGCGGAAGCGCGGACCACAGCCCCGGAGTGCGGCGTGAGCGAGGTTATGTACGCAGACCCACAGTACCGCCTTCTTCATGGCGATGTGTTGGCCTGCCTGAATAATCTGCCGGACGAATGCGTGCATTGCGTCGTAACCTCGCCGCCTTATTGGGGATTGCGGGACTACGGCGTGGAAGGTCAGATCGGCCTCGAATCGACGCCTGAAGAATTCGTCGTCAAACTTGTCGAGGTCTTCCGCGAAGTGCGTCGCGTGCTGCGCAGCGACGGCACCGCATGGGTCAATCTTGGTGATACCTACTTCGGAAGCTGGGGTAATTACGGCGGGGAGAATCGTGGAGAGGGCACGCAGCGAGAAATCGTCCGCGGCAGCGCCGTTCCAAATCCTGCTTATGACGGTCTCGAAGATTATCGCCCGCCAAGCGCCAATCCTCATGGGGTTTTGAAACCGAAGGATCTGGTCGGCATACCGTGGCGCTTTGCATCCGCTGCCCAGGCAGATGGATGGTGGCTCCGCTCCGACGTGATATGGGCCAAACCGAATCCATTGCCTGAGAGCATCACTGACAGGCCGACCAAGAGCCATGAATATGTCTTCCTTCTCACCAAGAACAGCCGGTACTTCTACGACAATGAAGCCATCAAGGAGATCGCTGTCGGCGATGCTCCAGGCAATGTCTCCCATAAAGACAAGCTCGCGTATGAGAACGGCGATACCTTTATGCGGACAAAAGATGGGCTGACAGAGATCGCAGCCGTAACCCGCCGCAATAAACGGTCTGTCTGGACGATACCCACGGAATCTTTCCCCGAAGCCCACTTCGCTACATTTCCGACCAGACTCGTCGAGCCATGCATTCTGGCCGGGACCAGCGAGCGAGGCTGCTGCGCCGCCTGTGGCGCTCCCGTCATGCGGCTGGTCGAACCAGACGAGGAACGGTCACAACTCCTTGGCAATGGCTGGCACGACCACGAAGGCGATCTGCAAAGAGGCCAGCGCAATGGGCGGCCAGCGCGCGGAGGCTACATCACCACTGGCTGGCAACGCAGTTGTGCCTGTATCGCCGATACACAGCCATGCACAGTTCTCGATCCCTTTAACGGCGCGGGCACCACAGGCCTCGTCGCGCTGCGACTTGGCCGCAGCTACATCGGTATTGAGCTGAACGCAGAGTACGTCGCCATGTCCGAGCGCCGCATCCGCGAAGATGCTCCGCTCTTCCGGCAGGGAGGACGGCAATGAGATACCTCTCCGTCTGCTCCGGCATTGAAGCCGTATCGGTTGCATGGCAACCTCTCGGCTGGAAGCCCGCCATGTTCGCCGAGATCGACCCTTTCTGCTGCTGGCTGCTGCGCTCGCGCTATGGCGCATCGCGGCCCGTCCACATGCCGAGTCCGCATGACGCGGCCTCTCGCAAGGACGCAAAGCAGCGCGCGGCAGCCATTCGCAACGTCGTTGCTCTGCCTGCCGATGGCGCGATCATCAACGCCGGCGACTTCACAAAGATTGGAGCTGAGGATGTGGGAACAATCGACCTTCTGGCCGGAGGCACACCTTGCCAGGCTTTCTCCATCGCCGGTAAACGAGCGGGACTGGATGACCCGCGTGGCAACCTCACCATCGAGTTTGCTCGGCTTGCTGGCCGACTCAGGCCCCTATGGCTGGTGTGGGAGAACGTCCCCGGCGTCCTGTCGATCGACGACGGACGGACGTTTGGAGCCTTCATCGGGATGCTGGTCGAACTCGGGTATGGGATCGCCTACCGAATTCTTGACGCTCAGTATTTCGGAGTACCCCAGCGAAGGCGTCGCGTCTTCGTTGTCGGACATCTTGGAAACTGGCGAGCTGCCGCAGCGGTATTACTTGAGCGGTCGAGCCTGTCGGGGTATCCTCCGCCGCGCAGAGAAACGCGGAAAGACCTTGCCCCCACCCTTAGCGCACGCGCTCAGGGCGGTGGCGGACTCGGAACAGACTTCGATCTCGACGGCGGTCTGATCCCCAGCACCGGCGATACCTCGCATTGCCTCAATGCTGGCGGCATGGGTCGGCAGGATTACGAGACTGAGACCCTGATTTCGTATCCGCTGCTGGGTAAGGAAAACGACTCTCAGGATTCCACGCGGCAGACGTATGTCGCTCATGCGCTCTCAGCCGATGGCTTCGACGCGAGCGAAGACGGCACCGGGCGTGGAACGCCCATGGTGCCTGTCGCCATCTGTACTGCGCACACGCAGTCCAATGGCAGCGGCATCTCCAATGATGTTGCTCACACGCTGGAAAGTGGCGGCGCTCAGGCTGTCGCCTTTGCGCAGAACACCCGCGACGAGGTGCGACTCTACGATGGAAATGGGAAGACGGTCGGTGCGTTATCAGCGCAGCCAGGCTCGAAGCAGCAATGCTACGTTGCCTTCTCCGCGAAAGACTCTGGAGCCGATGCGAGTGACATTGCGCCGACGTTGCGTGGTATGGGACATGATGGAAGCCATCCCAATGGCGGCGGACAGGTAGCGATCGCTTTTGCGCAGGGCCAGGGTGGTGATCTGCGCAGCGCTGATGTCATGCACTCTCTGGGAACCAATGCCAATGCGACCAGTCGTAATGCTCCGACCGTCGCTTTCACACTTCACGGTAATGATGGAACGACAAGTACAGCTTCACCGGCTGAGATCGCGGGAAGCCTGCGTACCCGTGCTCCCGGAAGCATCGAAAACAGCTCGACAACCGCTGTACTCCAGGAACAACCTGTTGCCTCTCCGCTCACGGCCTCCTATGGCAAGCAGGTCGATAGCTCCGATACCAGCAGCGGGCCTCCGAATCTGCTGCATTCGCAGATGGCCGTGCGGCGCCTGACTCCACGCGAGTGTGAGCGCCTGCAGGGATTCCCCGACGACTACACGCTGGTCGAGTACCGCAGCAGGCTCGCATCCGATGGCCCCCGCTATAAAGCCCTCGGAAACTCAATGGCTGTTCCAGTCATGCGCTGGCTCGGACAACGCATCGAAGCGGTCGATGCGATCCTCCGTGACCGGTCCGACGTCGAGGAAAACGCATGAGTTCCCGGACACAGCAGACGATACTGGCATGCACCTCCCAATCGACATGCGGGGATGCTCTTCTTCTTGTTCCTGACCTTCGGACGCGGAGACTGGCCATCTCGCCAACTCATCAGTTGCCCATCTCCAGGCCCTTCGCATGGAGGCAGGCTGAATACGATGCCAGCAGCCGGACGGAGCGGTCCACCCGCTCTCTGCTTTTGCAGCAGGACTTGGTGGCGAGCGACCACAAGGTCTGTCCTTTGGTTGCAACGGCATCCTTATACAGGCGCCCTTCAGGCAGATGTTTCCATAGAGCGCCAATTCTCCAGTATTTTCCCTGCTCACCCTCGGTCACTCGCTCGGTGCTTATCCCGCGCCCTGCGGCACGGCGCGGCTCTGCTTCGGCTTACGCCGCCCTGCGGGTTACGGCTTTCAGAAAATCTTTGTGCAAAGAACGCAAAAAGATTTCCCGAACCTTCCGTAAAAGCGCCACTTGGCACTTGGGAGCGGGGCACACTCACGTCGCTTCGCGCAAGAGTGTCCCGAGGGCAATCCGGGCAAATACACCAAGGAGAAATGACATGGCACTCTACGAAAACGAAATCAAGCTGAAGGGCTATGTCGGCAAGGATGCCGAGAGCTTCGCAACCAAGAACCAGACCCACCTTGTGGTCTTCTCGCTCGCCACCAAGTCCGGCTACAAGGACAAGCAGACGAACGAGTGGGTGAACCGCACCGAGTGGCATCGCATCGTGGCATTCGGCAAGCCTTCTGACTACGCGAAGGGGCTGAAGAAGGGCGACTACGTCGAAGTGGTCGGCGAGATGCGCAGCACCCAGCGCGATCTGGAGGTGGTCAGGAACAAGAAGAAGACCACGATCAAGGTCACCGATTGGGAGGTACGCGCCAGCACCGTCAAGAAGCTGGCGCGCCCTGAGAGCTCGCGCGAAGAGAACCTCGACGCCGAGCCGGTCACGGAGGAGGACGCCGCGTAAGCGGCGTTCTCCTCCCCAGGAGGTGGCTTATGCAGCTCTTTGAGAACACCATCAAGCTCCGCGGCTTCCTCGGCAAAGATGCCGACGCTCCGCCTTCCAACAACATCCAAAACGACTCGTTCGCTGTTCTCCTGCTGGCGACTGTATCCGGCGTGTGGGATCTCGGAGCCAACCAGTGGAATCCACGCACCGACTGGCATCGCGTCATCTGTCCCGGCCCGTTCTTCTGCGGGATGGTGCGCGGCATGAGGCGCGGCGATTACCTCGAAATCGAAGGCGAACTCCGCGAGTCTCAGGAGGATCGCACCGTTGTCGTCGTAGGCAAACGCTATCCGGCAAAGCATTCCATCTATGCCGTACACGCAGTTCGTATCACCAGACTAGACCGGCCCGATGCGCTGGTCGATTTCGGCGAGGACGGCTAACACCGTCCATTGCACTTCGCGGAGAGGCTAACCCTCTCTGCTCTTTTGCTGATTGTGCCGCTCATTCCTTGCGGCAGGAGAAAACATCGATGATCGCCAACGCTGTCTTCGTCGCCACGCTGATCTTCCTCGCGCTCGGCTTCTGGTCGATGCACGAGCTGCGCTTCCTCGTTCCGTGGCGCATGTTGATTCTGCATGCCTGGCTTCCGAGCATCGCGCTTTACTGTGCTCTGCTCTTCGCCAACATACTTGGCCTCACCATCTGGATCGAGCGCAAGTTCTTCCTGCGCGATACAGGCCGCAAACTCCGGCATCTCGATCAGGAGATACACACCGGGCAGAGTGAATTGTCCGCAGAGATCCTTGCTCAATTCGGCGACGAGAAGGAGCAGTAGCCATGCAGAATGACGACCAGTTTCTCGAACGCACGCCGGATCTTGTAACCAAGGTCCGTGCCATGCGTGAAGCCGCGCTGAAGGAGATGAATCGCTTCACACAAGCCTCCGACTACGACGTTCGTCGTGTCGTCGGCCACGGTCCGAAGCCTGCGCCGGTTTCTTCCGAAACCGTCTCGTCTTCTCCCGTGAGTGAGCGCCTGCGGAAGTCCAGCGCGAAAGCATCGTCGGCACAGCCAGCATTAGCGTTCCCGCCTGCTCCTATGGAGCGCGGGGATGACGAGGAGCAGGCATGAGACTGGATGTTCCCCAGGACATGCCACGGCGCCGCGTCGATGACGACGACAGTTCGAGCACGCAGACACCTGCGCGTCGCGTGCCCGAAAATCCCGTCCATCGTCACCTCCAATCGCGGGAGGAACAGAGCCACGCTCTTCGTCATAGCCATGCATCTGGCAGACATCGCAACGAGCCTGTGCGCGATGTGCCACGAGAGCGCCGCCGTCCCGTTACCTCGGCTGACCCGCGCCGTCCGGCGCGTGCCACCGGCAACGTTGTCGGCCTTGAGCTTCGCCCGGAGGAAAAGCACCTCCTGCGCGAAGCCGGTCGCTTTCGCGTCGTCCGCACAGCGGATCTCCGCGAGTCGCTTTACAAAGGCAAGGCTCGCCCTCTGGAGAATGACCTCAAGTATCTGCGTGATAAGGGACTCATCGAAACGCAGCACATCAATCTGCGCCGCGACGGTCGCAGGCGCACGATTGAGCGTGTTGAAGTCGTCACACTCACCAAAGAAGGTCGCCGCCTCCTTATTAAGGAGGGCGACCTGCCCAAAGACCAGAAGGTCTATGCCGGGCTGGTTAAGCCGCGAGAGGTCGAACACGATTCGCAGATTTATCGTGCCTACCAAAAGGAAGCTATACGGATCGAGAAAGACGGCGGCACGAACCTCCGCGTGCGTCTCGACTTCGAGATCAAGGCAGACGTACAGAAGGACATCTATGCCGCGCGGAAAGCTGACCCCAAACGAGACATGGCCGAAATCAAAGAAGAAGTAGCCGCCCGGCACGAGCTTCCGTTTGTTGACGGCAGGATTCAGATTCCCGACGCACGCATCGATTACGATCTGCCTCGCAATGCCGGAGAAGACATCGATCAGGGCTCACGCAGCGGACATCAGGACATCGAAGTTCTGACTGCTGCTTATCACGCCGGCCATCTGCGCTCGAAAGCGCAGGCCGGCTTCCGCAACTACGCTTCGGTCTCCGACCGCTCCTCGCTCACCGCAAAGATCGAAGACGACAGCCACCTCATGGAGAACATTTTCGACCTATGACACTCGACTATGATCCCATCCCATCGCTCGAATCCATCGGTTATCTGGAGCGGGAGGCCTCGTTCCTGTATCTGGTCGCAGTCCACTCCGGCTACTTCCTGAGCCGTCAGTTCTGTCGGTTCGTGAGGCGGGAATGCGGCGCTCTCGCTACACGGTTTCTCGACAAAGGTATCCGCCTCCGCCATCTCCGCGTCCTTGAGTGCGGGCGCGGCAGGCACATCTATCATCTTGTCTCGAAACCCGTGTACGAGGCGCTTGGCCGCCCGGACTCGCAGAATCGGCGCATCAAAGGCGACGCTCACATTAAGTCCCGTCTCATGGCGCTCGACTTCGTCATCGCCCATGTTGACGGGAACCTGCTCGAAGACGAAGCGGCTAAGGTGGATTTCTTCACGTCGCAGTGCGGCATTGCCCATGAAACCCTGCCGCACAGCTACGCTGGACGGCTGATGTATTTTGCTGATGGCTTTCCCATCCTTGTCACCAGCACTGGTATCCCGCAGTTCACCTTCATTGACGAAGGCCAGGTCACAGCCACTCGCTTCGAGCGGTTCCTCAAACAGTACAGAACACTGTTTGAGGCGCTCGGCGAGTTCGAGCTGATCTATTTGGCCGATACCGAAAGCAGCACCGCCCGTGCGAAAGCTACCTACAACCGCTTCCTCCCTGCGGATCGGTTGCGCGGCATCACTTCCATGACGCCGATGGGTGTCGAGCACTTCCTCGAATATCTCGCCGCCAGCCTTCGCTATGAAGCGAAGGGCGGCGTTACCAGTGTCCGTGACCTCGAAGTTCTGCGCGAAGGCGAGCATCTGTACACGACGCTCGAACATCGTGCTCTCCAGGCAGCGTGGAACAACCTGAGCACCAATGCCGAACGTATCCGGCAGAGATTCCTGACGAAATCTCTGCGCGCCTCCTTCACAACAGTCGTGCTTCCGCACAGCTATCCTACGGACAACGCGCGAGTGAATCGCTCGACAGATGAGGGTGACGAAACACGTCTCCACACACGCGAGCACACACATCGCGGGGAGGTTTAGTCGTGCAGATACATTGTGTTGCGGGTGAGTCCGGGGTTATGCGGAGGTGTAGGTCGGGGGCGGGAGCGACCCCGGTGCTGCGCACCTGCCGCGTCGGCTTACGCCGCGCTGGTCGCTCCCGCCCCTCTCCAACAGGGACCAACTCTGGACCAAACCGTGTACCTGTCGCGGTCCAGACCTGTACTCAATCCAGACCTAACCCGGTACTCAGTAGGGCCATGCAACAGACCAGAAAGGAATCCACCCATGAGCAAATTCAAGATCGAACACGGCGCGAGCAAGGTCAATCTCGTCCTGCTCAAAACCAACATCGAGGACACCATCGCAGAGGACATCGATGCGCTGGCGGCATGGTCGAACAACGACCGCAAGTACATCGTCAACGAACTGCTGCGCTTTGCACTCCTTCAGGAGGAAGACTTTCAGAAGCACAAATCCCGCGTCTCGATAGGACTCGCACCATCACCGGCAAGCGGCAGGTCTGGATCTACGCCACACAAGCCAGTGTCCGAGAACGCGCCGAAGGCTGATTCGGCACGCGAGTAAAGGAGGCATCGCATGAGCTTTCGCGCGTCTCTCCAAACTATCGTTCGGCCTTTGGTTGAGAATCGCTTCCTGCTGTCGATTGGGATTAGCGCAGCGGTCGGCATCCTGCTCAACAGCGCCATGCCGATTCAGATCGACAACCCCATCCTGCACCTGATCGCGTTCAGGCAGCCGTCCATCTATCTTGCGATTACATGGAGCTATGCGTTGTTCTTGTATTCGACTCCGTTCCTCGCTTGCTCGATGGCGTTCTCTCTGATGTACGTCCATCTATACCCAGGCAATCAGAAAGCAGCGCCCGGCTCCTTGCCGTCCTATCCTGACCCGCGTACTCGGAAGGAGCTATCCCTTGTACTCGGCGAAGTCCATCGCCAGCTCGTTCCCGAACCCAGCTACAACCCTCGATGGTTCTCCATACCAGAGCGCGGTCTCTACACTGGCATCGCCTCCTTCGGCTCCATCGGAAGCGGCAAAACCTATGGACTGATCCTGCCTGCCATGCGGCAGTTGTTCGCGTATCGCGCCGACGATCCAGAACGCAGACTCTCCGGCATCGTTCTCGAAGTCAAAGGCGACCTCTGCCGCCAGCTTCAGCGCATCCTGAAATGGTGCGGACGCGAACAGGACTATGTCGAAGTCTCGCTCGACGGCAACATCCGCTACAACCCGCTCAATAACTCACTTGACTCCTACGCCCAGGCATTCAACATCGCGTCAATCATCACCAGCATCTGGGGCAAGGGCAAGGAACCATTCTGGCAGCAATCCTACACAGACCTTGTCCGCTACGTCATCATGCTCCATCGCATCCGCGATGGATACCTCACGATGGTCGATCTCTTCCGCACGGTTATCAGTGCCGGTGCGCTCGAAGCCATGCTGATCGAAGTCGGTTCACGATTCAGCACCACCAGCTATATCGGCATTGAGAAGGATGCGTACCGGGAATATGAAGCGAGCCTGTCACCTCTCGGTTTCGAGTGGAATAAGGATGCCGGCCTGTATCTGATCGTATGGACAGAGGAAATCGAAGATCTGCTCGCGCAACAGACAGCCGCGGGCTTCTTCGTATTCACTCGGAAGCCTTACCGCGCGGATTACAAGCACCGTTTCGACAGCATCGACTACTGGTATTGGGAGCACTGGAAATTTTTCAGGTCCGAGGTCAAGACTTCCATCATTCAGGGCATCGCCGTATTCCTGTCCCTGTTCGAGACTGATCCCGACGTGCGTCGCGTCTTCTGCCCGCCAAAGGAACTCTACGATGGCAAGCCCTGTGCCGACGACCCGCAGGGCCGCGTCCTGCCACCCTTCGATGAGCTGATCGAAACCGGCGCCGTTGTTGGTCTGAACTTTCCCGTGGCTTTGAATCCTGCGTTGGCGAAAACAGTCGGAACACTCATGAAGATCGACTACCAACGTGCTGTCCAGCTACGCATCCCGAAGATGGACAGCAACCCGGAGCAACACTTCCGGCCAACGGTCTTCATTTGCGATGAGTACCAGAACTTCGCCACAGTCGGCGGCGATAACCCCACAGGAGATGAACGGTTTCTGTCCCTCTCCCGGCAGCCCAAGTGCATCCCCATCATCGCCACGCAGAGCGTATCCAGTCTGAAGGACGCGCTACCCAACGAGGGCGTCAAAACACTACTGCAGGCATTCCGCACGAAGGTATTTCTGACCACCTCAGACCCGGAGACAGCCCGGTATGCCTCGGAGTTGTGCGGCAAGGCCGATCGCACGCGCATCAGCTATACCGTTTCCGAGTCCTCCACCAACGCCAATGTCGGCTGGTTGAGTGGCCGCACCTCGTCCAGCAAAGGTTCTGTCTCGGCCTCCAAGCAGTACCAGAAACACAAGGAGCCGCTCTTCGAGGAAAAGATCTTTTTCGATCTGAAGAACGCGCAATCCGTTGTTGTAGCCTTCGACGGTGTCAGCCCACTGGCTCCGACCTACTGCTACCTCAAACCTGACTTCCTGCCCACAGACATGAGTTGGTTTGAGCAGGAGAGGATCGGCTTTGATCCAGAGAGGATTCACGCATGAGCTTCGATATCATCATTCCGTTCCTGAAACCCATTGAGCATCTGCTTATGAACACGACCATCTCCGAAATTATGGTCAACCCGGATGGTTCCGTATGGATTGAAGAGGATGGACGCAAGGTAAGGCAACCGGAAGTTCATTTCGAGGACGGAGCCTTGCTGATCGGGCTCGAAGTCATTGCCAATCGCTTCGGCAAGAAACTGGATGCCGACTCGACCAGCCTGAATCTCCGCCTGCCGGATGGCAGCCGCCTCGCGGCCCTGATCCCACCAGTCGTCAACCCAGCGCCAGCAGTGACGATTCGCAAATTCAACTCGCGGAATTTCACGATCCGTGACCTCATCGAGAGAAAGGCCCTGACTGAAGAGCAGGCAGAAATACTCACGGGGCATGTGCAGCGCGGCGACAATATCCTGATCTCAGGAAGCACCGCTGCAGGGAAGACGACTCTCGCCAACGTCCTCGCTGATTCAATCCCGGATGACGACCGCATCCTGATTCTTGAAGATGTAGCAGAGCTCCATGTAAGAAAGCCCCACGTCTTCTCTGCAGAGGCCCAGCTCGACACCCATCGGAATCAGGTACCATTCTCCGAACTGCTACGGGACATTCTCCGCCACAGCCCGGACATAATCATCGTCGGAGAGATTCGGGACAAGGAAGCACGAGTGTTTCTGGATGCTCTCAACACTGGCCATCGCGGCTCACTGACAACCATCCACGCCAACAATGCAAAAGACGCACTCCGGCGCCTGGCTCGGCTTGCCATGCGCGGCTCGGCAGGAAACATCCCGCTTCATGATGTTGAAGAGGAATGCGAACGGTTCATTGATGTGGTCGTGCATACGACGAAGGAGGGTGGATGGCGGCACGTCACGGAGATTTGCGTACTACGCGAAGATGCGAATGTGCATAGATCTTGAACGCCGCTGCGTTCCATCGGTCATTGCCCCGAAACCTCCCAGCCATTACTGGTCAACTGTACTCCGACAATTTCGGCTGTTTTTGAGTCGCCGTTCATTGTGTCTCGGATGTCTGAGAACGCCCCCTGCACATCCGAGCGCTGTGCCCACGGTGCTGCATCTGTGATTTTGTAGGTATATGTGACCTCAGCCTGGGTGGATGATCCAATGGCTGCTGGCTCGGTCCATTTCACGATTGTGTCGACGCTTTTCCGTCCATAGCAGAATCCATTGGGCTGCCCAGGTATTCCCACAATCCGTTGAAAGTACGTTTTGCCGGATTCGGTTAGTTCATATCGCCTGACTGGTTGCGCAGGTTCTGAGCCGCGTAAGGGACTAAGTAATCCACGAATCTCTGCCGTTGCATCGCTTGCATGAACAAGACCGGCTTGCTCAAGAGCCGACAGCTTTCCTGCAATTCCATACTTCTCGCTTTGCTCCGAGCGAGGAATATCGGCGGGGAACTGCCGCTGAAATACAGTACATGCTTCGCCGTGTTTCGCCAGGTAATCGCTAATCGCTTTGGCAAAAGTGGCATTGCTCGGAGTCTTTGCGCTATTGCAAGAGATCAGCACAATCAAACCTACGATGGAAGCTCGATAAACGTGACGCATGACGTAATCCTCCGCTGTTTGGAAATTGGCATTGCTGCGGCTTCCGCAGATGCCGCTCAAATGGCCTTTGCGCGCAGGGCGTGGGTTTCTGCGAACACAAGATCTACGAAGGCGTTTATGTTCTTCTGACTGTGATCTCGATGGGTGAATACGCCGGTCTTCACGGTGAGAAGCCGGTCAGAGAGAGGCCTAATCACCACTTCGTAGCGATGTGAGGTTGCTGAAAATTTAGTCATCAATGTCACTCCCATCTGCTGCGTCACCAGCCAAAGCGCCTCTTTCAATGAGAAGGCTTCGGATGTGAACTTCAGCGAAATCCCTAGACTCTCGAAGTGCCTGACAATATCCTCATGCCTGCCTGGAAGAGCTCTCTGCATTACAGAGATCATTGATTCATCTGCTAAATCTTCTGGCTGAATTGAAGATCGTGCTGCGAGTCGATGGCCGATAGGGAGGCACACCATCAACGGTTCCTCGAAAAGGAGGTGGGTAGACAAGTCGGGCTCGGAGATAGGCAGAATTCCGAATCCGATATGAAGTTCCCCGCGTAATATGCTTTCAATAATTTGGTTGGTCATGAGACTCTGCGTGGTGATTGACGGAGATCCATCCCCTTCAAGTCGAAGTCGGCGCACTAGATCTAGAAGCTTCGTGTTGAGGTAGGTGGAGTAGCCAACACGCAGATCGTTCGCCTGAGCTCTAACCAAGGCCTGTATGCGGTCCAGACCGAGCCACGCTTGTCGGACAGATTCACGAGCCGTAAGAAGGAACAGTCCTCCAGCCTCAGTAGGAACGATCCGGTTCCCTGATACGCGGAAGAGAGCTGTACCCGCTTCCTGCTCTACGCTGTGAACACGCTTATGCACCGCAGACTTTCCGATACCAAGGTATTTTCCAGCGGCCTCAAATGAACCTTTCTCCGCCACAGCAAGAACTGCGACTTGTCCATCCATCGTTATCTTGAGCTGGCGCATAGTTGCCCCCTACGCACGGTACGGGACAGCTAAGAATAGGTCAGGAAAGCGCCCGACGCGTGTTACTTATTCAATTGAACTCTGCAACATTTCTCGATTCGTATTCTCATGAACCTCGTTGTGCGTTCTTCGTCTCTGACCAGATTGTGAGTGCCTGTAATGTGATCGGCCAGCCAAGGGACATTCTCAAATGCATTTTCAGGAGATGCCGAAACGAAATCATCGACTCTCTAAATGCCCACTTGTGCGCCTCTTCAAGCATCGCTATTTTAAAAGCGCTTGTACTGGGCGTTGCGAGAACGAAAGACGCCTCAATATTCTGAACTCGAAGCGTCTTAGGTCAATAGAGCTGAATCACGCGAACCCAGTATGAGGCTCGCGGAAACTCGGAAAGTGACAAAATAAACCCAAATTCTGCCAAATCGGATGGGGAGAGCTGCGATGCATCTGTATCCCTGCACTCACAGGAATAAGCAAGCGGTGCAGTTGCCAGCGTTGTTCTAGCTCACAGCATTGCTGGAGTGTCCCAATCACCGAACACGAATTCGGAAAGAGGCTTACGAGAGCGTGACGAAAGCTCCCGCTCCCTCAGCTTTTCTGACAAACTCTCTGGGGCGCCAAGATAGCCGATAGCCCAGCATGCTCCGATATCGAATTCAACAGGGATATTGAAATGATTTCGAGCCTTTTGGTGATCGAATCCGCCGATGCCGTGGGTGTGCAACCCAAGTGCCGTTGCTTGAATCGCGAGATACGCAGATGCGGCTCCCGTGTCATGTAGTCCATAAGGATTGTGAGCGCCTGTGTACGGACCGGGGGAGAAGACGTTCTTTCCCACGGAAAGAAGGAGAACTGGAGCATGCTTCGCCCAAGCCTGGTTCGCCTCAGCCATGGAGTCGAGAATCTTCGCGAAAGTACCGTCTCCATTCCTGCCAAAAAGAAATCGCCAGGGCTGTTCATTGGTTGAGGATGCTGCCCACGACGCAGCAGTGAAGATCTTCACTAGATCGTCCGTGGACACAGACTTGTCGCTGAAAGCGCGCGGCGACCAGCGCCTACCAATCACATCGAGGATGCCGGCGGATTCAGGAACGCGCTTGATTTCTTCGAGGTTGACCATGACACTCCTTGGTATAGATACCTGAGATTAACGGCGCGGACAGGCCGTCGGTTATCGCTTCCACACTTTTGACTCTTTCGTGCCTTCTTTCCGCACGAACCGCAGAACTACCGTCTCAGATGAGCCGGCTAATCAATTCTTAATGGCCATGTTCTTCGAGGAACTTCTCAGCCTCGAGACCTGCCATACATCCGGAGCCTGCCGCGGTAATGGCTTGGCGATAGCGCCGGTCTTGAATGTCGCCGCAGGCGAATACTCCGGGAATGACCTGCCCTCGCTGGGTCACAAGAACATTGCTGGTCGTCTTGATATAACCCTCGTCATCAAGGTCAATGATGCCTGCAAAAGCGCGTGCATTCGGCTCGTGGCCTATGCCAAGAAACATGCCAGAAACGGGAAGAATGGATTCCTCGCCTGTCGTTGTCGTCTTTAGGCGAAGACCCTTGACTTCCTTTTCTTCCACGCCGAGGATCTCTTCAACAACGGTGGACGTCATAAATTCGATCTGAGGGTGGGCCGCAGCACGATCAAGCATGATCTTTGACGCGCGGAAGTTCTCCGACCGATTGATGATCGTGACCTTCGATGCGAACCGCGTCAGAAAGAGCGCCTCTTCCATCGCGGAATCCCCACCGCCGATCACTGCTACCTCTTTCCCCGAGAAGAAGAAGCCATCACACGTCGCGCATGCGCTGACCCCGTAGCCGATCAGTGGGTGCTCGCTAGGGAGGTTCAGCCACCGGGCGCTTGCGCCGGAAGCAATGATGACCGTGCGCGTATGAATAACCTGCCTCCCAATGTCCAGGACAAACGGGTGTCGAGACAGGTCGATTGAATTCAGATGGCCAATCTTCATCTCGGCCCCGAATCGTACCGCTTGTTTTTTCATGTTCTCAACGAGCTCCGGCCCTTGGATGCCGGCGGGCCAGCCAGGGAAGTTCTCAACGAGCGTTGTGAGAGCGAGCTGTCCTCCGGGCTCGTGACCTTCCAGGACGAGAGGTTTCAGGTTAGCGCGAGCAGTGTAAATCGCAGCGGTAAGACCGGCGCAGCCCGAACCGAGAATCACTACTTCTCGCGTCAACTCTTCACTCATAATTGCGTTCCTCTCGTTAGGCGCATGCGCGCGTGTGGACTTTCGGATCAGAAACCTGCCTCAAAGCTCGTCTTGAAACGGTTCCTCCAAACGAGCGTTCCCGGGAGAGCCACCTGCAAGCGTGCGCATCGTGATGGAATAACGCAATGCCGCAAGTGCAGGAATACTATGTTCCCACTCAGTTCGGGATTCCCCCGCTAGAAGATAAACGGAACGTGGTCTCAGCTCGTGAGAGACCCTTGTCCATCCGTTGCCTTGCGCCTTCCGAAATCGCATGATCGCAGGTGCCAGCAGTGACACTCCCACGATAATTCCGAACTCCGGTTTGTCCTTATGCCAACCAATACCCGCTCCTTCGCGATACTCATTGATCCCCACCTGCTGGATGAAGTCCTTCGTATACCCTGCGAATCTCGCAGCGCGCCCGAGAAGATCATCCAAGAAAGGAGGGGGACCATCTGCTTTTTTCACCAACCGTTGTGTGAAGTCGTATTTCCATCCAAAGTTGGCGACCCTGCGATTCCCTAAATAGCCGTGAAACTCAAAGGGCTTCAGATTGAGTTGCTGGAGCGAGGCAACTAAGGCAATCTCTTCGTCCTCGCTGATGAACTGCTCTTGATACCTGAAGCCATGAGGCTCCCTAAGAGGTGCCTCTTCCTCCAGGTCCTGAAAAAGAGCGCGCTGGTTGTTCATTGAATTCCTCTTATCGGCAAAGTTCGGCAAGTTGTCTATCGCTATCATTCCAACGAGATGCAGTCTGGATGTTCTTACGCCGTAACCTTGGCTATGGATTGCGACAAAGCCGGCTGGGCAGCGCTCTCAGCTCTGTTACCAGCCAGATACCGATGAATATAGGAAATGACGACCGACCCCTCCCCAACTGCCGAAGCGACACGCTTGACGGAATTCGCGCGCGCGTCCCCGACGGCATAGATTCCTGGCGTACTCGTCGCATAGGGGCTGTTTTCAAAGCCATCACTCGGGCCAGTCAGAATGAAGCCCTTCGAGTCTAGTTGGACTGTCCCGAATAGCCAGCCAGTGTTCGGTTCGGCGCCGATCATCACGAAAACAGTGCGAATGTCCCTCGTTGTTTGTTCCCCTGTGTCCGCGTTGACCCATGCGACATTTTCGAGAGCCGAATCTCCGTCGAGAGTCACGATCTCCGACTTGGTATAGACGGTAATGTGACTGGAGCTCTCAATCCGTGAAATCAGGTACTGCGACATCGTCGCCGCAAACGACGGCCCTCGCACGATGTGGTGTACATGCTTTGCGACGCCTGCGAGGAACAGGGCAGCCTGCCCCGCAGAGTTACCACCGCCCACGACAATGACTTCCTGACCCCGGCACAGCATGGCTTCCATCGGTGTCGCCGAGTAATAGAGTCCCCGATTTTCGTACTTCGGATAATTCCATAAATCGAGCTTGCGATATTGAGCTCCGGAGGCGACTACGACGGAACGCGCACATATCTCAATGCCATCCTGAAGCGCCAGCTTGTGAATCCCATCAGATTGCTCAACAGAGATGACTTCTCTGGAAATGGCAAATTGCACCCCGAACTTCAACGCCTGGAGTTGGGCTCGATTCGCAAGCTGTTGCCCGCTGATCCCCGCAGGAAATCCGAGGTAGTTTTCGATCTTGGAACTGGTCCCCGCCTGTCCCCCAGGGGCGAGCCCTTCGACTACAGTCGTACAGAGCCCTTCCGATGCCGCATAAACCGCCGCCGCAAGTCCTGCCGGACCCGCTCCCACAACCGCGACGTCAAAGACCATCGCGGGATCGGGCAGCTCGGTAATGCCCAACTTGTCCGCCAAGTCGGGGATCGATGGCCGCTGCAAGCTCTGTCCATCACAGAGCATGACGACAGGGAGTGGAGTTCCGTCAGCCTGCTCTTCTCCTGCAGCGACCTCAACCACACGATGAGGGTAGTTGTTGCGTACGAAGAAACGCCGCAGAAGCACCATCTGCTCATCAGTCGCCTCGCCCTTTAAGATCACGCCTCCTACCCCAGTCCTCACCATGCCAGCTCGGCGCCAGATGCATGCGGCGACAATCACATTTGCAATGTCTCCCTCCGCCCGCATCACCCGCTCCAGTTCGGGGCGCGGTATCCGAAGTAATACGCTCGGAGCTGCCGTCTCGGCTCTTACTACAGATCCCTGAGAGTTGAGGAGATTGAATTCCCCAGTGAAGTTGTTCTTCTTGTGCCGGACATAGACCTTCGCTTCTCCCTCAGCGGAAGGCAGAAGAATATCCACTGCGCCTTCGATGACGACGTACATGTCAATTCTGCGACAGCCAATGGAATAAAGCTGGGTGCCAGCGGGGAACGATTCCTCGCGTCCATAGCCCCGAAGCCTCTCGATCATCTCTTCGGCTAGGTCTGGAAATGCCAGTTCCCAACGAAAATCGGCGCTGATGGACTTGAGGAGAGTATCCGCCACAGTTTCAACTGCGTTGTCGGCGTTGTTTTGAGGATCGACATTGGTCATCTGAGCAGTACTCCTTAAGTGAACGCAATGGAGCTGGTTCGCTCGCCAACACTACCTATAACACCAGCAAGACTCCCGCAACGCGTGAAAGCGTGGCTATGTTGTGACAACAAGTCGCTTTGGCAGAATTTGCCTGATTTTTGGCATATTCTCGCTCGCCGAGAGATCCATACTTTGCGTGGACAAGTTTGTGCACTGATCAAATGCGCTGGATGAGGCACCTCGTCCACTCCGGTTCGATCCCGTACACGAAGCAACTCAGAAATGTCGGCGAGGTGCGGTCTGTCTTCACGCACTCTTGAGAAACGTGAACGCTGTTTACTTGAATTCGCAGGACCAGGAAAGCAATGTCAAAGACAATCTTGATTACAGGTGCATCCAGTGGCTTCGGCCGTCTCACAGCAGAAACGCTCGCAAAGTCCGGGCACTATGTATTCGCCGGATTTCGCTCGACCGATGGAGATAGAAAAGCGCTCGCAGACGAATTCAAGAAGAACAATATCGAGGTCCTTCAACTCGATATCACCAACCAGGCCAGCGTAGATCAGGCACTCAAGCAGCTCCTTGAAATATCGATGGGCGAGCTTGATGTCGTGATCAACAACGCCGGTATGGCTTCCGCAGGAATCTCGGAGTCCTTCACGCCTGAACAGGTTCGAGAGTTGTTCGACGTGAATGTGTTCGGAGTGCAGCGTGTGCTACGCGCGACCTTGCCAACTATGCGCGCAAAGCACGCTGGGCTCGTCATCAACGTCGGCTCTATCCTTGGCCGCGTAACACTTCCTTTCTTCGGACTCTATGGCGCCTCAAAGTATGCAGTCGAAGCAATGACTGACAGCTATCGTTACGAACTTTCCCAACTGGGAATTGATGTCGTACTCGTACAGCCCAGCGCCTATCCCACCAATATGTATGCTGCCGCGCAGCAGCCCGCGGACGCATCTCTCGCTCAGGCCTACGGCGAGATCGCCGAGGTTCCTGGCAAGATCATCAACACGTTCGTCGCGATGTTCCAAGGGGCGACGCCGCCAAATCCGCAGGACGTGGCGACAGCAATTGACAAGTTGGTGTCAACAGCCGCGGGTAGCCGCCCAGAGCGTGTCGTCGTTGGCGCGCCTTTTGGATCGGATCTCGTCAACGAGGTAGTCAATCCCATTCAGCGTGGCCTGGTCGACAGTCTGGGTCTGGGCGATCTGGCCGTTTTGAAACTGTCCTGATGGACAAGGAGAATCCGCGACATGAATCCGCTTGAAACTGTGAAGTCGTTTTATGCGATTTTGGCGACGGCCGAGAGCCTTAAGGCTCTCGATCTCCTCGCGCCTTCCGTTGAATGGACGGAAATGTTTCCCGGTTATGCCGGCACTTCCCTCGGGCCAGACGCCGTTCGACAGAACCTGTTCGAGCCGCTGAGCCGGGATTGGAGTGATTTCCAAGTGACACCCGAATCATTCGTAGCTGGAGGCTCTGGTGTCGTCGCCTTCGGCACATACACAGGAACCTACCGAGCCACAGGAAAATCGCTGACTGCCCCATTTGCACACAGATGGGAAGTGGTCGATGGAAAGGCTATTCGGATGAGGCAGTACACCGATACCGCACTCGTGGAATCTGTTCGCACTTAGAGCTTTTCTTGCTGAGCAAAGATGCATCCCGTCCATACCGGGCATGACGGGATGGTCACGCCTACATGCCCGAACAACGTTTCACCAGCCCGAACTTTAGAGGAAAATTTGCGATGAACACGACGCAAAAGGATAAGTTATTTAGCTCGGTTGAGCTAGGTTCGACACAGTTAAAGCATCGGGTCGTCATGGCCCCGTTGACCCGCTCGCGGACAGTACAACCAGATGGTGTCCCCGGCGATTTGATGAATGAGTACTACTCTCAGCGCACATCGGACGGTGGACTTATCATCTCGGAAGCGTCGCAGCTTAGCCTGGCCAGCAGCGGATGGCATGCGGCGCCAGGGCTGTTTCTGGATTCTCAAATCGAGGGCTGGAAGAGAATCGTTGATACGGTCCACGGCAAGGGCGGTCGTATCTTTGCTCAGCTTTGGCACCCTGGCCGTTACTCCCACATCTCCTTGACTGGCGGTGCAGCTCCGGTTTCTGCCTCGGTGACTCCCGAATACTGGCAGGAGCCTACTCGCCTTGTATCCACACCAGGTGGATGGATTCAGCCCTCCCCTCACAGAGCGCTCGATAAGGCAGAAATCCCAGCTGTCGTCGAAGAATTCGGTAAAGCCGTAAGGCGTGCACGAGAGGCTGGGTTCGACGGCGTTGAAGTGCACGCAGGGAATGGTTATCTGATCGACCAGTTCCTCCAGGACAGCAGCAACAGGCGTACCGACGAGTATGGCGGCTCCATTGAAAACCGCTCTCGCCTGTTGTTTGAGGTCGTCGACGCAATGGTCTCGGCATGGACGGGCGATCGTATCGCCGTGCGGGTAACTCCTGGCGGTACCTTCAACGCGATGTCCGACTCCGATCCGGAAGCACTCCACGCGCACATCGCGGAAGGATTGAATCGATTCGGACTCGCGTACTTGCATGTGATTGAGCCGCGCATGAGCGGCTACCTCGTGATTAAGGAGAATCAGCCTCCATTGGCGGCGCAACGCGCGCGGAAACTCTTCAAGGGAAAGATCATTGCCAATGGCGGTTTCGAGCCGGCCAGCGCCGCAGCAGCGGTGGCAGAGGGCGATGCAGACGCAATCGCATTCGGACGCTACTTTGTCTCGAATCCTGATCTTCCGCGACGGATTCGCGAAGACCTTCCGCTTACTCCCTACGACCGCGATACGTTCTACACTTTCGAGGCAAAGGGATACACGGACTATCCACTGTACAGCGAAACGGTAAAGGCTTAATCATATGGCCGCGCAATATGTAGCTTTGCGCGGCCACTCCATTGGGAACAATTAACGTGCAACAGATCGTCTAGGAGAAGAACATGTCGACTCAGGTGCAAAAGGCCAAGCAGTTTCACAAGCTGCACGTTCCTGGCGAGCCATTCGTGCTGTTTAACATTTGGGACCCCGGCAGCGCAAAGGCTGTCGCTGAACTCGGCCCCAAGGCTCTCGCCACCAGCAGCTGGGCGGTCGCCGAAGCCTCAGGCTATTCTGATGGGGAACACACGCCGCTTGCCTATGTGATGGACAATCTTCGCAGGATCACAGAAGCCACCGAACTCCCAGTCTCGGTCGATCTTGAAAGCGGCTATGGAGCAACCCCGAAGAAGGTAGCGGAGACGATTTCCCTCGCGATCAAGGCCGGCGCCATTGGCTGCAACCTTGAGGACAGTGACCCGGAGGATGGCTCTCTGCGTGATATCAAGAAGCAAGCTGACCGCATCCATCACGCCCGTCAGCAAGCGGACGAGACAGAGGTGCCTTTCTTTGTCAATGCAAGGACCGACGTGTTTATCCAGCTGCCACAAGAGGAGCACAACAAGGAGTTGGTAGAACAGGCACTGGAGCGCGCGGAAGCTTACGCGAAAGCGGGGGCGAATGGCCTCTTCGTTCCGGGCCTGGCAAACTTGGATTTGATAGCTGATCTCACAAAGAAATCGCCGCTACCGGTGAATCTCATGGTGAGCCCTGGAACGAACCTGACTGCGCTGGCAAAGAGAAATGTTGCACGAATCAGCTATGGCGCCGACCCATACGCTCTGATCATCAGCACACTCCAAGACGCAGCGCGCAAAGCAGTCCTCAAGTAGTCCGATTCAAGGCTGCACATTCAGTGCGATGGATTTTACAGGAAAGGCAAGGTAGGTACGCTTGGCACGAACGAACACTGAGGTCGCAGGTAACCGTGTCAGCGTACCCGCCCGCCCCATACTGGTCCACCTTCCCTATACTCCTCCATATGACTGGGAAACGGTGCTGTGGCATTACCGAATCCATGAACTGCCTCACCTTGAAGCTGTTGACGAAGAGGGCTACGAACGGCTGATCGAGACATCCCGCGGGATGGGGTGGCTTCGGGTCACCCACGCTCCGAAGAAGCATTCCCTGAAGTTGCAGATATGGCACGCCAACCGCGAGGACAGTACCGCCATCGTTTCGACGATCCGCCGTATGTTCGATCTTGATTCAGACCGCGCCGCTATCTCAGCGGCGATGAATGCTGACCCGTCGCTCTCGAAAATCTGGCAACATTACCCAGGTCTGCGCGTCTCTCGCTCTTGGAATGGATTTGAATCGATGGTGACGACCATACTCGGTCAACTCGTTTCGGTCGCATTTGGCCGCGTGCTCACCTCAGAATTGATGGACGCAGCTGGTTCAGCAGTTACGCATCCAAAAACGAGGCAAGAAATTCGCTTATTTCCTACCGCAGAACAGTTGCTGAAGGCAGATTTATCCAGAGTCCGCACCTCTGAGTCGCGAAGAATTGCCATACGTTCTCTTGCGACGCTTGTGAAGGATGGAACTCTTCAGTGGGACAAGCCGATTGCACACGATCAGTTGCGCAAGATCCTATTGTCCGTTCCAGGCATTGGCCCCTGGACTGCTGAATATGTGGCCATGCACGGCTTCCACGACGACGATGCCTTTCCAGCGACGGATTATGCACTCAAGCAGGAACTAAAGCGGCATCCCACGCTAGACGTGAAGAAGGTACGTCCCTGGCGGGCCTACGCAACAGTAGCGCTTTGGAAGAACTTCTTTCATTCAAAGTAATAGGAACGAGGCGAAGTCGCATAGGCAGCGGCCGATACATGATGACTACTTCCAAGTCGAAAGCCAGAACATCGCAAAAGTTCTTTGGGCTGGATCAGCTCAAGGCCGAGCGATCGAAGAGACGGCTGCTTCGGGATTCGCTTACACCTAGCGAGCAACGCGATCTCGCGTTCCGCAGAATGATCTTTTCGATTCCTGCGGGAAAGGTCAGTACCTACGGTCGCATTGCAGCGGCTGCGGGCTATCCTCGATACCACAGGGCGGTTGTGCGACTCTTGCGGACAGATCCAGTCGACCAATTACCCTGGCATCGTGTGGTGGGCGCTGGCGGGGTGATAAAGCTCCAGGGAGCGGGGGCATACGAACAGAGGGCACGATTGAAGCTTGAGGGCGTCCGATTTACTCGACAGAGAATTGACATGGAGAAATTCGAGCATCTCTTCAAGCCGTGGGAGATCCACACGTAAACCGCAACTCAGCCGGACCCAAGGATGTCCGCAAGACAATCGCCCTGTAATCGCTCCAGGGCACAAACTCTCAGGATAGGCGTCGAATCACTATGAAGAAGAAATGCACACATCTCGATCAGATCAAGATCGTTGAACCCACCACCCAGGTATGCCAGGAGTGCATTGAGCTGGGCGACCGTTGGGTCCACCTGCGCATGTGTCTAATATGTGGAAACGTAGGCTGTTGCGACTCCTCTAAGAATAAGCATGCAACCAAGCATTTCCACTCGACAAGCCATCCATTGATGCGCTCCATCGAACCTGGAGAAGACTGGGGTTGGTGCTATGTCGACGAGCTAATGCTTACGCTTTGAGCAAGCCAGGCGGACTAGAGTCGGCATCTGCAACTCCAGCCCCTCGCAAAGCAGCCTTCAGCGCCGAAGGTGGCAGGGAATGTTGCGCATGAGCTAAGAGCAGATTTCGCTGCGGGAGCGCGCCCTCGAACTCCAGGAGGTGCTCCTTTGCATCTATGCCGCCTGCATAGCCTGTGAGTTCGCCTGATGCGCCTATCACACGATGACAGGGCACAATGATGCTGATCGGATTCGTCCTGTTGGCATAGCCGACAGCCCGCGCCGCCGTGGGTCTGCCCAATTCCTCCGCAAGCTGACCATAGCTGCGCGTCTCTCCAAAAGGAATCTCCAGCAAAGCCCTCCATACTTGCTTTTGGAAGGGAGTGCCACGCGCATCGAGGGGAACTGAGAAGCTACGGCGTTTCCCTGCGAAGTAATCCTCAAGCTGTATTTGGGTGAGCGTGAGAATCCTTCCTGCGAAATACTTTTCGAGTTGCATCTGCGTACGTTCGAGAATGGACTGATCCTCACTCAGTAAGGTCTCGTCGAGGGGAACTCGCTTCGGATTGTCATTCTCCCAAAGAATGGCAACAAGCCCGAAGCTGCTTGCAACGAGCTTAAGACGTCCCACAGGGGAATCGACAAACGTATAGGACAGGTTCATATGTCAGTGCCCTCATTGACAACATGGCTAGGATGCTGTGTACCCGTCCATGCAAGTTGTGCGAGCTGTTCAGGTGTTATCGCATAGGGCACTGTAACCTCGGCAACAGCACTCTTCACGCCAACCCTCTTCTTTCGTTCCTGGAATGGATACCTAGCCAACGGCAAGAACGTCACACTGCCTCGTGCCGCAGCATTCCGCATCGTGTTCCCTGAATTGATCGGAGAAAGCTCGATTCGATCTCCAAAACGTTCAACAATCGCTCGCGTGTCAAAACTAAGCACAAGGCGTGATCGCGCTCGCGCGAGCCGCGCGTTCAGGTGCTTTTCCAATCTCTCGGATGTCGGCCAGAAGAACACACGCCGATTGAGTGATTCATACCACTGCCGAGGAGACATATCCATCAAGCACTTCTGAAGTGCGTTCTCTTGCATCGGAGCTTGGTCGTTGATTAAGAAATTGCCGTGCGCGGCGTGACTAATTGGAACTGGCTCACGACGATGACTGCTCTCGATAGCGAAGCGACCAGTTCCCTGAATCTCGCAGAGATCCAATAGTGCGGATGTGCTAAGAAGTCCGTGAGCAACGATCTGTTCCATGTTGCTCGCCAGAGAAACATGGAACAGAGTTGGATAAGTACGAATAAATTCTTCCTGAGAAATGGACACAGCTTACTTAGCTTCCCTCGCCTGATAGATCGCCTCAATGGAACATGCTTCTCTGCGTTCACGGATCGGCCGCTTCACTAGTTCACCTTCGCAGTTCGGGCAAATTCCGCTGAGGACATTCTTGGTGCAGTCTGCGCAAAACGTACACTCGAACGAGCAGATCATTGCGTCATTTGCGCTTTCACGCAACTCCGTGCCACAGTTCTCGCACTTCTTTTTCATCTCCAACATCGTCTTCTCCTTCACCGCAATTCACCATGAGCGCACTTCTTCAGAGGTCTTGCCCGCTGCGTCCCTTCTTCCCTGCTGCAACCGTGTGCGCTCACGATCATCCAATCCATCGAGCGCCCAATTCTGTTTCGGACTCGCTCCAGTGAATCCTGTCTGGGAGTATCATCAGACAATTGCGTTTGGCAGAAATGCCATTTCTAGGCTGATTTCTGCCATAATTGGGGTAGTGAGATGAAAACGGTCGGTTTCAATATTGCTCTGTTAGTCCTTTCCCCTTTTGAACAGCTCAACCTGATTGGCCCATCGAGTGCGTTCTCGTTCGCACGCCATGCAGGTAAGCCGGTGTATCAGACCCACTTGCTCTCTGCGACGAACGAAGGCAGCGTTCACAGTTCCAACGGCCTCACCATCGGCCCTGCAACTCACTACGCCAAGTTCGATCGCTCGATCGACACCTTGCTTGTCATTGGTGGCGAGGGCGCAATGATTGCGCCAGATAAAAGATTGAGAACTTGGCTAACAGAAAAGAGCAGGCGTGTACGGCGTATCGGAGCAATTTGCACTGGCGCCTTCCTTCTGGCAGAGGCCGGTATTCTGGACAAGCGGAGAGTTGTAACCCACTGGAGGTACTGCGATCTGCTTGCAAAGCAATATCCAGGTGTACAGGTTGAGCGTGATCCATTTTTTCTCAAGGATGGAAAGGTATACACAACAGCAGGCGTCTCCGCGGGCGTTGACTTGGCTCTTGCGCTGATCGAAGAAGATCTTGGGCATGACGCAGTGATCGCTGTATCGAGAGAGCTCATGCTCTATCCGCGGAGATCCGGCGGACAGGCTCAATTTGTGGAAGGCGCCGGGCAACAGCAGCCCATTACAGAGGCTGCTTTCCTACATTTACGTTCCTGGGTAATAGCGAATATCACTGCCGATCTCAGCGTGCGCAATCTCGCACGAATTGCATCAATGAGCGAGCGAACTTTTGCGCGCCGATTCAGTGAGCAGTTTTACATGGCGCCCGCAGAGTGGGTGCAATGGATTCGTGTCGAAGCGGCGAGGAGACACCTTGAAGGCGGCGAGCTTACGCTCAACGAAATTGCGCACAAGACGGGATTTCGAGACGTAGTCGCCCTCCGGAAAACCTTCTCCGCCCACTTTCTCACGACCCCTGGTGCGTATCAGGAAAGGTTCCAGCGTTTCCCCGCTTATGGAGAAAATGAGAGCCACTTAGATAGCCTCAGACGGACTGGAACTCACGGATAGACGCATCTCGTCGGCAATGCTCTGCTGATCGGCCGAGACCCAATCTACCGGAGAAGTCGGATGAGCGTCCAGGTATCCTGCCAGCGATTATCGACGCGGATTGCACGGGGAGTAAGGCCGAACATGCGAAATCCGTACTGTTCAAAAAATCGAACCACCGGCTCATCTTTGACAGTGATTTCGACCTCAAGCTGGTCGATACTCCGCGCTACATAATGGGTTAATTCAGTGAGCAGGGCTGTTGCGATGCCTCTGCGTCGAAACTGTTTTTTGACATAGACGATTCGTACTCTTCCCCGGTGCTGGCGTTTAGAGTCGCCGTAGGGAACACAGCTTCCCATTGCAACGAGCTTGTCACTAACCCAAGTACCTAACACGGTATTGCTTTCGAGTTCCTGACCAATCTCAGCAAGAGGACGGACAAGTTCCGTGCGATAGTCCTCCGGAAAACAATCGGCGTGCACGATCAGCGCTTCCAGAAGAAGAGCGCGATAAACCGAAGCATCAACCGATCTGAGTCGCCTCGTCTGAGGGCGCTTTACTGTTCTGCTGGCTCGAGGTTTATCAGATGGAGAGCTTCCAGGTTCTGCCTGTAGTTTGGTTTCACTTGTCATTTGAATTCCGAGATTCGCTTCTCTCCTTCTTCGCAGCTCGCGCAAGATATACATGGTAGATGAGCCGCTTCTAAACCTTGATTGTTGCTGCATCACGATGCCGCAACAATCAAGGTATTGACTCAACTGATCTCTGTGCCATCAGACCGCACTGCGACGAACTTCTCGGACTTTTGATTACACTCGCGTGCTCAGCGATTCAGATGTGAGGCCGAAATTAGTGCCTTTGCTTTTGATTTGATCTCGTCAATGGATGGCAGATCCGTTGGCTCTTCAATCTCTGACTCGGTTTCTCCAAAGCGATCCCGATACTCCTTGGGCGTTATCGACGTCTGTTGCAGGAACGCTCGACGCAGCGCCTGTTCATCGCGGAAGCCGGTGACAAGCGCGATTTTGCTAAGAGACATATCACGGTCTTCCAGATGCTGCATCGCGGCTTCCACCCTGAGCGCCTGTACCCAGCGAGCGGGCGTCAAGTTGAATTGTTCCTTGAATTGACGAACAAACGTACGCGGACTCATTGCAACCACATCCGCGAGCGTTTCGACATCGAGCCTGCGACTCAGATTTGCCCTTGCCCACACAGGCAGGTCGCGCATTCGCCCATTTTCAATGCCTTCCTGTTGCGCAAGAAGAGTGCTGTACTGTGCCTGCCCGCCAGGACGCCGCAGAAAGAGTACAAGTTCTCGTGCGAGCGTCGCAGCCACCGCATGCCCAAGATCTTCCTCGACGAGAGCGAGCGCAAGATCTATTCCTGCACTGACTCCCGCGGTTGAGTAAAACTTGTCATCTTTAATGAAAATCGGATCTCGTTCGACTTTTACCTTGCGGTAACGGCTCATAAGCAAGTCGCAGTACCGCCAGTGTGTTGCTACGCGCCGCCCATCCAACAAGCCAGTTGCCGCTAAGATGAACGCGCCCGTGCACACGCAACAGACACGTCGTGTGCGGGGCGCTCGTTCGCGGACCCATTTCAGCATATCGGGAGATAACTGCGCGATGGCGCCCTCACCGCCGGTAGCGATGAGCGTGTCGATTGGGCCGTCATAATCGGAGTACTTAATGGCATTACTGATGGAGATGCCACCGTTTGTCTGGATAGAATTACCACCCTCTGTAGACAGAACTTTGAGCGTATAGTATGGCTTTCCTTTTGTGGTCGGAATCTCGAAGACGGATGCGGGGCCGGTCATATCAAGCAGTTCAAAGGGCGACGCGACAAGAAAGGCGATTACTGGAGGATTGTGGCGCATAGTTCAAATAGTATTCCATAACAGTTTGGCAGAAATTGCATCCTAAATGTCATTTCTGCCAAACGGCAAAGGGCCATACTTCTCTTCAAGGAGAAGTCAAGTGGTACCAGCAAACGAAACTTTCAGCGGCACATACCCGTTCGAGCCCCACTTCGCGGACATCAACGGCTTCAAAATGCATTATGTAGACGAAGGTTCCGGTACAACGGTTCTTTGCCTCCACGGCGAACCGACGTGGAGCTATCTCTACCGTAACGTCATTCCCGCCTTATCGCCCAACTATCGGGTCATTGCGCCAGACTATATGGGCTTCGGAAAGAGCGAAACTCCGCAAGACCGCGAGTATACCGCAACGGCCCACATCGATAATTTGACAGCTCTCGTTGAGAAACTTGACCTGAAAGACATCACCTTGGTGGTTCATGACTGGGGCGGTGCGATCGGCGGCGGGCTGGCTCTGCGGCAGCCTAACCGGATCAAGCGTGTGGTCGTCATGAACACCAGTCTTTCACTTGGCCTCGACATCGATGCTGGCCTTTGGGAGGCGAATGGGAAGGAGTCTGCTTGGTTCGGCTGGGCAGACCGGGCAGTTGCCGACGGAACCTTTGAGCCGACTCTGCAGAACGCCGGTGTTGCGATTGTCGGACTTATGAAGCTGCTCCAGGGCTTCGAGAACTCAGAGGCAAGCGAGGCTTTTTTCAAAGCGTACTCTCTGCCCTTCGCAACTCCCGAAGAATGCCACGGCGTAATTGCTTTCCCGAAGAGCATCGTAACGGGAACTTGGAAGCCTGAAATCAATCACGAGGCCGCCAAAATCATACGGTCGAAGCCGGCCATCATGATCGAGGGCATGCGCGATAAGGTTTTGCTGCCAAAGTTCTTCATCCCGATGTTTGAAGCAGCCTTTCCCGGCGCGCCCATCTTCAAACTTGAATCTGCAAGCCACTTCCTGACCGAAGATGAGCCGCACGCGATCGCAGCGCTTATCGATCAGTTCATTCGCCAGACGAGCTAATCCATCGGATGCGACATAAATGCCCTTCGGGCGCGGCTAGGAATTTGCGCGCCCAGGGAAAACCATACTCACGATCTCAGCGAGATCTTAACGAGCAGTAAATCGGAGGTTTGCCATGGCAGTAGGAACTTCGTCCGTTAAAAAGCAGTTCATTCAGACGCCCTCAGGGCGAATTGCTTACACAGAACAAGGCTCAGGGCCAGTTGCTCTCTTTGTGCATGGAGTCCTACTGAACGGTTACCTGTGGCGTCACCAGCTCGCCAGCCTCTCTGATATTCGGCGCGTGATCGCAGTTGACCTGTTGGCACACGGTGATACGGAAATCGCAGCCGATCAGAACGTATCGGCAACCGCGAACGCGAAGATGCTGAAAGAGTTTCTCGATGCCTTGAACATCGACAAGGTAGACCTTGTTGGAAACGACAGCGGCGGTGGTATTGCTCAAATTTTTGCAGCGACGCAGCCCGAGCGTATTCGTAGCCTCACCATCACTAATGCTGACACCCACGACAATTGGCCTCCTGAAGCGTTTAAGCCCTTCGTCGCCATGGTTGCGGCTGGAGGCCTGGGCGCAACGTTAGATGCGATGCTGTCGAACAAAGCCATCTATCGTTCGCCTGAAGCACTGGGCCCTGCGTATGAGCATCCCGAGAAGGTGACGGACGAAACGATCGAGGCTTACCTGCGACCGTTCGTCGCAACTGAGCAGCGCACTCATGACCTGGCACGTTTTGTTCTTGCATTCGACAACATCCACACTGTGGCAGTCGAGCCACTCCTCAAGACCTTGAAGGCGCCGACCCTCATCGCCTGGGGAACGGATGACGTGTACTTCGACGTGAAGTGGTCCCACTGGCTTCAGAACACAATTCCGGGAACTCAACGCCGGGTCGAGTTTGAAGGAGCGAGGATCTTCTTCCCCGAAGAGCGCTCAGATACGTTCAACGCGGAATTGCGTGAGTTCTGGAAGAGCGCCGAAGCGCAGAAGTAGTGCCGTGGATTCCCGGGGCGCGGGTCCTTTGTCCGGCCCAGAGCTTCCAGAGCATTGACAGCCTAAGCATCAAGAAAACGAGGAGCAGATGATGCAGGAACAGAAACGAAAGATCGAGCAATTCCGAAAACTACATGTTCCAGGCGACCCGCTTGTACTTTACAACGTGTGGGATGCAGGAAGCGCGCGGGCTATATCGAGAACTGGCGCCAAAGCGATCGCAACAAGCAGTTGGGCAGTCGCAGAGGCAAGCGGCTTCACAGATGGAGAGAACGTTCCCCTTACCTTTGTGATCGACAATCTGCGCCGAATCGTAAAAGCGACGAAGCTACCGGTTACCGTGGACCTCGAAAGTGGTTACGGAATCAAGCCCAAGAATGTTGGGGAGACCATCGCCCTCGCCATTGATGCGGGCGCTGTTGGATGCAACCTCGAAGACAGCATTCCCACAAACAGAAGCCTTCGGGAAACCGACGATCAAGCGGACAGGATACGGGGCGCTCGGCAAGCAGCCGACGCGGCATGTCTGCAGTTCTTTATCAATGCCAGAACGGATATTTTTCTCCAGAATCCTCGCAGCGAACACAACCTCTTTTTGCTCGGCCAGGTAATCAGGCGTGCCGAGGCCTACAAAGAAGCGGGCGCAGATGGACTCTTCGTTCCCGGCCTCGCAGATTCTGATCTGATCACAGAACTCGCAGAGTCATCACCTCTTCCAATCAACGTTCTCGTCAACGATGGCAGCTCGCTATCAGAGATAGCCAAGACCGGCGTGGCGCGAGTCAGCGTAGGAGGAAAGCTGTACCTAACGCTGAGCAAGATTCTCGAGGAGGCCGTTAGTTCTCCAACGATCCCATGGTCTGAGTTTTTACAACGGAGAGACGGGAGCCGCGAGGGGAGCCAGTAAGCCGGCCACACCTTTATTTCTGAGTGACGCAATTTAACGCAGCAGCGCAAGATTCCGCGCCACGCACGATAACCCTGCGAGCAATCACTGATTGTTCGCTACCCAAGTGAGGAAAGACCATGAACAACATAAGCACTCAGCCGGAGGCCGAGCCATACAACGGCCAGCCTTCTAACCAACCTGGCATCAGATTCTGGGTTGGTGCTGTAGTTATCACAGGACTTGTTGCGGCAGGGATCATCTTTGGACCGCGCATGCTTGCTCGACCAGAAGCTCATCCCCCTGCACCCGGTCCTGCCTCCGTAGGCGTAAGCGAGCCACTGCAAAGAAACCTCTCCGAGAGGCTGCAATTCCTTGGGCAGTTCTCCGCGGTGGAACGCGTTGAGCTACGCGCTCAGGTTGGCGGAACGCTTACTCAGATTGGATTCAAGGATGGCGACATCGTTCATAAAGGCGATTTCCTGTTTCAGATTGATCCGACTCCGTACCAGATCAAATACAGTGAGGCGACCGCACAACTTTCAAGCGCTCATGCACGTCTGGACCTTGCAACACAAGAGCTGTCCCGAGCTGAAACGCTAAAGCGCACAGACGCCGGTACGATTGAAAACGTCGACCAAAGAGCCGCAGAACAGCGGACAGCTCAGGCATCCGTGGATGCTGCTGAAGCCCTTGTGCGCGACGCAAAGTTTGATCTTGATCGTTGCCGCATCACGGCCCCGTTTACTGGACGGATCGGCACTCACCAGGTTTCGGTCGGCAACCTCGTATCGGGAAGCCGCGCCGGTAACAGTCCTACTACCTTGCTCGCTACGCTCGTCTCGCTCAGCCCGATCTACTTGAATTTTGATATGAGCGAAGCCGATTACATGACATTCCTCAGAGAGCGCGAGAAGCAAAAGGGTCCGTTAGCCGACAGGATTGATGCTTCGCTGAGTGATGAGACGGATTTCACTCATCAGGGAACCCTCAACTTTGTAGATAACACCCTCGACCGATCCAGCGGAACCATACACGCTCGCGCAACCTTGCAGAATGCCGATCTTCTTTTAACGCCTGGAGGATTTGCGCGCGTCCGTCTGGCCTTATCGACGCCTGCTCAAGTGCTCCTTGTACCGGACGCATCCGTCCTTGCGGACCAGTCAGATCACATTGTTCTGACCGTTGGCCCCGATAACGTGGTCACGCCGAAGCAGGTCCAGTTGGGCGATCTTCGGTATGGCCTAAGAGTTATTCGTTCGGGCTTAGCTCCCACCGACAAGGTAATTATCGACGGTGTTCCAATTGCCGCGCCTGGCTCCAAGGTGTCGCCGCATGACAGCTCGATCCAACTTGGATCGGACGAGAAAGAGAACTGAGGCGAGCGATGAAACTGACTCACTTTTTTATCGAACATCCACGTTTTGCGGTCGTGATCAACACATTCATTACGTTGTTTGGTCTGGCTGCCGTGGTGGTGTTGCCGGTCGCACAATATCCAGATATTGTCCCGCCGACGATCCAGATCACTACGGCTTATCCAGGCGCCTCTGCGGATGTGATCGCGCGAACTGTTGCCACTCCGCTGGAGCAGGCGATCAATGGCGTCGAGAACATGGAGTACATCGGGAGCCAGTCTACCGGTGATGGAAACCTGACGGTCACCGTGACTTTCAAAATCGGAAGTGACGTCAACACTGCATTGCTCCTGACAAACAATCGGGTACAAGACACCTTGTCTCGACTGCCTGCACCTGTCCAGAGTATCGGCGTTAAAGTTCAAAAGGTCATTCCAGCGTATCTGCTCGGCATTTTCCCCTATTCTCCCAACGGAACTCGCAGTGTGTCTTACATCTCGAACTACATGGTTCTGCATGTTCGTGATGAGCTATCTCGCCTCCCCGGCGTCGGCGGAATCTTTCCCCTCGGTGAGCGCCAGTTTGCAATGCGCATCTGGATTGACCCGAACAAGTCCGCCGCTCATGACATCAGTGCAAGCGACATCTTAACTGCATTGCGCGCGCAGAATGCGCAAGTATCGGCAGGTGTTCTGAATCAGCCGCCAGTTGCCACGCACTCGGCATACCAGATCACTGTCGAAGCGCTGGGGCGTCTCACTACTCCCGAGCAATTTGGATCTATCATCGTCAAATCAGATGATCAGGGACGAGTAACACGCATCCGGGACATCGGCCGCGTCGAACTCGGCTCCGCAGATTATGGCACTATTTCCTACTCGAATGGTCATCCGTCCAATCCGTTCTGGTTCTTTGCGGTGCCTGGATCGAACGTCGTGACAGTCGAGCATGAAGTTCTCGCCAAATACAACGAATTGAAGAAGGGCTTTCCGTCCGATATCAGCGATATCAAGATCTATGACCCAACTGAATTCGTCAGCAGGTCAATTGAAGAAGTAAAGATGACGATTTTGATTGCCATCGCACTGGTGGTCGCAGTCGTCTATGTATTTCTCCAGAACTGGCGCGCAACAATCATTCCAGTCATTGCTATCCCCGTCTCGCTTCTCGGCAGCTTCATCCTCCTCAGCGTACTTGGAGTATCTGTCAACAACTTATCGCTGTTCGGCCTGGTGCTGGCTGTTGGCATCGTCGTAGACGACGCGATCGTTGTTGTAGAGAACGTTGAACGCAACATGGCTCTGGGCATGTCACCGAAAGAAGCCGCCCATCGCACCATGGATGAGGTATCGGGTGCATTGATAGCGATTGCATTGACACTGTGCGCCGTTTTCGTGCCGTCTGCTTTCATCTCAGGAATCTCTGGCCTATTCTTCAAGCAGTTTGCGACCACAATCGCGGCGTCAACCGTGATTTCCTGCTTCGTCTCGCTCACGCTGAGTCCTGCGCTTTGCGCAGTCCTCCTGAAGCCGCACAAAGGAGACGTCCACGAACAGCCAGTTGGTTTGGCACGCCTGATCCATCCCGTGTTCAATCGCTTTAATGCGGCGTTCGACTGGCTGTCAACGAGCTATGGCAAGGTGACTGCTCGGTTCGTTCGAGCAACAGTCGTTATCGCGCTCGTCTATGTCGCGTTGATCTCGCTCACTGGATTCCAGTTCTCGAAGATGAGCACTGGCTTTATCCCCGAGCAGGATATTGGCTATCTTGCCGCCATCGTGAAACTGCCTCCGGGCTCAAGCCTTGATCGCACGGACGCTGTTGTCCGTGAGGTAAACGAGATCCTGCTGAAGACTCCGGGGGTCCAAAGCAGTTCTGTGACTGCAGGATTCGATGTGACAACTGGTACGTTCGCTTCGGATACGGGTACTCTCTATTTTGCTCTGCCTTCACTCGCCAACATCCGCATGCCTGGCGGCGACGCTGCATCAATGCTGCAAACCGTCAGGAAGAGAGTTGCCGGCGTTAAAGATGCACAGGTCGCGGTCATTATGCCTCCACCGGTCCAGGGACTTGGGTCGGCTGGCGGTTTCAAGATAATGATCGAAGATCGCGGCGGCCTCGGTCCTGATGCCCTTGCTAAGGCAACAAATGCGCTCGTTGCGGCAGCAAACAGTGATCCTGCACTTGGAGGCGTGTTCACCCTTTTCAATGCTGGCGCGCCCTCGATCTATGCCGATATTGATCGTTTGAAAGCGGAGAAGGTGGGGGTTACACCCGACGCGGTGTTCTCCACACTTCAGCTTTATCTGGGATCGCAGTATGTCAACGATTTCAATTATCTTGGGCGCACCTATCAGGTGTTCGCTCAGGGAGATCAAGCCTTTCGACAGACACCTGAGGATGTCTCCCAGCTAAAGGTGCGTAATGCCAGCGGCGAAATGGTTCCTCTCGGCACGGTTGCAACGTTGAGGCAGCGGACTGCACCGTATCGCATTCCTCGCTACAACCTCTACCCTGCGGCAGAAGTCCTGGGTGGCGCTGCGCCCGGCGTTTCATCGGGAACAGCGATGCAGGAAATGGAGAAAATCGCAGCGAAGGTGCTCCCAGCTGGGATCACTTACGAGTGGACTGATCTCTCTTATCAGCAAAAGAAGCAAGGTACACCGACTCTTTTGATCTTTGGAGCTTCAGCGCTGTTTGTCTTCCTTGTCTTAGCGGCACAGTATGAAAGCTGGAAGCTGCCGTTGGCAATTGTGCTGATTGTTCCGATGTGTTTGTTAGCAGCAGCGACAGGTCTTCATGCCCGGAATATGCCTATCGATATTCTGGCGCAGATTGGCTTCGTCGTGCTCGTTGGGCTGGCTGCAAAGAATGCGATTCTTATCGTGGAATTCGCTAAACAGCGGGAAGACGTTGACCATGTACCGGCAGAGGAGGCGGCGGTGAGCGCAGCCAGAACTCGTCTCCGTCCGATTCTGATGACCTCGTTCGCCTTCATCCTTGGCGTTGCACCGCTTGCGGTGGCACAGGGAGCCGGGTCAGAGATGCGTCAATCACTCGGTACGGCTGTATTGTTCGGCATGCTTGGAGT